>VFJO01000211.1 GCA_009886045.1 Verrucomicrobiota bacterium
ATTGTCCCAGATTCTTTTTTCATCCGGGTGTCATTCTTTATGACGCAACGACTTCCTCGGTGCGTTTTATCTCATCCTCCCCAGTGTCATTTAATGTGGCGCAATGCGCTATCCAACTCAGGCAGTTTAAAAAACTGTGTCTACGTTTCGGAGTGGTTACAGTTTTTTGAGGAGACCTCGTAGGTGCTCAGGAATGGAATGGAGGCCTCGAGCGTAACGGTTGTCTTGTACACCTTGGAGTTGCTCAAGGGCTTCCGAAATAAAGCGATTTGCGATCGTTTTGGCATTCTCGATTGTTCCTGCTTCCTGAAGAATCGCGGCGAGTGCCGTATGCGCTCCTGGGTCGTCGTTGAGCAACATATCGCGCAAGGCGCTCACGTCTTTTCCTGACTGGAGCATCAGAAGGACCGGGAGAGTAAATTTTCCTTTTTGGAGATCGGTGCCCAGGGTTTTCCCCGTTTCCTCCTCACTGCCGGCGAGATCCAGAATATCATCATAAATCTGGTAGGCCACGCCCAGCTTGGTGCCAAAGGTTTTGAAAGATCCAATCACCGATGGACTGGCTTCACTGATGAAGGCGCCGAGTTCACAGGCTGCCGTGAAGAGGGCGGCTGTCTTCATTTCAATGATGCGGTAGTAGTCCGCTGTGGTGAGTTTGAGGTCAAACCGCCGTTGAGTCTGGATAATTTCGCCGGAGCACACCTCTGCGGCGGCATCTGCAATCCGGCGGCAGATGTCGCTATTGCTGAAGTTTGTGGAAAGTTTGAGCGCGTGGGCAAAGAGTACGTCCCCGAGGAGTACGCTAATGGCATTGCCCTATTTGGCGTTGGCCGAGGGTTGTTCGCGACGGAGTTCCGCTCCGTCGATGATGTCATCGTGAACGAGTGTGGCTATGTGGATGAGTTCTAAAATCACGGCAAGATCAACATGACCGGGCGTGATTTTTCCCGTGGCTCCGGCAGAGAGGAGGGCCAGGGCTGGGCGCAGGCGTTTTCCTCCCGCTCCACAGATGTAGGAAACGTAGCCTTCAACTGCCGGGTCGAAAGATTTGGCTTGGGCGCGGATGCGTTCCTCGACCGTGTAGAGGTGAGGGTTGATCAGTTCGAATGCCTCGGTGAAGGAGAGCGATTCGGAGTTGCTCGTTATGGATGTGGGCATCGGAGAAGTTTTCTAAAAAGATGCGGCTTTTGCAGCAAGGATTCGGCGAATGATACAGAAGGGAATGACAAGCGCCACGGCAACCGCTGCCGCCAAGAGTGCTCCCGGAATAACACGCGCTCGCTCGTTTGCAACGGCTCGAAGACCATCGCGTACGGCCTCCGAAGCAGAAACCACAAAAGCCGGAAAAGTCTCGAAGTGTGAGGCGCGGGCTTCTTCGCCAGGTCTTGTGGCGATGTCGAAAAACTCGGTTGGAACTGGCCCCGGGCATAGGGCGCTGACCGTTATCCCTTTGGGGCGTAGCTCGATGCTTAAAGCTTCGGAGAGGCTTGTGACATAGGCTTTTGTCGCAGAGTACACGGCCATATTGGGAAGCGGAAAAAACCCAGCCACGCTGCTCACGTTCAAAATAGCTGCGCGACCGCTGAGAATCATTCGTCCTACTAATAGATGTGTCAGGTGAGTGAGTGCGGTGATATTCAAATCCAGCATTGCCTGCACGCGGTTCCACTCGCTGGAATCGAAGTGCCCGTGGTCGCCCAAGCCAGCGTTGTTGATGAGAAAATTCACATCCATTTTTTCCTTCTCAAGCCAATCGGCCAAGGCATATCGCTGTCCGGAATCTGCCAGATCAGCTTGAAAAATGCGGATCTCGAGTTCCGGATGCAGCGAGCGCAACGTGGCGGAGAGTTCTTCAAGGCGGTCATTTCTGCGAGCCACAAGAACTAAGCCTGAGGCGAGCGGAGCGAGTTGGCGTGCAAACTCGGCCCCTAGCCCAGAGGAAGCTCCTGTAATAAGTGCCGTGCAGCCTTCAAAAAATTTCATTTTGTTGTCAACCGATGGTGGGGCTTTTGGAAAACCATATATTCTTTAGTTACGCCTCTGAAGCGTCGAGGGTTTCTCTCTAATGCACTTTCGAGCTTGGGCTGAATCCTCACGCCGTTTGCTCTACAGAGACGCTTGTGACAAGTTCGCTGGCGACTGGAGTTTCGCTGTAGTAGGAACCACTGATTGGAGCGACGTCCTCGTGTCGGCGTCCGACCGCGGTAGCCACGAAGTGGTGGTCGGTGAGAACACCATTTGTGGGATCCATGCCGATCCAGCCCGCACCAGGCAGGCAGGCTTCGACCCAGAGGTGCATTGCGCTGGAGGCCCGTTTTTCTTCCTCTGGCTTGTCGCCTTCCCAGACAAATCCGCTCACCAGACGCGCTGCAACGCCATTCTGGCGGAGGGTCTCAGTCAGGAGTGCAGCGAAATCGCGACAGGAACCAGCTCCTATTGATAGAACCTCTTGAGGAGTGTGTGGCAAACCAGTCGGCCGCACCTCGTACTCGATATTTTCGTGAATCCAGTGGTTGAAATTAAGGATTGTTTCGACCGTTGGGCGAGGCCCGTAAGGTGCCAGCGGGGAGGGCAGCTTGCATCCGCTCACCGGCATGAGATACGGAGTGAGTATGCTGCGCTCGTCATCGCGATATTGCGGCGGGACTTGGAGGCCGTCTGGTTCGAGCAGGAAGTGGAACGGGTTTCTCTCCTCCACCTCGAGATCAAGCTCCAGTCGGAATGGGAGCACATTCGACATCTCCGGATAGAAACAATAGGCAATATGGTTATCGAATAGGTCCTGCCGGAATTGTACATCGGCAGCGGAATGTGTTTCAAACCGTATTCCCTCGACCTTCACCGAGAGGTCAATTCGAGGAAAAATGCGTGCGTGGTGTGGTGAAAATGACACCGGACCCTCATAGGTGTAGACCGATTCCTTTTTGATTTTTAGTTTCATATTTTTTCAGGAACTCGCTTCATCTTCACATGCACTTTCAACTTTTGCGAGGCTGAACCTTTAAAAGTCCCTTTCACTGGGGTTGCGTCGATGAAGTCGCGACCCACAGCGACCGTAACGTGTTGTTCGCCACACCACTGATTGTTTGTGGGGTCAAGCGCGACCCACACCATGCCAGGAACAAGGACCTCGACCCAAGCATGGGTGGCTAGCGATCCAATCAAGCTCTTGCGAGTCGGGTCGAAAGGAATGGTTTCGGATTCGATGTACCCGCAGACATAGCGGCAGGGAATGTGTGCCGCACGTAGGACACTCAACATCACATGGGCGAAATCTTGGCAGACCCCCTCGCGCGTTTTCCAGATTTCGGAAAGCGGTGTCTCATTCTCCGTTGAGCCGGACTGGTATTTAAATTCGCGCCAAATCGTCGTGTTGAGTTCGTCGAGACCATCCTGCAATGGCCGGTTTTCACGGAGAATCTCCTTTGCCCATGCCGTGGAATCCGGCGTCAGGGGAATGGCTCCGGTGGGCTGCAGGTAATCAAATACACTCGTTCCGGTGGATTTTAAAATCTGACGCGCTTCGGCAATCGTGAGGGCAAGACCAAACTCCGGCCGGTTGCGGGGGAGTGTGCGTACGGTCAGTCGGTTCGTCACCTTGAGTTGTCGGTGGCGAAGCGTCATGGAATAAAACGTGGTTCGATTTCCAAAATAGTCGACGTAGTCGGATGCTCGTGCCGTGGGATGGAATTCGATCCGGTGACTGAGGACTTTTTGTTCTGCTCTTGCAGGTGGCGTGAGGCGGACTTCGAGGTAAGCCTCCATCGCCTCGTCTACGTACTGATACGTGGTGGTGTGCACGACGTTAAAAAGCATGGTCAGTTTTTAAAAAGAGGCTTTGTTTCGCTGTGCATGAGCACTTGGCGGTTAAGAAAACTATCGCAGATCACGGTGTGGAGGCCGAGCAGGCTTTGGAGCAGCCTTTCCGAGTGGCTCTGGAGCGGAGATTTGGAGGAGCTGGTTTTTTTCTCGTCGAGCAATTCCTCCCAGTTCGTGGATTGGATTTCTTTGATCAGGTTTTCCAAAGTCGCCCAAGCCCTGTCAGTGGCGGGGGAGAGCACCTTTTCTCCTTTGCGAATGCGTGCGGCGCAGCCTTCGAGACACTGCACCACGGAGCGCGGCGCAACGGGATTTTTCCAGAGGAGTTCAAGAAGAGGCAACGGCTCGATACGCATCTGGTAAATGCGGCGGTAGATATCCCGGCTATTCAGAAGGCGAAGGAATGCCGAGAGGCGGATTTCCACCGCGTGCGGGCGAAGACTCGCGCGAGATGACTGCAGGAGCGGGCCCGCGATGGAGGTCGCCGCATTTGCTGTAATAGCAGCTCGCTCCAAAAGTTGTCCAATTTCACAAAAGTTCCAACCGTCGTCTGCCAGCATCGTGCATTTGGCTGTACCAAAAAACCGAGGAATCATCTCCCTCGCAAATAAGCAAAACTCGCGGCTTGCGTTGGCAAGTGTCTCTGCGGGGGCATCGGGCTTGAAAAGCACTGCATCAAAGCGCTCGCGAAGCCCGCTCATTACGGCCCATGAGTCGAGGCTCAGGGTTTCTAAGACGGACTCGGCATTGTTGAATGCGCGATGAATGGTGCTTATGACCGAGCCTGGTTCCCCCGGATCAAAGGTGAGGCGGTAGCGGCCCTCTGGACTTGAAATGGTACGGCGCGAGGAAGAGGGAGAGCCTTCAAGCATCGGGAGGATTCGGTTCCAAACGGGACGGTAATTCATCCTTTCCGTAGGATTGAGCTCTTCCAGCTCGAGGGATTCGATCACACTGACCATTCCTGCTAAATCGTAGGCGCGTTCCAAGTAACGACCGAGCCAGTAATAGGACTCTGCGACGCGACTGGTGACGCCGTGAAGGGGAATTTTCGAATCTATCTGCCGGGAGGGATCCCACTCGTCGGATGTTATATCCGCGTCGACTTGAACCCAAGTGTCCTTGCTCCCCCCGCCGAGTTCCGAGGAGGTGAAGGGAGACTCCTTGGTGGAGACGCGCGTGAGGGCACCCGGGAACACTTCCAGGTCGCCACTATTTTTTCGGAGGGCAAAGAGGATGTGGTCTTGTCGGCTTTTACGGCGCTGGCCGTCTTGAAAAGAAATGGTCTCTGCATCACAGGCCTGAGGTTGGGCGACGTAACGCGCGGGATCGCTGAGAATCTCCTCTTGCACAGCACGGATTTCTTCGCCTGAGGGAAGTTTGCCGTCACCGCCGAGGTAGATGCGCTCACCATAGAGCCCTCGAATGGTAAATCGCTCGAGCTCGGATAAGACAAGCTCGCGTTGGTCGTGATCGCCAAGCCAGTAGGTTGGGACTGTCGGGAGGAGCGGCTGTTCTCCGAGGTAATAGCGGATGATTTGAGAGGAGAATGGCAGAAGGGCGCGGTCGTCGGAAAGTTGGGCTCCAATCGCATTGATGACCGCAACGCTTTTCTTTCGAATGCAGTGGACGAGTCCTGGAACACCGAGCATCGAGTCGCGATGGAAAACCATGGGATCCAGCCAGCGGTCGCTGACTCGGGAGTAAATGACATCCACCTTGCTCAGGCCAGAGACCGTTTTCAAATACACTTCATCATTGAGTACCAGTAAATCCCCCCCTTGCACCAACGGGATGCCCATCCGGCGGCCAAGAAAACTGTGTTCGGAATAGGCTGGGCTGAGTGGGCCGGGGGTCAGAAGTACAACCATGGGATCCGACTCCCCCGAGTGAGTGCGCAGCATCTCCACAATGCTGGTCGGAACATCTGAAATCGAATGGATGCCTGTATCATGGAAGGATTGCGGAATCACCCTCGTCAGCGCCCGGCGATTCTGGATCATGTAAGACATGCCGGAAGCGTGGCTGAAATAGTGGTGCTTTACGGCAAGTGTTCCATTCGGCAGTCGGCAAATGGCAAGCCCACTCAGATGCAGAAATGCATCGCCTGGCTGCGGCAGACCAGCGGCGGAGCGCTGGAAAAACTCGCTGCCGAGGACCAAGGGAATCGGCAACACACCGTCTAATAGGATTTGCTTTGGGCCATAGATGTCCTTCAGAAAATACTCAAAGGCACGGAGGCGCTGCCGGACTCCGGCTTCCAATGGAGCCCACTCTGCGGGAGTAAAAATCTGCGGCAGGAGGTCGCAGAACCACGAGCGGGATCCCCAGGGACGGTCGCGGTGGATGTCGAACGTCACGCCCATCTCTCGCATGGTGGCTTCGAGACGCTCGTCGAGGCTGCGCAATTGGGCGCGCGGCATTTTTTGAAGCCGCTCGAAGAGTGCCGTGTAAACTTGGCGCGGTCGGCCGTCGGGGTCCGACATTTCGTCATAGGTGCCGAAATGCCAGGGCGAATTCATGCGGCAATACGGGCTTTTTTAAACCATGCCTCTGCTGAGGAGACGTCGTTGCGAATCTGTGAAGTGAGGGCGTCTCTCGTTTCGAATTTTATCTCTGCTCTCAGAAAATGAAGAAAGGAAACCTCGATGACAGCGTCGTAAAGATCCCCCGAGAAGTCGAAAAGGTGGACTTCGAGAACCCGATCCCCATTTGTCGCCACTGTCGGGCGCAGGCCTATGTTTGCAACACCTTGAAACGTCTTTTCGTTTACCAAGGCTCGGATGGCATAAACACCATCCGCTGGGTATTGCTGGAAGTCGGTGGATATGTTCGCAGTTGGGAATCCCAATTTTCTACCCAAGCCGGCACCGCGCACGACCAGCCCGCGAATGGCAAAATCTCTGCCCAGGAGGCGGGCCGCTTTGGCAAGGTCGCAGGCGGCGAGGGCTTGTCGGATGAGCGTGCTGCTGACCACTTCACCGTCTCTTTGGACTTGCGCCGTGGCGCTCGTAAAAAAGCCATTTTGCATTCCAAGCGTCCTTAGGATCCGTGCATCTCCTCTGCGACCATGGCCAAACATCCAGCCTTCTCCAACACAGACGCCGGCAAGCTGCGGTGTGCTGCGGCAGAGTGATAAAATAAAATCCTCGGCCTCGATTGCGGCAAAAGCGGCATCGAATCCAATGATCAGTGCATGCTCGATGCCGAGGCGTTTAATGAGTTGGAGTTTGAAATCAAGCGGTGTCAGGAGGCGAGGGGCTCGATCGCGTCGCAGAACAGTAGCAGGGTGGGGGTCGAATGTGAGCGCGACCGGAACGCCTTCGATGCGGGCTGCCGAGTCAATGGCGGCTTGCAATACAGCTTGATGGCCTAGATGCACGCCATCAAAGACGCCTGCTGCCAGAACAACCGGAGCATCGATTTCCTCAAGGGCGTCGATGGAGCGGAGAATTTTCATCAGGCCCCACGAAGTCGCGAAACGACAGGCAGACTCAGGACGCGCTGCGCAATGGCATCCGTCGGTCCGGCCTTGAGTTCGTCAATGGTTACAGCTCCCTCGACGCTGAATCGGCCCGATTTGGTGCGGCGTAGGGACTTGAGATGGGCTCCACAGCCTAGCTCGCCTCCGACATCGTGGGCATAAGTTCGGACATAAAATCCCTTGCTACAGACGACGCGGAAATCAATCTCGGGAAGTCTTACTGCCTGAATCTCGTGTGCGTAAACGTGGACGAAGCGGGGCTCTCGCTCCACAGTTTTACCCTGTCGGGCAAGCTTGTAGAGTGGCACGCCGTCCTTCTTGATGGCGCTAACCATCGGCGGAGTCTGATAAAAGTCGCCATGGAATTTGGCAAAGGCCGCATCCAATTTTTCTCGAGCCAGATCGGGAACAGGCAGTGTTTCTATCACTTGGCCGTCCGAGTCTTGGCTGTCGGTGACTTCACCTAGGCGGAGTGTGCCGACATATTCTTTATCCTCGCTCATGAGGAGATCTTGGATTTTTGTTCCTCGGCCGATGGTGATGATGAGTAGCCCGGTCGCGAGCGGGTCGAGCGTGCCGCAGTGGCCCACTTTCTTGGTATTCAGGGCCCGGCGGGTTATCGCCACGACATCGTGGGATGTCATCCCGGTGGATTTATCGACAAGAAGTACGCCGTCAATTTCAGTTCCGGATTTCATCAGAGAGAGCCTTTAAAAAATCGCATTTGACTTGGCTGAGGCTACCATCAACGCGAGCACCTGCGGCCATGGGATGTCCTCCGCCATGGAATTCTTTACAAACTTTGCAGACATCGATTCGAGGGAACTTCGAGCGTGCGCTCACCCGCACTTTGCCTTCGGGAAGTTCCTCAAAAAACACAGCCGCTTCCACGCCTTCGACGGAGCGGAGGTGGTCAATGATACCTTCATTGTCTTCGGGCAGGACATTGAGCTTTTCAACCAATTCGAGTGAGAGAGAGAACGTGGCAATGCGGCCGTCGTAATGAAACTCCGCAGAATTGAGCGCGTGCCGGAGAAGTTCAAAGCGACGGCGCGGCTGGCTGTCGTACATGGCGCGGGAGAGGGAGGAAACATCCACGCCGCAGCCGATGAGATGGCCCGCGGCTGAAAATGTTCGCTCATTCGTCCCCGCGTATTGAAACGAGCCGGTATCCGTCGAAATCGCCGCAAACAGGTTCGTGGCTATTTCAGGCGAGATGCGGGCACCAACATGTTGAAAGAATTCAAAAAGAATCTGTCCGGTGGCAGGAGCTGATGGGTCGATGTAATTCACATCGCCGAAGTTCTCGTTGCTGATGTGGTGGTCAATGTTGAGAATCGGCGTGCCCGGAGCGATCGCTTCGTGGACGGAGCCGAGCCGGTTTTTCACCGAGGTGTCGAGGGCGACAAAGACATCGAACTTCTGAGGAGCGGAGGGCGGCATGACAACGATTTCATGGCACGGAAGGTAGTGAAATTTTGAAGTTGATCCCTCTTCATTGTAGGCAGTGACCTCCTTGCCGCACTCGCGAAGCCAGAGAGCAAAGGCAATCGTCGAGCCGAGCGCATCAGCGTCAGGCCGGATATGGCTGGCGACTCCCACTGTGTGGGCGTTGCGCAGCACTCCAGCAATCGTATCAAAGTTCGGTTTCATCATTTGACTTTTCTTCAGTGAGGCCAAGTTCGTCCATGAGGGTGATGATTCGCGATCCCCGCTCGATGGCCTCGTCGAGACGAAAGTGCAGATGCGGAGTGTGTTTGATGTGCACTCGGCGGGAAAGCTCTGTTTGAAACATGACCCTGTGCTGCTCAAGGGACTCCATGGCCTTCCGACGGCCGGCGGGCAAACCTAGCGCGGATATAAAGACATGGGCCTGCTTCAGATCGGGCGTGATATCAACCCCACTTACGGTCACCAGCGTATTTTCAAACTCAAGCTCTCGGCGGATAATCATCCCCAGCTCGCGTTTCAGTACTTCACACACCCTCGCAAGTCGATTATTCATAGCATGAAACATCCATCAGAGGTCTCAACCCCGTAACGGAATTTGGACAGGTTCACAAAATTCACAGGTAAAAGTTAGGAAAGCCGCAACGGGATGGCTTGCTTCGTTGCCTCTGTGCGATCTGTTTTCAAGAAAATGACAGAAGACTCTAAAGCTGCTGCGCGATTTTTTCGAGCGTGTAGCATTCGATGATATCCTCGGGCAGGTATTCTGTAAAATCACCCAATTTGATGCCGCACTCGAGTCCCGAACGCACTTCTTTAACTTCGTCTGCGAAGCGGCGCAGCGTCGCGATGCCCCCGTCGTAGATTGGTTGGCGTCGGCGAAGCACGCGGGCGCGGGCTGTGCGGGCGATACGTCCGTCGGTAACCATACAGCCGGCGACTTTGCCTTTGGTGAGATCAAAAACCTGTTTTACCTCGGCGTGGCCTATGATGGCCTCGCGGTGTTCCGGATCGAGCATTCCGCTCATGGATTCGCGAATCTGATCCAGCAATTCGTAGATGATGCTGTAGAGCTTGATCTGAACACCTTCGCGCTTGGCTGCTTGCGCAGCGCTGTTTTCCGTCTTGGTACCAAAGCCGATGACGACCGCATTTGAGGCGCTGGCCAGCATCACATCGGACTCGGTGATCGGTCCCACAGCACTGTGTATGATGTCGAGAGTGATTTTTTTCTGTGGAATCTCACGGAGTGAGGCAACCACGGCTTCGAGCGAGCCTTGGACGTCGCACTTGACGATTGCTCTCAACGAGGGCTTCGATTCGGAGGCGATGCTGGCGAAAAGGTTTTCCAGCGTGGTCCGCTGCGGTGTGGAGAGTTTCGTATCACGATGAGAGGCCAAACGCTCCTCACTCAGCAGGCGGGCGGATTTTTCGCAGTCCATCACCACGAGTTCGTCGCCTGCATTCGGGAGGCCGCTCAAACCAAGAATCCTTACCGGCATCGAGGGTCCTGCTTCTTTTATAGGTTTGCCGAGGTCGTTGATGAGCTGCTTCACCTTGCCCCACTGGTTGCCACAGATAAAGACATCACCTGCTTTTAAGGTGCCCATGCGGACGATCACGGTAGCCGTTGGTCCGCGTCCCTGCTCGACCTGAGCTTCAATAACCGTGCATCGCGCATCGAGTGTCGAACTTGCTGTCAACTCCAGCATCTCGGATTCTAAAATCATGGAATCGAGGAGATTGCTTATGCCTGTGCCCTTTGTGGCGCTTACGGGGATGCAGATCGTCTCACCTCCCCAATCCTCTGGGGTGAGGCCTTTTTCTTGCAACTGGGTTCGCACGCGGTCGGGATTGGCCGAAGGCATGTCGATTTTATTGATGGCGACAATGATTTTTACCTTGGCGGCTTTCGCGTGGGAAATGGCCTCCAACGTCTGTGGCATGAGGCCATCGTCTGCGGCGACAACAAGCACAACGATATCGGTCACGTTCGCTCCGCGGGCTCGCATGGATGTGAAAGCAGCGTGGCCGGGGGTGTCGAGAAATGTGATTCTTTGGCCGTTGCGCTCTACGCTGTACGCACCGATGTGCTGAGTGATACCACCAGCTTCGCCGGCTGCAACGCGGGCTTTCCGAATCGCATCGAGTAGCGAGGTTTTGCCGTGGTCCACATGCCCCATGAAGGTGATAATCGGAGCGCGAAGTGTCAGTTGCTCTGTCTTGGCCGGCTCGGGGGCCTTGGGAACTTCGACTTTTACTTCAACCTTGTGATGCCCTTTTGATGTGTCTTTACGCTCACGCTCAAAAACAAAGCCGTGCATCTCGCAAACCTTTGCGACCACATCCGCTTCGACCGTCTGGTTGAGATTTGCGAAAATCTGAAGCGACATGAGGTCTTTGATAAGCTGGAATGGCTTGAGACCTAGTTCATCAGCAAGAACTTTGACGACAATCGGGGGTTTGATGTTAAGGACTTTTTTTCCGGAGTCTGCGGAGGCAGGAGGCTCCGAGTCGCTATTTGCGGAAACGTCCTCTTGGGAAAGTTCAGGAACCAGCTCCGGAACTGGCTGCGGAGGTGGAGGCGTGTGAGAAGACGGCTTGGCCGTCAAGGGCTTGATAAAAGGCTTGAGTCCTGGACGCTCAGAGGTGGCCTTTTTTATTTTTTTAACCGGCTCGAGCAGATCGACGGTTGGTCCCTGAACTTTTGGTTCAGGGGGTGGTGTGGCAGATGAAGCGGGGGGTTCAGCGGCGGAAGGTGAGGTGCGCGCGGTGCGCGAGGAACTTATTGGACGGCGTTTCGTGGCCGTCTTGTCCTCGGTGATTTTTTTCGTTGTTTTCTCTGCCATGATGAATTGCGGTCTGGGGGAACGTTTTCATACCCCTCAGGCGGCGGGAGTTTTTTGGGTAGCCTGGGCCGCTGCGAGTATTCGCTGACCGGTTTCGATATCTGAACCGAGCGCATCAGCGATGTCTTCCGCTCCAGCTAATTGAATGACCTCGATTGAGTTCATACCACCTGCTGTGAGTTTGAGGGCCTCCTCTTCGGTGATTCCAAGAATCTCTTCAAGAGAGTGTGCGGCCTCATCGGTCTTGTGCTTGAGAGCTTTTTCTTCGCGTTTGTCTTCCTGAATATCAACTTCCCAGCCGCACATTTTTGCGGTGAGGCGGGCGTTTTGGCCTTTGCGCCCGATTGCCACGGAGAGGTCCTCCTTTGGAACTAAAACTTGGATAGATTTTTTTGCCTCATCAGCCGTGATGGATTTGATATTCGCTGGCTTGAGTGCCGCGCTCACAAATTTCAACGGATCGGCGTCCCAGCGGATGATATCCACTTTTTCGTTATTGAGTTCACGGACGATGTTTTTGACGCGTGCACCGCGCATCCCAACGCAGGCGCCTACTGGGTCCACTTTTGGATCAGCGCTGTGAACGGCGACCTTCGTGCGGAAGCCAGCCTCGCGAGCGAGAACCTTCAGCTCCACCGTGCGGTCGGCAATCTCGCTGACTTCCAACTCAAAAAGTCGGCGAACAAAATTTGGGTGGCTGCGGGATAAGATGATTTCTGGTCCGCGATTGCCACTTTCCACGGCGACAACATAGGCGCGCAACCGATCTCCCACATTGTATTCCTCTGTGAGCACTCGCTCGCGGGATGGCATCACGCCCTCGAACTTCCCGAGATCGATAATGACGTCGGAGCGTTCGAAACGGCGGACAGTGCCAGTGACGATCTCGCCAGCGCGATCCTTGAACTCATCATAAATCATTTCGCGCTCGATCTGGCGTAGGCGCTGGTTGATGGCTTGTCGTGCTGCTTGGGCTGCAATCCGGCCGAAATCGCGTGGAGTGACCTCGATTTCGATTTCCTCCCCGGGCTGGGCGTCCTCCTTGATGGAGCGGGCCTTCGAGAGCAGAATCTCATCGTGCGGGCTGGTTATTTTTTCAGCAACGATAAGCGTCGCAATCGCGCGAATCGCACCGCTTTGAGGGTTGATCTCGATGCGCAGTTCGCGTGTTCCCGAGGTGAAGCTTTTCTTCGAAGCCGCCAAGATGGATGTGGAAATAGCATCCACGAGGACATCTCGTTTGATGCCCTTCTCACGCTCCAGCAGGTCCAGCATTGTAATGAGTTCGGAATTCATAAAATCGTTTCTCCCGAAACAGAAAGTGATGAGCTTTAGCCAGAGCGCTCTCCTCTTCGGAATCGAGCACTATGGCGGTTGATCCAAGTGGGGTCAAGCGGCAAGGGTTTAAATTTAGGCGAAAAACCTAATTATGCTTGGGATTTCCATGATCTAGAGAAACCAAAAGCTTGAGGTTTGCATTTCGGACGCTACTGAGGGTAGATTTCTGTCATGCGACTGCCGCACCACGGAGTTCTATTTTTTGCAGGCGTCTCATCCTTGTTTGTTTTCACATCCTGCCGGGAGAAATCTCCGCCGCCCGAGCCTACCTCGTTAAGCTTGCCTTTGAATGCTCCAGACGAACAGGAGCTTTTGCCCATGGCCATCGAGATACATCGTGCCGCCCAAGAGATGGCTCTGGATGGATTTCAATATGGGAAAAATGATCTCGGGTGGCCGTTTGACTCTGGCGACACATCGGCGGCCGATTATTTTAGAAAACTCATCAGCAATGGATTTCTTGAACCTGAGTTTAGTTCGCTGGTGTCTCGATTGCAAATCGCCAACCTCAGCGATGCCGATCCTGGGGAAACCGTCTTCCTTAGGTTCGAACAGCCGTATAGCACGCGCTTGTTCGTTCGCAAAGATGGAAAATGGGCGTCCTTTTCCAACGAAGATGCTGCAAAAGAATTCTTCAAAGTGCCACCCCGCAAGCCCGCTTGGCTCCCATGATGAAACGACGCGTCTACATGGCATGGATTTCCATTCTGCTTTTTCTCGGATCTTGCGCGCACATGCCTCCAACGAAGCCCCCCGCGCAGCGCTCTCCCCAAAATAACGCTTCCCCCTTCGGTTGGCTTGCCACACTGCGTAAAATTTTTCCGACAAAAAAGATGCGCCCGCCGACCGCCTTGCCCATCCAGTGGGCCGGCACGATTCGTATGGTCAATGTCGCCGAGAAATTTGTCCTCATTGAGTCAAACCCAGCAATATCTGCCGTTCCCGGAGAAAAATATCTCTCTGTTCAAGGCGGACGAGAGACAGGCGCGCTTCTCATGAGTTCCCTTAAAGCGCCGCCATTTCTCATTGCTGAAATCCTCAGCGGCGAACCTTCTACCAACGACAAAATCTACACGCCAGGCCCAGCCCAGCCGGATCACCTGGCGCACCCGCAAAGCTCCTCGTCGAACCCTACCCCAGATCCGTCCAAAATCAAAAATTAATGATCCCGACGCTTTGAATTTCTTTTCACCTGTGATTACTCACCTAATGTTTCCCATTCAATCGCCTTGACCTACCATCATGCCTTTTAAAATTTCCACCACGCTATTCGCGATCCTTCTTGCTTGCACTCCGCTACTCGCTCAGACCCCCGCGCCCAGCGCCAGTCCACAATTTCAAGATTTGCCACCGCCACCGCCTCTTCCTCAGTTCACACCACTTCCTCTTCCTTCTTTTAGAAGCCCCCTGCCATCCGGCACTCCGCTTCCTGATGGCTCCATGCCACTTCCCCTCCCGCCGATGCCCGCAGCGCCTCCCCTTCCGATGCCGGCTCAGATTTCGAGCGATCTCGCGGCTCCTGTTCCCGCCCAGTCGGCTGAACCCCTTGACCAGAATCCTGAAACCCAGACCCTCGGGCAAAGCGGTCGTGCTGCGGTAACCAAGGAAATGGCCACAACCGACTTCTACAAGGCGCTCAATGAACTCATCGCGAAGCAAAAAAATCCGAAGGTTCCCGATCTTAAAATTGAGGATGCCGTCCAGACCGCTCTCAAGCAAAATCCCGATATCCTCGCAGCCGTCCAATCCCTCAACAGCGCCTCAGGCCAATTCATCAGCGTCCGATCAAGCATCATTCCTCAGGCATCCCTCAATTCGAACTACGGCTTCACAAGCCGTGAGGTCACGAACGCCACTCTCGGGTCCAACGTGAACGACGAGTCGTGGAGTATTAACATTGAATTTTCGCAGCTCCTCTACGACGGCGGGGCAGCTGTTTCCGGAATACGCGCCGCCCTCTCGGACGAGCAGGAATCCTACTACCGCCTTCGCAGCACGATTGACCAAGTGATTTCCGATGTGAAGATCAACTTCTACGAGGTTGTTCTCAATCGAGCCCTCATCATTGCAAACAAGCAGTCTGTTGATCTCCTGAGCGAACAGCTTAAGGATCAGCAAAACCGTTACGAAGCCGGCACGGTGCCGCGTTTTAATGTTCTTCAGGCCGAGGTCGCTCTTGCAAATGCAAAGCCCCCACTCATTCAGGCTGAAAACAATTACCGCATTTCCATGTATCAACTCGTCCGTCTTCTCGGCATGGACTACCCGCCCGGATTCCCGAGCGAGGTTCCTTTCAATATCGTTGGCAAGCTGGACTACAAGCCGCGCAGCTTCAATGCCGACGAGTCGATTCGTATCGCAGTGACCCGCAATCCAAGTCTCAAAGCCCAGCGCCAACTCATCCTCAGTGAGGCCGCCCGCGTTAACCAGCAAGTCGCCGGCTACCTTCCTCAAATCCGCGCCAGCGCAAGTCAAATCAACCAAAGCGATGAGCTCACCACTAACGTCACAAGCATGGTCAACGGCTGGTTTTTTGGCATCAAAGGCTCCTGGGCTTTTTGGGACGGACTCCTCACCTACGGAAATGTCAAAACCGCAAAAGCGCGTATGGAGCAGTCGAAAATCAATTACGATAACGGTGTGCGAGAGGTCATTCTCCAAGTCCAACAAGCTATATCAAACCTTCTCCAAGCCAGCGAAACAGTGGACAGTCAAGAAGCCAGCGTCGTCCAAGGCGTCGAAGCCCTCCGCCTCGCGCAAGAACGGTTGGATGCCGGTGCAGGCACTCAGCTTGATGTGCTGAATCAGCAGACATCCCTTCTCCAGTCGCAAACTTTTCTCCTCCAAGCCTATTATAGCTACATCTCAGGCCTCGCCGAGTACGAACGCGCCCTCTCGCTCGATACCCGTTTCCAAGATATCTTTGACGATCCTCTCACCAAGCCGCAGTCCAAACGCTTCAACAAACTCAATAATCCTGAGCGTCCGCAGGTCAAACTTCCCCGCGCATACCGGCACGAGGATCCTCTCAAGCCGATTCTGGAAAAAGCCCCCTCACCCACTCCAAGCCCAACCCCAGCCAAAAAGAAATCTGGCGGCGAAACGAAGAAAACGAACTAAATGCCCAATGGGGAGCCTCTGCTAAATCGAAAGATGTCACGCCGCTTCCTGATTGCTGTTTGCACACTGCTCATCTTAGCCACCGAGGCCTCTATGGCTGGCCTAAGCGACTCTCAGGCGCATGAAATCGGTCGCCGTATCTGGAAGAACGAGTGTGCCGGGACCGTCAGCGGCCTCACCTCATGGAACAAGGGCGAGGACTTTCCCTCCCTCGGAATCGCCCATTTCATCTGGTATCCAGAAGGTCGCAGCGGGCCGTTTCAAGAAAGCTGGCCCGGTCTTATCCGATTTTTGAAAACCCAAGGAGTGCCAGTCGACGACTGGTTGCTCGGCCCATGCCCATGGCGGACGAGGGAAGTCTTCATGGCGGACATCGATAAACCAAGGCTCAGATCGCTGCGCGCACTCCTTGAGAAGACCGTGGCCGGGCAGGCGCGGTATGCGGCAATGCGCATGGAGGCATCTCTTCCAAAAATGCTCGCCGCCACATCGCCTTCCCAGCAGGCTAAAATCCAAGCCAACTTCCGCCGAGTGGCTGCTGAGCCGCTTGGCTTCTATGCCCTCATGGACTACGTAAATTTTAAAGGCGAAGGCGTGAGCCCCGCAGAACGCTACAATGGCCAAGGCTGGGGGCTGCTACAGGTTCTTGAAATCATGCCCGCTCATGGAAAGGCCCTGCCGGAATTTGTTCGGGCTGCGGACATCGTCCTCACACGCCGTGTGAAGAACTCTCCTCCGGTCCGCAATGAGGCGAAGTGGCTTCCCGGTTGGCGCAATCGCCTCCAAACCTATCTTCAATGAACAAAGATGAAATAGCCGATGTCCTCGAAAACATCGCTCGCCTGCTAGAACTCAAAGGAGAAAATCCTTTTAAAGTCCGCGCCTACACGCAAGCTGCACGCGCGTTGGAAATTCTTGCCGAACCGCTTGAAACCTTGGTCTCCGAGGACCGCCTCACTTCAGTTGACGGCATCGGGAAAGCGACTGGAGAAAAAATCGCGGAACTTTCCTCCCATGGCCGCCTCGCCTATTATGATGACCTGCGAGAGGAGTTTCCACCCGATATACTCACGCTTTTCGCCATCCAAGGCCTCGGAGCTAAAAAAATCAAAATTCTCTGGGATGCTCTGAAGGTGCACTCCGTGACTAAACTCGAGCGCGCCTGCAAGGACGGTTCGGTCGCCACACTTCCCGGCTTCGGCGAGAAGACCGCTGCAAATATCCTCAAAGGTATCGAACACATGCGCAGCCACGCCGGAGAATTTCGATTCGGAGATGTTGCCCAGATCGCCGAGGGTCTCGTGAACGACCTGCGTGGACATCCTGATGTGAATCTTGCCCAGATCGCTGGCAGCTTCCGACGAAAAAAAGAAATCGTCCGCGATCTTGATTTCATCGTTTCCACGAAACAACCGGAGGCCGTCATGGCATTCTTCACCGCCCATCCGCTTGTCGAAAACGTTCTTGCCCACGGCGCGACGAAATCCAGCGTCATTTTAAAAAATGGCATCCAGTGCGATCTTCGCGCCGTGACCGGAGCCGAGTTTCCATTTGCCCTGAATTATTTTACTGGCAGTAAGGAGCACAACGTCCGCATGCGTTCTCGCGCTCTATCTCGGGGTTGGTCGCTCAACGAATATCGTTTTAGCGCTGCCGAGGGGCGCGAGCTTCGCGAACCACTTCCTGATGTTTGCGAAGAGGCCGACATCTACCGCGCGCTGGACCTGGATCCTGTGGAGCCCGAGCTTCGTGAGGATCGGGGCGAGATCGATGTAGCTGAGAGGCACGCCCTACCGCATCTCATCGAGTGCACAAATCTGCGTGGCACGTTTCACAATCACACCACCGCCAGCGATGGTCGCGCCTCGCTCGAAGACATGGTTGCCGCAGCGAAGGAACTCGGCCTGGAATATCTCGGTATCGCCGACCACTCGCGTGCGTCGTTTCAAGCGAATGGCCTCGATGACAAGCGCCTCGCCGCTCAGGTCGCTCGTATTCAGGATCTCAATGATGGCGAGGCGGGCTTCCGCATTTTCACTGGCACCGAGTGTGACATTCTCAAAGACGGGTCTCTGGATTTTCCAGATGAAATCCTCGCCACCCTTGACTATGTCGTGGCAAGTGTCCATTCGTCCTTCACATTGACAGAGGCGGAAATGACCAAGCGTCTCATATCTGCCATGGAGAATCCCTACGTCACCATGCTTGGTCATCTCACGGGCCGCCTTCTTCTCAGCCGGGAACCCTACCAAGTCAATATTCCTGCTGTGCTCGACGCCGCCGCTGCGACCGGCACGATCATCGAACTCAATGCCAATCCCCGGCGCCTCGATCTCGACTGGCGCTGGTGGCCGCTCGCCAAGGAAAAAGGCGTGAAGTGCGTGATCAACCCCGATGCCCACTCGACTTCTGGATTGCAGGACTTGATCTTCGGTGTGGGTATCGCCCGCAAAGGCTGGCTTACAAAAGAGGATGTCATTAACACTCTGCCGCTCGCTCGTATTGAAGCCGTGCTAAAAGCGAAACGTGGCGGTTCAGTACGCCAAGGCCATTGAAAAAAATGATGCCAAGTGACCATTCTATTTTTCAACTCGCAGAGAAAAAGCTGTCCCTGCTTTCGTCTGGTTCAATGCCTAGAGAATGACGCGCTCCTGTAAAAATTTCGCCAACTCGTCCATGCCGCACTCGCTCGCCATCTTCATTAGCTTGTTTTTTCTGCTGCTCTCGATTTGCCCACAATCCCAGGCTCAGAATATCGAACCCGGGCTCGAACGCGCTGTGAAGTGGAAGTGGAATGTTGCCCCGCCCGCCAATGCTTCGTGGGGTCTGCCACTTCGGGAAGTTCCCGTGATCGAGCAACGATTTGTTGGCCAGCCTGCGAATGCAGCTGCCGCGCCGCAATTGCCTCAAAATATTTACACCGTAAAAAAAGGCGACGTGCTCATCCGCATCGCCAAAAAACTCCGACTCAGCGTTGCCCAGATCAAGGAGTTCAACGCGCTGGACACCGACTTCCTGAAAATCGGCCAAGAATTGCGTATTCCCAGCCCGGAAGAGATTCAGCTTCTGAAAAGCACGCCAAAGACCATCAGCACGCAACCGTCAGCCGCGACAGCCCCGGCAGAGATCGCCAAGTCCGAAGTCCTGCTGTTGCGTGTTTTCCTGGACAATCAAGGATTCGGAAGCGGGCCGATCAGCGACACGCCAGATCCTGTTTTTGGAAAGGTACTCAACCTGTATCAGACCGGCCGTGGCGAAACGATTGAGCACCCCGTGGTCGTGCAACGCGCCAAGGAATCCGTTCTTGAGCCGCTCATCTTCTACACCCTCCATGTTGAGGATTTCCGCTTCATCGCTCCACCAAAAGCCGCCCGCGCCGTGAGCGAACCTCGCGGCAAGACGAATCCTGCGGCCAAGCCTGCACCAACTCCCGCCCCAACATACCAGGAACTCGTCACGGCCGACTTCCTCGCCTACCGCTCGCCATGGGAATTTGTCGCTGAACGATTCCACTGCGACGAAGCGTTTTTGCGGAAACTGAACCCTTCGCTCGGCACGCATCCTGCCGCCGGCTCGCGATTTCGAGTTCCCAATGTGCAGCCTTTTGAAATTGAGAAAATTCCTGTCACCGACCTGCAACCCGCCCCCGACGCAACGCAAGCCACCAGCGCAGCGATCAATGATATGACCACGCTCGAAATTTCTCGAAATGGCCGCCTCATTGCAGTGATGCCAATCGGCCGCGCGCGACCAGGTCTTCGTGGCCGAGGCAAGTGGCGGGTTATGGATGCGATAGGCCATCCCAGACTCGCGACGTTTCAGGAGGAACGCGTCATCCCAGTTGAAAAAAACAGCCCGTTTTATACCAATCCAAATCCCACTCCCATTGCCGTGCGCCCAGTGCTTTCCCAAGAACAATACCTGCCGCCTGGTCCAAACAACCCCGCCGGTGTCGTTTGGATCAATCTCGCCAAAGGCGACGAAACCATCCCTCAGCCGTTCGGGCTTCATGGCTGCAGCACACCCATGGCGATGCAAACTCTCGAGGGGCTCGGCGGATTCCGCCTCACAAATTGGGATATTCTCCGCGCTGCACGATTGCTTCCAGCGGGAACTACGCTCGATTGGAGGCCATGAGAATTCATTTCCGTTCGCTAAAAGTTGCTTTTTTTTCCAATGCCCTGTGGCATGTTCACCAATCTATTACGTATGAGACTATTAATTAACTCCACTTTAGCATCCCTTGCCGCGCTCGTTTTTTTGACATCGACTGCGCCAGCAAAAGCCCAACTTCCTCCTCGGCCAGACACATTGTCAGTCGCGGGTTTTGTTCAACCACAACCTCTCATGCAATCTCTGAATTCGACCGAGACAGTGACCTCGCCAGCGAACCAATTAACCGCACCGACTCCCGCTCCTGCTGCACCCAGAAAATTCACCTACACATGCTGCAATGTCGAAGGCTCTTATGTGGCCATGACATTCGACGACGGCCCTCACCCCAAGCTCACTCCCAAGCTTCTCGATTTCCTCAAAGAGCGCGGCATCAAGGCTACGTTTTTTGTGATTGGAAAAAACGTCGCCGAATTTCCCGATATCGCCAAACGCATCGTGGATGAGGGCCACGAGATCGCAAATCATAGTTGGACGCACCCACAGCTTACCAAACTGAGCCCGTCCGCCTTCGCCGCTGAAATCGCCCAGACCAATGAGGCCATCGAAAAGGCCACAGGCGTCCGGCCAGTCACCATGCGCCCACCTTACGGCGCCATCAACGCGAATCTCACGAAACGTCTCAACGAGGAATACGGACTCAGCGTGATCCTCTGGTCGGTCGACCCCCTTGATTGGAAAATCCGCAAATCCGACCACGTTTCCAGCCACATCATTAAAAATGCAGCTCCCGGTGGCATCATCCTTGCTCATGATATCCACGCCTCGACTGTGGATGCCATGCCGGGGAGCTTTGATGCCCTCCTAGCCAAGGGCTACAAGTTTGTAACCGTCTCGGAACTCATCGCGATGGACCGCCCGCCCGCTCCTAAGGCCGCATCGCAAAAAACGCCCTAATACCAATATCTATTAGGCTGTGAACTTTAGCGCGCCGTTTTAACTTGTAGCGGCGTCTCTATGAGCGCCGGAGTCGTTAACCATCGGCGCTCGTAGACCGCCGCTAGTAGAGTCCAAAAGCATTCAGCTTTTGGTATTCACGGAGTGTTTTTCGGACATCTTGTTCCCGCTTGGCTGGCAAGCTTAGCGTCCGCCTATTTGCAGGCATGGGCCATCTCGCGTAGAAGCAGGTCTAGTGGCGAGTTTGCGTGGGGAGAGAACTGTTGGCGCATGATGTTCACGGTGCGAAGTGCGCGTGGTTTTTGACCCTTTTCAATGAGCGCGGAGACGAAGGGGATGCCCACATCTTTGACAAAGTTGCCGCCATTGGTTTTTCCGATAGATCGAAGCTGGGCGTGAAAAACCAGAGCGGCCTGATCGATTCCCTCGGACTCGAGAGCCTCGCGGACGCGGGCAGCAGCAGCTTCGCAGCTCAGATCGGATCGGGAGCCGAGGTTCTGCGAAAGGATGCGCCGCTCGATGGCGACGGCTTGATCGGTATTTCCTGTATCACGTTGGAGTGCTGCAGCGGCCTGCTGGTGGAGAACTTTGGAATCGGAATCGCGTGCGAGGGCCTTTGCAGCTTGCTCATGGAGACGAAGGCGTTCCGCAACGCTTGCGCCTGAGCTGCGCAAAAAATCACCCCATTGCTCCCAGATCTCTGGATTTTGCGGGCAGATTTGCGAGGCATTTTCCAAGGCCGTACGCGCGTTTTTCGTGTCGCCGTTTTTTAGAAAAATTCTGGCCATGGTGAGGGCGTTCATTGATGAGAGGTAGGCTGGCGTATCCCGGAAGCGGGCAGCCAGTTGGCGGAGCTCGTGGTCGCTCACGGGTTGCCATGTCTGGGGATCCAGTGCGATACCAGTCACCAGGTTCTGGTTAGGATCGCGGCCGCACTGAAGTTCCCACTTGTCGGGCCTGCTCATGTAGCCAAACCAAGCGTGCCCGCCGCTGCTGCCTTGTCCATTAAACAAGACAGTTGGGAGCCCAAGGGCTTTCCCTGCGAAGGCGGCAAAATACGCTTGGTCGATGCAGATGCCCCCGTTTTTCTGAATGGCTGCGAGCGTGTAGGGTCCCTCAGTCCAAAAAAAGCGCCGAGTTTTAATTCGGTCCTCACGGTAGCGGATCGAGGAAAAGGCGCGGGCAAAGTTTCCGGCGTTGAGAGTGATGGTTTTCTGTGCCCAAGCTGACTCTGAGGGTGCGAGAAAGGCATCAACAAGGAAGGTGAGTTGCTCGGCGGAGAATTGGCGCAGATCGAGCAGAAGGCGCCGAGATTCATTCGCTTCGACCCAACGCCCAAATTGATTTTCAACGGAGGGTACGTCCTTTGGAACCAGGTCGGGGCGAACTTGCTGATGAGGCCAATACTGCGGCAGAGCGGAATCGTTCACCACCGCTATGGCGATGGCCAGATCGGCATATTCACGCCATTTTGCCGGATAGGCCTCGCGAATGGTGCACAGGTTTTTTATCACGAGCGGGGTAAAATCGCGGGTATCCAACGTGGAAAAAAGTTTCCGGAGAAACTGCGGGTCGCCCACAGCATCGGCTGCGAGGCCTTTGCCAGCGATATCGGCAATCGAGCCCGCTTCCCACGTGGAACCGGACGGCAAGATCATCTCGAGCATGGCCCGTCGCACATCGGGAGCCGTCGCCATGCGGGCCGCCTCGTCCGAGCTGATCGGCGTCGCATCTGCTGGAGGAGTGACCCCCGGCAGGCAGAGGACAAGTTCCGTGGAGCCCTTGCGGCGGAAGAACTCTCGCTGAACGAGGGCGGCATTTTCGGACGACGCGTCCTTCGATAAGAGATCACACCAGCGCCAGAGGTCTATCCATTCCACAAAACTCGAATTCTTCCGAGCGAGGCTGGGCTTTTGGAGATTGTAGCTTTGGGTAAGCCCGATCTCCAATTCCCTGCGCGATTCGCGGAATCCCTCTTGCCGAATCTTTTGGCGATCAGCCGCCGTGGGCGGTATTTCAGCGTCGTAAGCTAGGACACTGGGAAGCCAGATGCCTAGGAGCATCGATGCGCTTGAAACGCGCAAAAAATCGAGCAGCGGTCTGATCTTTTTTAAAGAATCAGGCACGCTTGGGCTCCTGGGCCATGGACGCCCTGAATAAGGATGCCTTCGACATCGGCAGTTTTCGAGGGGCCAGTCACCCAGATGAGGTTGGGGTCGGCCGGCATGGCTGCGAGGGCGTCTGCAATAGTGCGGTGAATTTCCGCACGGCTGACGAGCGCGATGTGGTGCCAAGGCGCGAGGGCTGCGAGTCTGTCGGGTGTGGATCCGTCGCTGAGTATGATACTTCCCGACTCGGCAATGGCGCCAGCTGAAGGGGTGAAGGCGGCATCGATTTCATTCACTCGAGCGCGTGAGTATTCGGAAGTGACTTCGCAGAATTCCGAGCAGAGGGCGACGAGGCGGGTCAGTGGCGGAGGGATATAAACGACGCGGACAGCTTGGGCACGGAGCCAAGAGGCACAGGCTTCCATATCAGTGAAACATTTTGTGCCAGTGGCCTCGGCACGTTTTTGGAAGAGGGCGAGGGAGTCCGTCTCGGCAGCCAGCCATTTCGGCTCGGCGACATCTTTCGAAAAAACAGGTCGCGGCGTGCGCTCGGGCAGGGGAGTGAGGGCGGCCCGGACACTTGAGAAAATTTGTTCGCGTGCGGTGCTCATTTCTTATGGCGGGATTTCATCCAAGAGCGGAACTCCCCGCCTCGCCACGCGGGAAGGGTGCGGGTTTTCAGCCAAGGCTGCAGGTAAGGGAGAGGGAGTTTTTCGAGCGGGACAAGGTTCATGACCTTGTTGCTCTTCATGGCAAAGCGCCAGATCAGCGGGCTCGATGCGAGTTTGGCAAAGGCACCCATCGGCGGCGTGCCGGGAGAGGGGGCGTGTTCCTGATGGCCACGGTTGCGAAGTCTGAGGAGCAGGTCGGGAATCGGAATATCGACAGGGCAGACTTCATTGCACGCTCCGCAGAGGCTTGATGCCTTGGGAAGGTCTGCGAGTTCTTTAAACTTTTTGCCTGCGAGCAGCGGAGAAAGGACGGCTCCGAGAGGTCCAGGATAAACACTGCGGTATGCGTGTCCGGAGGCCTGGCGGTACACGGGACAAACATTCAGACAGGCTCCACAGCGGATGCAGCGCAGGATTTCGCGGCAGTCTGAGGCGAGAATCTGCGAGCGCTGGTTGTCCACAAAGATCACATGCATCTCTTGCGGGCCCGAGGGTCGGTCGGTCCGAGCGGGGCCGTTGATGAACTCGGTGTAAACAGTGAGCTGCTGGCCTGTGGCCGAGCGGCCAAGAAGGTTCAGAAGCACGGCAAGATCGGCATCCGAGGGGATGACTTTTTCAATTCCCACAAGAGCGATGTGAATCTTTGGAGCTGCCAGGCAGAAGCGGGAGTTGCCCTCATTGGTGACCAGCACGAGTCGCCCGCTTTCGGCAGAGACGAAGTTGGCGCCGGTGATGCCGGCATCGGCCTGCAGGTATTTATCCCGCATGAAAACTCGCGCGCGGCGGGTTATGGTCTCCGGGTCATCATTGTAGTCGCCAAGCCCCTCGCGTTCGAAGCTCTTGGCGATATCGCGACGGTTTTTGTGAATGATCGGTTTGACGATGTGGCTGGGGTGGTCGCCATCAATCTGGATGATATATTCTCCGAGGTCGGTCTCGACCGACTCGATACCCATCGTGCCGAGGTGGTCATTGAGATAGATTTCCTCGGAGATCATGCTCTTCGATTTCACGACTTTCTTTGCTCCGGCCTTTTTCAAGATGTCGGAAACGGCACGGCATGCGTCTTCGGCCGTAACGGCGAAGTGAACGTGGGCGCCTTGACGTTTCAGGCTCTGCTCGGCTTGCTCGAGGTAAGTATCGAGATACTCAATCGAGTGCTGGCGGATTTGCCCAGCGAGCCGGCGGAGGTCGTCGGGTGCTGAGTAGTCTGTCCCGAGAACGTTGTAACGCTTTTCGGTGCCTGCGGCGCTGTTGCTGTGGACCGCCTTTTGGATGCCGTGGTCGAGACGGCGGGCGAAGAGTTCGACTTTTTGCTCAGCCATGACGATGAAGTGCGGTTTGGAGGATTTGTGCGAAGTGGAGGGTTTTGACGGGTTTCTCGCCGCGCTCGGCAAGACCACTGAGATGCATCAGACAGCTCATGTCGCCCGAGACGATGAAATCCGGATTCATTTCGGTAAGGTGCTCGAGCTTCAGGCAGCCCATGGACGAGGAAACGTGAGGGAAGCTTACAGAAAACGTACCCCCAAAGCCGCAGCACTGCTCGGCCTCGCCGAAAGGAACAACTTCAAGGCCTTCGATGGATTCGAGAAGCTTCAGAGCGGCTTCGGCACTACCGGTACCCCGCGTGTGGCATGCACGGTGAAAGGCAATGCGGGCAGGGAAGCGTCCGGACCATTTTTCGATGCCTAGGCCGTTGACGAGAAAATCAGCGAGCTCCCAAGTGCGGTTGGCGAGCTTTTGTATGGTCGGCAGGTCTTTTTCTTTCTCGAATTCAAGAGGTGCGCCGTGGAAAAGCATTGCAGCACACGAACCGGACGGAACTATGACGGGCTTGCTGCCATCAAAAACACGCGCAGTATGCCTCATGACCTCGCGGGAAGCAGACCAGTCGCCGCAATTGAAGGCCGGTTGGCCGCAGCAGGTCTGGTTCTCGGGGAATTCCACTTCGCAGCCGACATGCTCGAGTACTTCAACGGTGGCCCGCGCCACGTCATCAAAGAACGCATCACAAAGGCACGTAGCCATCAGCTGCACGGTGCGGTCGGTCGGTCGGTTAGCGCTTTGCATTATCGGAGTGTGGATAGAATTTTTCGGAAATGCTCGGTCTTTGCATACCATGTTACGTCAGCGACAGACTCGTGGATTTGAGGATTGTATGAATTTCGCAAAATTTCGCGCCCTTGGGCAAGGGTGGAAATCTCGCCCGTAGCAATGAGCTGGGCGATGATATTGCCTGCGGCTGTGGCCTCAACTGGCTCTGCTTCCACGTGGAGCCCGGTGGCATCGGCAGTCATCTGGTTCAGCAAGGCGTTGCGGCACCCACCACCGACCACCTGCAGTGTGTCTGGTAGGTTAGGGATCATTTTTTTAAGCCGCTCAATCATGAGTCCATATTTGATGGCGAGACTTTCCAGGATGATCCGGACGATCTCGGCTTTGGAAGCCGGTGCCGGTTGGCCGGTCTTTTTGATCCAATCCAAAATCGCGCGAGGCATGTCACAGGGTTTGCCAAATTCAGGAGCATCGGGATCGAGTATTGCATTGGCCTTGGCCGTTCGGGCCATTTCCACTATTTCGGCGTATTCCATCGCATCACCCTCCTCGGCCCAGACGCGGCGACACTCTTGCAGGAGCCACATGCCGGAAATGTTTGTCAGGAATCGTGTCGTTCCTTCAATGCCCTGCTCGTTGGAGAATTTCGACTGGAACGCTTCCGCGCTGAGCACTGGAGCTGAGAGCTCGATGCCCAAGAGTGACCAAGTGCCAGAGCTTAAAAAAAGCGGTTTCGCACGTGATGGCACCCCTGCCACAGCCGAAGCCGTGTCATGGCTTCCACACGTGGTGACCTTGACTCCTCGCAGGCCGGTTGTGGCTGCGAGTGTCTGGCTGATTTCACCCAGAATTACCCCAGGTTCGGCTAGGTCGCCTAGGATGCGCGATGGAATACCAAGCGATTCCGCGAGTTCGAAATCCCATTCCGCTGTGCCTGCTCGAAGGAGTCCCGACGTGCTCGCAATGGTCCTCTCGATCGCCCGCACACCAGAAAGTCGATAGTTCAAGTAGTCGGGTATGAAAAGCAGGCTCTCAGCGGCTTTTAAGGCCTGCGGAGTTTTCCGCGATTCCGCCATGAGTTGATAGATCGTGTTAAAAAAAAGCGGTTGAATCCCAGTGCTGGCCCAAATTTTCTCCTCACCGGCGAGGCGTGCTGCCTCCGCAATCAGACCGTCTGTCCGCGAATCGCGATACATCCACGGCTCGTTGAGAGCCCTCCCGTCGGAACCGATCAAGGCATAATCGACGCCCCAGGTATCAACAGCCACCGAGACGATATCACCACCGAAGCGCGTGGCAGCGTATGTGAGGCCTTTGGTTATTTCTTGAAAGAGTCCTTCGGCATCCCAATGCCAGCCGTCACCGGCCTCCAAGCCGGCGTTTGGAAAACGCGCGGCTTCTTCGATCTCAAGCTTGGCCCCATCGAAATGGCCCGCCATGACACGCCCGCCGGAGGCACCCAAATCAACGGCTAAATAAGTTTTGCGAGAGGCACTCATTTGTGAACCTCCAATTTCGTTCCCTGGGAAACAACAGCGTCAAATATTTTGCCCTGAGGGAGGGCGTCAGTAATCCATAAATCCACATCAGAAGTTTTGGCGAAGAAAAAACTCGAGGACAAGCCGACTTTTGAATGGTCGGCGAGAAGCACGACCTCCGAAGCTCGCTGCACGGCCTGTCTTTTGAGGTGGGCTTGATCTTCGGTGGCATCGCTGAGGCCCAAAGAAGCGTCCAGGCCGCGACACGAGATGAATGCGGAATCGATGCGGTTCAGTTCCAGTCCCTGCATCGCAGCCGAGCCTGTGCAGGAGAGCGAGGTCCGTGCCATGCGTCCTCCAAGAAGATAGACGGTAATATTTGTTTTTTCCATGAGGGCTAGGGCAGTTTGAAGCGAGTTTGTGACGATGGTAAGAGGCTTGTCGGGGAGGAGGGCTGCCAACTGCAACACCGTCGTACTCGCATCAAAATAAAGCGTGCTGCCTTCGCGAATGTGGCAGAGGGCCGCACGGGCGATCCGAGCTTTTCCAGAGGCATTTTGCGCCATCCGCTCGCGCATCGGAAACTCCCTGCGGTTCACATCCAATCGCAATGCCCCACCGTGTGTCCGCAGGAGTTGCCCATCCGTCTCAAGCCGCTCGAAGTCACGACGCACGGTTTCTTCCGTGACTCCCAGTTCTGTGGCAACCTCTACCGTGCGCACACTCCCTCGGGCATTGAGGGATTCAATTAACTTTCGATGACGTTCCAGGGCGAGCATTAGGTTTTTTCTTTGTTTAAATCATTTTTAAATCGACAAACAATAAAAAACAAACATAAACAAACCCGATGCCAACAAATAATCTGACCCCAACTTCACTCAAGCACGTGACCATACATTGGAATCCAGCCTACCCAGTTGCGCCGAATTCCGTAGATGAACTCATCCACCGCTCGAATTGCCTCGGCACCGACCAGCGGATCACCAACACAGGCGGAGGCAATACCTCTTCGAAGGTTTCTGAAAAAGACCCGCTGACTGGCGAGATGGTCGAAGTGATGTGGGTGAAAGGCTCCGGCGGCGACTTGCGGACCTCGAAGAAGGAAAACTTCTCTTCCCTCTACCAATCCAAACTTCTCGACCTCCAGCGCGTTTATGCAGCCCGTGCCGAGAAGGGCCTGAAATCCCCTGCCGAAGACGAAATGGTTGGCATGTTCTCGCATTGCACCTTCAACCTGAATCCACGCCCCTCCTCGATCGACACCCCGCTCCACAGCTTCATCCCGCACGCTCACGTGGACCACACGCACCCGAACGCCGCCATTTCCGTGGCCGCCTGCGCGAAGAGCATTGAGGTGACGAAGGAAATCTACGGCGACGAGGTCGTTCACCTTCCATGGATGCGCCCAGGCTTCGAGCTTGGCCTCGCGATGCAGGAAGCCTGCAAAAATCATCCGCAAGCCAAAGGCTTCATCATGGGCCAGCACGGCCTCATCAACTGGGGGAAAACCGGCCGCGAGTGCTACGAACTCACACTGGAACTCATCGAAAAAGCCGCCGAGCATATTGAGAAAAAGCAGGCCGAACGCGGCGGAGAGGCTGCCATTTTCGGCGGAGCCATTCAAACCGCGCTGCCTGAGGAGAAGCGCCGCGAGGTCTTTGCTGCCCTTCTTCCATGGCTTCGCGGTCAAGTGAGCCAAAAGAAACGCTTCATCGCCACAATTCAGGACGACGAAAAAATCCTGCGCTTTTTGAACTCGAAGGACGCCCCACGCCTTGCGGAGCTTGGCACAAGCTGCCCCGACCACTTTCTTCGTACGAAGATCAAACCACTCTTCGTCGGCACCGCGCCGAAGGCCGACACGCCCGTGGACGAGATCGTGGCTTCACTGAAAACCCAACTCGCCGCCGGACTCGAGAAATACCGCGCCGACTACGCCGCGTATTACAATGCCTGCAAGCGGGCCGATTCCCCCGCCATGCGCGACCCGAACCCAACCGTCATTCTCATCGCCGGCCTCGGAATGGTGGCATTTGGAAAAGACAAATCGGAATCCCGCGTCACGGCGGAATTCTACAACTGCGCGGTCGAAGTCATGCGCGGCGCTGAGGCTATCGGCGGTTACATCTCGCTTCCAGCGCAAGAGGCATTCGACATCGAATACTGGGCCCTCGAGGAAGCCAAACTTCGCCGCATGCCCGCCGACAAGGAACTTGCAGGCCGTGTCGTCATAGTGATCGGAGCCGGCAGCGGCATCGGCCGCGAAACCGCCCTGCGCCTCGTTCGCGAGGGTGCGCACATCGTTTGCGTCGATCTCAACCAAGCAGCGGCACAAGCCACTGCGGATGAAATCCTCGCCAAAACCGGTCTCGGAATCGGTGTCGCCGGAACCGGCATCTCCTGCTGCGGATCGGCCATCGGCCTGCAAGCGGATATCACCAAGCGCAACAGCATCCGTGCCATGCTCGATCAGGTCATCCTTGCCTACGGTGGATTCGATTCGATCGCCGTCACAGCCGGTATTTTCGTGCCGAGCGATACCACTGGCCACATCCCCGATGACAAGTGGGCGCTTACCTTCAATATCAATGTTACTGGCAGCTATCTCGTCGCCGACGAAGCCGCGAAGGATTTCAAAGCCCAGGGCCTGCGCGGTTCGATGGTCCTCACCACGAGCGCCAATGCCGCCGTCGCCAAAAAAGGCAGTCTCGCCTACGACACCTCGAAAGCTGCCGCGAACCACCTCGTGCGTGAACTCGCGATCGAGTTGGCTCCGCTCGTGCGCGTGAACGGCGTCGCTCCCGCAACTGTTGTCCAAGGCAGCGCGATGTTCCCACGCGACCGCGTCATCGGCTCGCTCGCAAAATACGGCATTGCCTACACGGACGACGAAGCCACCGACTCGCTCACGACCAAGCTCGCGCAGTTCTACGCCGACCGCACACTCACCCGCTCGCCGATCACCCCGGCCGACCAGGCGGAAGCCTACTTCCTCCTCATCGCCGACAGGCTGTCCAAAACAACCGGCCAGATTGTGACGGTGGATGGCGGTCTGCACGAAGCGTTCCTGCGTTAATCACGAATTCAGCAGAATTAACCACAACCGAGCGCAGCGAGATAGAGCGCTGAAGGCGGCCCCGGAGGGGTGAGTGAAACGAATCAAAGGACACAACCAAAAAGGCTGGGGGGCCTTTGAGATAGAGTAACCGAAGGTTGGCCCGAAGGGCGAGCTGAGCGGGGGCGAGCGAGTCAAAGAGCGCAGAGAATGAGTTGCTTACAATTCCATGAGCATTTCATGTTTTGTGTTACCTCCAACATCCAGTAACTCTCCTGTGTATCCTGTTAGCCCTGTCATCCTGTCTAAAAATCCGTTTTCGGTTTAATCCAAAGGAAAAACACCAAACTCAAAAAGGCAGGGCAGCCACGCCCTGCCTTTTTCGCATCCCGATGATCAGTGTGGCGCACTGCCATGCGGTTGGGTTAATTTGATCCCACGTCCATGTCTAAACCTGCCAAGCTTCCTTTCCCGCAACTCGTGCGGGCTTTCTGGAGTCCGTATCTGCGTTTGCTCAGTTACATGCATCCCTACCGGAAGCGGTTTTTTCTGGGCATTTTCTTTGGTGTCGTCGCTGGCATTGTGAGCGGGTCGTTGACACTGGTTATCCTGAAGGCTGGGGAATCCATCGGCGTGAAAGTGGACAAATCAGCCTTTGTCCCATGGGCAATCTCAAATGACGGACCCGGCATCGAGGGGGTGATCTGGATAAGCCTACTCATTCCACTCGTCATGGTTCTGCGCGGGCTTTTTTCCTATCTGAATGTCTATTACCTAGCGTGGGTCAGCCTGCGGGTTCTGCGCGACATCCGCACCCAGCTTTTCTCTCACCTGATGTCGCAGTCGCTCGATTTTTTTAATCGGGAAAAGGCTGGTAAGCTCATGTCGCGGGTCATGAGCGACACGCGCGTCACACAGAACGCTCTCACCTCGATTTCGGGGGATATCATCAAGGATCCGATTGCTATTCTCACGCAAGTTGGCGTGCTGGTGGCGATCGATTGGAAGTTCAGCCTGACCACGCTGGTGCTTTTTCCACTCTGTATTGTTCCCGTCGTTTTCTTCGGGCGCAAAGTGCGCTTGGCGGGTAAGGCGGAGGAAAAAGAAGCGGCACAAATGTCGATCATCCTCCAAGAAACCTTTGCAGGCGTGAGGGTCATCAAAAGCTTTGCCCGCGAGGGCTACCAAACCGCGCAATTTGCAAAGTCCAGCGACACCCAATGCCGCAATAGCCTCCGCGTGCGTAGGAGTTCCGATATCGTTCAGCCTCTCATCGAATCCGTCGCCGCCTTCGGGGTCGTTCTGGCCATGATCTATGTTTACTATTACGACATCAGTTTCATCAAATTTGCCGCCCTTTGCGGAGGGATTTTCATGCTCTACAACCCCGTGAAAAATCTCAGCCGCATCCCGATGCTCATGCAAAAGTCGATGGTCTCGGCAGAGAATGTTTTTTCTCTCATGAGCATGACGCCAAGCATCACGGACAAGCCCGGCGCCAAGGTTCTCACGCATAGCGAAGGCCGCATCGACTTGGAAGATGTGAGCTTCGATTACGGCACGGACAAGGCCGCCGTTCAAAATGTGAACCTCCATATTGAACAGGGTAAAAAATACGCACTGGTCGGAGCCAGCGGCGCGGGTAAGAGCACGATCCTCTCGCTCATTATGCGGTTCTACGACCCCCAACACGGCGTGGTGCGTCTCGACGGCACTGACCTCCGCGACCTTGCCCAGCACTCGCTCCGCGAGCAGGTCGGCATGGTCACGCAGGAGACATTTTTGTTCCACGACACGATTTTTGAAAACATTCGCTACGGACGACTCGATGCGACCAAAGACGAAGTCATCGCCGCCGCCAAGTCCGCCTTCGCCCACGACTTTATCCTGGCCCAGCCGGACGGCTACGAAACCGTGGTCGGCGACAAGGGCTGCATGCTCAGCGGTGGGCAGCAGCAACGCCTCGCCATCGCCCGCGCCCTGCTCAAAAACGCCCCCGTCCTTCTCCTCGACGAGGCCACATCTGCGCTCGACTCCGAAAGCGAGCGCATGGTCCAGGCCGCGCTGGAGATCCTCTCCGAGGGCCGCACCGTGGTTGCCATCGCCCACCGCCTCTCGACCATTCTCAAATCCGATTGCATCGTCGTTATGGACCACGGTCGCATCGCCGCCACCGGCCGCCATGATGAACTGCTAGCGAAATCCGACCTTTATCGCAGCCTCTACGAACTCCAATTCCACCACAGCGAGGGCCCGGTCCCCTCGGTGACCGTGTGATGAATCTCCTGCCTTGGATGAGACCGGAGCATCTCGCTCCGGGCGACACCAAAAGCCTTCAAGGCAATTGGAGTGGACTGGAGTTGCACACGATCCGCTCGACGGACGATCCTTTTTTCGAAACCGCCTTCGGAGCGCTCTGGAAGGAATTCGGCGTAGCGGGTGAGATGGAGCAGGCCAGTGTCATCGCCGAGCGGATGAAATGGCATCCCTCGCAAATGATCGATGGAGCCGCCCTGCTCTACGCCATGTTGCTTATCACCCATGACGGCGAGTTTGTCGCAGCGAGAGACCACACAGCCATCGTCCTTGCAAACGAGCCCGGCGCCATCGTCCACCTCTCGCATAATCTGGTCGCCCCCGCATGGAGGCGCAGCGGAATCGCCGGCTGGCTCCGCGCCCTGCCGGTCTCGACCGCGCTTGAATCCCTTGCGGCGGCAGGCCGTCCGCTCGATGCTCCGGTCACGCTCGTCGGCGAGATGGAGCATTTCAACTCCAACGACGCAGCGACAGGAATCCGCCTCACAGCCTATGAAAAGGCCGGATACAAAATGGTGGACCCCGAGCTTGTGGACTACCGGCAACCTGACTTCCGCGACCCGCAAATCATCGATCAACAAAACGGCCCGCAACCCATCCCCCTCTGCCTCATGCTGCGCCGCATCGGCAGAGAGCAGGAGGAATTCGTTAGCGGTGCCGAAGTGCACCAGTGCGTCAATGCCCTCTACAAAATGTACGGCCGCGGCTTTCGGGCACGCGATATGCAAGTGGTTTTTGAAACACTCAAGACATACCCCCCAGCGGATGCGCACATTCCGCTCGTGTCGCCCACAAGCGTTCCTAAGAATCCCAAATAAGCTTTGGAGAGTCCTTAGACTTGACCTGCCTGTCTCTTGAAGGCGAGGTTAGCTCTATGGGCCTAACGCGCATCGCTAATCCAATTTACGACGGGGCGTTCAAATACCTGCTGGACGACAACCGGGTCGCGCGGCTTTTCCTCTCGACGATGATCGGTGAGGAGATTGTCGAGCTCACATTTCGTCCCACCGAGCACCGCACCGATGTCGAGCAACGCAATGTCACGGTGTTCCGGATTGATTTCTCGGCCCGTATCGCACTTCCCAGCGGCGGAGAAAAGCTCGTCATCATTGAAATCCAGAAAGCAAAATTTGCGTCCGACATCATGCGCTTTCGCAAATATCTC
>VFJO01000281.1 GCA_009886045.1 Verrucomicrobiota bacterium
ATTGTCCCAGATTCTTTTTTCATCCGGGTGTCATTCTTTATGACGCAACGACTTCCTCGGTGCGTTTTATCTCATCCTCCCCAGTGTCATTTAATGTGGCGCAATGCGCGATCGACATTCGGGTGACATCTGAGTTTGCGCACTGACTCGTTACCGTATAATTTGGGCGCCTATGAAAGTTGCTTTCCTTATTCTCCTAGCTGCCGCCACATGGCTTCATGCCGATGCTGAAATCGGAAAACCCGCACCCGCATTCACTCTCCCGAGCTGCGAGTCCAAAAACGTTTCGCTCTCAGACTACAAAGGCAAGGTCGTCGTCTTGGAATGGGTCAACCCCTCATGTCCGTTTGTTGTGAAGCATTACGGCACAGGAAACATGCAAAAACTCCAAGCCGATGCCGCAGCCAAGGGCGTGGTGTGGATTTCGATCTGCTCCTCGGCACCTGGCAAGCAGGGACATGCCGCACCAGCCGATGCTCTCAAAAACTGCACGGAAACAAAATCCGCCGCCGCAGCCTACCTCATCGACGAATCAGGCAAAACCGGCCACACCTACGGAGCCAAACGCACACCCGAAATGTATGTCATCAATGCCGACGGCATCCTTGTCTATCACGGTGCGATTGATGACATCAAATCCGCCGATCCTGCCGATGTCGCAAAAGCAACAAACTACGTCTCCGCTGCCATCGAGGAAACCCTCGCAGGAAAACCTGTGAGCAAACCCGAAACTGAGGCCTACGGCTGCTCGATCAAATACGCAAACTAAGCATCGCCACGAACCGCACCCCGCTCTCTTCGTGTGAGGGAGCGTCAGCCTTTTAGTTTTCAGCACGGTCCTCACACACGATAGTGCGGGCCGTGCAATCAACTTTTCTGTGAATTTTATTCCACTGATCATTTCAGGGACTGCTCTGGCCATGGCCATGATGACCGTTGTGTGGTTTTTTGCGCGACGGATGAACAATGCAGGGATTGTGGATATCTGGTGGTCATTTGGATTCACGCCGGTCGCCATTTTTTATGGCATCTTCGGGAGCGGACACAGCGTTCGGAACGCACTCATTTCCGCGATGGTTTTTGCCTGGAGCCTCCGACTCGGCATGCACCTTTACAAAAGAGTCATGTCGCACCACCCGGAGGAGGACCCCCGCTACACCGCGCTGAGGGCCCAATTTCCGAAGCACACTTGGCTCATGTTTTTTGGATTCTTTCAGCTGCAGGCCGTTCTCATCGGGGTCTTAAGCGTTCCCATTGCGCTCGCCTGCGCGAATCCCGCACCGGGCATCGGCCTCTTCGAAGTCGCGGGAGTCCTGCTCTGGTTGGTGGCGATCGGAGGTGAATCCATTGCCGATCTGCAACTGGCTCTGTTCAAATCCCACCCTGCCGCAAAAGGACGCGTGTGCGACATCGGTCTCTGGAAGTACTCGCGCCACCCAAACTATTTTTTTGAGTGGCTTGTTTGGATCGCATACTTCGTATTCGCTCTCGGCTCGCCTTGGAGCTGGGTCGGTCTCGCCAGTCCGCTCCTGATGCTCTATTTTCTGACCTGCGTGACGGGAATACCCCCAGCAGAAGCTCGTTCCTTGGCTACACGAGGCGATGCCTACCGCGACTACCAACGACGCACTAGCCCGTTCATTCCCTGGATTCCTAAAATTTCATGATCTCCATCGACACTCTACTCGCTCGAAACCTCCTTCCCGACACAGCCATCCGAATCGGCATTCGCAACCTCTTGGCAAAAAAACTCCGCGAGGAATCCCACCCCGACGCCATCGCCCAGAGCGAAGCCCTTGCTGCTTTTATCGAGGAACTGAAGTCCAGTCCCATTGCCATCAAGACCGAGGCTGCCAACGAGCAGCACTACGAGGTGCCAACCGATTTTTTCAAACTCGTCCTAGGTCCGCGAATGAAATACAGCTCCGGCTACTGGCCACGTGAGGATACAAGCTTTGCCGAATCCGAAGACGCCATGCTCGCTCTCAGCTGCGAGCGCGCCCAACTTAGCGATGGTCAAGATGTGCTCGAACTCGGCTGCGGCTGGGGCAGCCTCACACTTTGGATGGCTGAAAAATATCCAAACTCGCGCATCACGGGTGTTTCCAACTCTTCCACACAGAAAGCTCACATCGACGCCGAGGCAGCACGTCGAGGATTCAAAAATGTGCGCATCGCCACAGCCGACATGAATGATTTTGAAGCCGGTGAGTCCGCATTCGACCGTGTCGTTTCGGTCGAGATGTTCGAACACATGAAAAACTACCAGCTCCTGATGTCCAAAGTAGCCCGCTGGCTTCGTGCAGGAGGGAAGCTGTTCGTTCATATCTTCACCCACCGCGAATTCGCCTACCATTTTGAGGGCAAGGACCCGTCGGACTGGATCACTCGCTACTTTTTCGAAGGCGGCACGATGCCCTCGGACGATCTCCTCCTCTACTTTCAGGATGACCTTTCCATCCATGGCCACTGGCGGATCAGCGGCACACACTACCAACGGACTTCTGAAGCCTGGCTGGAACGTATGGACGCCAACGAAGCAGTCATCACTCCCATCCTTGAGCAAACCTACGGCCGAGAAGACACTGCCAAGTGGCGAGCCTACTGGCGCGTGTTCTTCCTATCCTGCGCGGAACTCTGGGGCTACAGCGGTGGCAATGAGTGGCTGGTGAGCCATTACCTCTTTCACAAAAAAACAGCACCCGGAGCCTAAGCCTCTTACCTGATAGTAGAAAAAAACCCTCGGCCCTAAAAAGCGGGAGAAATATCTACTGGAGTTCGAAATTGATATTCACAGAGTACGTCTCCCCCGTGCCGAGACCGCTCGGGAGCGCATCAATGCGGGTTACGCGGTTTAGGGCATCAAGGACAGATTGGTCCATGAGCGGGTTGCCGCTGGAACGTATGATTTCAGCACTGGCGACGCTGCCATCGCGCTTGATCTGGATTTTTACCGTGCAGACAAAAGATTTATCCTGCTCGAAGATGGAGGTCGGTTGCTCCCACTGGCTGAAAAATCGGTCATGGATGAGTTCGTGATACCATCCGAATTCGCTAGCAGTTCCACCCGCCCCGCCTTTGCCTGTGCCGCTGGCAGCCGTACCCCCTCCACCTGCGGATGCGCCGGTTTTGGCTGAGCCTTGAGAAGATGACTTCGCCCCATCGCCCGGCGATGCCGAAGCCTTGGCCGCACTTGGTGTCGCTCCCGGCGACGCAGAGGGGGAGGCTTTCGGTGAAGCACCGGGCGAGGCCTTGGGTTTGGGTTTGGGTGAGGCTGCAGGAGATGCTTTTGGTGAGGCGGAAGGCGACGGCTTGGGAGATGGCGTGGCCGAAGGTTTGGGTTTAGGCGAAGCCGTTGGCTTAGGCGAAGCCGTTGGCTTAGGCGAAG
>VFJO01000092.1 GCA_009886045.1 Verrucomicrobiota bacterium
CGCCCCCCCCAGTGGTGGAGCGAGGCGGGAGTGGCAGTGCTTGCTTTGGTGGGGACATGGACGGCTTGGCGCGGGGCGAATCCTTTTCTGCGATTGCTGGCTGTTTCCGCAGGGGTGCAGTTTGTTGTGTATTCGGCGATCTCCTACAAAACTCCGTGGCTGGTGGTGATTCCTTGGATGCAGGTCTGTTTGCTCGCGGGCGTGGGCGTGGCGACGATGAAAAACTGGCGTGGTTTGGTGCTGGCGGGAGTCGTCGTTTTTTTCCAACTCCAACAGACCTACGCGGCCCTTTTTCGTTTTCCGAACGACTCGCGGAATCCTTTGGTTTATTCACCAACCTCCTCCGACATCGAGCGGCTGCGGGATCGTCTCCATGCTTTAAAGAAAAATTCACCTGCTTTTCAAGAAGGACGAATGGCTGTTCTTGGTAATGGCTATTGGCCCCTTCCTTGGTATTTACGCGACACTATTCCCACGGGTTATTTTGAAACGATGCCGGAAGACATCGCAACCTTCGCCGTCGTAATCGTAATGCCGGAAATGGCCGAAGAATCCGGTCAACGCCTCAGCGCGACGCATGATGCCTTTTTTCAAGGACTACGCCACGAGGTTCCGGTGACAGTTTTTGTGAGGCGTGACATCCGAGCCGAGGAGTTGGTCGCACCATGAGCGCAGAGCTCCAGGCGGTGCCGTTTTTCGAGAATCCCTCGCTGTGGAGGTATGCCTCGGATGCGATGAAAACGACCTTTCGCATATTCGTGCCCGGCGGGGATCGAGCGCTTGTGGACTCTGCGGTCTCCGAGGCGTTTCAAAAACTCGAGGAGCTTGAGGGTGTGCTCAGCCGATATGCACCGGGCAGCGACATCAGCCGCATCAATGCGATGGAAGCCGGGGAAACTCTCTTCCTCAGCGACGAGTGCGACCAGTGCCTGCGCTTGGCGATCGAGGCTTCGGCGGCAACAGGCGGTCGGTTCGATCCCGGCGTGGGAACGATGATCGATGCGTTGAAGTCGGGTTCCGGAGCGGCTGGAACCCTACGCGGGATCGTTTCGCTCGATGAGCACAGACCCCTTGTCACATGCCTCGAAGCCGGGCGGGTGCTGGATCTTGGGGCGATCGGCAAGGGGTTTGCGCTGGAGCGCATGGGAGGGATTCTCGCCGCGCATGGAATCGCAGATGCGCTGCTGACCTCTGGGGCGAGCACAATTCTGGCGATGGGGACGATGGATTGGCCGATCGACATCCCGCATTCGGCAGGCACGCGGCGCTTGCTCTTGCGCGACTCCGCGCTTGCGGCATCCGGAAATTCACAACAGGGCGCCCACATCGTGAACCCTGAGGATGGCAAGGCAGCGCGAACCTTCGAGAATGTCTGGGTGATCCACCCGGAGGCACCATTGGCCGATGCGTTCTCCACAGCGTGCTTCACCATGACGCCGGGGGACATCGCGGATTTCACGGCGCTCCTCCCGGCAGGGTGCCGTGTGATCAGTGATCCCGACTGGAGCGCGTGAGTTTCAGACTCAGTGAGTAGCCGAGAGGCTGACCGCCTTGTATCCCCCACGGGAGCGGAACCACACGATGAGGCCGAGGTAGCAGAGGAGCATGAACGCCGGAAAGACGATCACCTTTGCCAGCGAGCCTTGGCGGGCGGTTTTGGCGATGGTGGAAATTTCCTGCGATTGGGCCTCGGGAAGGGCCGCGAGTTTCGCGGGGTCCAAGGCGCGGTAGGTTCCGAAGAAATACGAGTCGGATTTTGAGACGGCTTGGTAGGTTCCGGGCGTCTTGGCCTCGATCGATGATTCGATCGAGCGTTCCTGCATTTCGCCGATGAGCGGGCCACCGAGGATGCCGACAGTGAGCATGCCTATGCCCGCAATGGCGTTGAGCGTGAGCGCGCCGCCTTTGGGCGTTTGTTCGGCGACGACGCCGAGCATGGTCGGCCAGAAGAAGGTTTTTCCAACTCCGTAGATCGTCGCAGCGAAGAAAATGAATGCGAGGCCGTGCGCTTTCGAGAGAAGGAAAAGACCAGCGCAGGCGAGCGTGGCGCAGACGGCGAGAAGGCCAAGCGGGGTGAGTTTTTGGACAATCGGGCCTGCCACGAAGCGGAGGCACATCATGATGCTCGATGTGTAGATCAATACCCAGAGCGGGTTCGCGCCAATGGCGTGGAGGGGTTCTTCCATGATGCCCGAGATGGCGCCGTCGGTTCCCAGTTCGGTGGTGGCGAGCGGCATCATGATGAGGCAGAGGAGAAGCAGGATCGGACGGCCCAGCGAGCGGCAATAGAGCCCATAGGCAGCGACCGAGATGATGAGGAGGGTCCATGTGACCGGTTGCGGCCAACCGAACACCATGCCGAGTTGCTTGAAGACGAGGAATCCCGCGAGGGCTGCGCCGAGGACGCCGAATTCGGCGAGCATCTCACGGTAGGAGGCACCAGCAGCCACGCGCTCGTTCACCGGGAATTTCGCCCGGAAAAGCATCAGCATGTAAACGATGGCCGGTATCGAAATGAGGTAGACGAGGATACGCCAGTCCGCCGCGACCTTCGCGCCGAGGAAAATCGAAATGAGGCCCCCCACGACAAGGCCAGCCGGCCAGCCGGCGTGAAGCATGTTCAGCCATTTTGTCTTCTCACGGTTGAAAAGAGTGGCGACGACGGGGTTGATGAAGGCTTCCACGGTGCCATTGCCCAAGCCGAGGATGATCGATCCCGCGTAGAGCAAGTTCCAAGCGGATGCGCGCGCGGCGCCAAGGGCCTCGCCATCCAGCGGAATGCCTGCCGGGTGGAGCACGGCGTAGGCTTGGAGTGCGAGCACTGCGTAAAGGCCGTAGCAGACAAAGCTAAAAATCATCGCCGCCCGGTAGCCCACGCGGTCGATGACCAGGCTGAAGAGGATGATCGAAATAGCGAACGGCCAGATGCCCGCGCCAAAGAGTTCCTGAGCCTTGACCTTGTCCAAGCCAAGATCCGCAGGCCAAAGCGAGGGGTCGTTGACGAGGAACGCCCGCGTGATAAAGGCGAACGAGGTGGTGACGAGAGCGATGAAGCAACCCCAGAAGAGTTGCTGGTTTTTGTCGGGGTTTGAGCTCATGGCTGGATGATTGGGAGGCTTTGCGCCAGTGTTCAGTTAGTTGTGGGGTTGGGTTCGGCGGAGCCAGGTGC
>VFJO01000259.1 GCA_009886045.1 Verrucomicrobiota bacterium
CCAAAACAACCAAACATCCGGAAACCTTACCATCTCGGGAGGCGTTTCGGCACCGTCATTTCCCGGGTTTATTTCCCTCCGCGGATCCTCAGCTGGCGCAGCGGGGTTCCTCAACGGTGCCATCAATGCCCCACCCGTAGCCATTGACAGCACCTCAGCGGCCACATGGACGCTCAACACGGCTGGAAGCAATTATACTAATTTTATCATCCGAAGCTCTGGGAGTGTTCGGCTTGGGGTAGACAACGCCATTGCCTCCAACGCCTATGTTACGTGGAGTGCAAATTCCACGACGGGCGCGCTCGACCTGAACGGCTTCAACCAATCAGTCGCCGGTCTCGATGCGAACTTCACGGCGAATGGCAACAACACGGTCACGAACAATGGGGCATCAGATTCCATACTCACCTTGGCTGGACTCACCGAAAACCGCACCTTCGCGGGAGTGATCAAGGATGGGGCTACGAACAAAGTCTCGCTGGCCCTGAACAATGCGGGCAACACGCAGACGCTCTCTGGTGCCAACACCTTCACGGGCGGCGTCACGCTCACGGGCAACGGGGCTCTCCATCTCGCCCACTCCAGCGCAGCCGGCACGGGAATGATCCTGCTGAAATCCACTCAGACCAGCTTTCCCACAACGCTCGGTATCAGCGGAGGCATCACTGTGGCCAACCCCATCCAGATCGACTCGACCACTGGTCGGGAGAGCATTACTAGCACCGGCACGGGAAACAACGAGCTGACCGGTGGCATCACCATCACGGGAAACGGCACCAACTTCATGTCCGTCAACAACAATCAATCCTCCGGCAACCTCACCATCTCTGGAGGCATCACCGGCACCGAAGGTTTCGCAGGCGGTTTCGGTTTGCGAGGCTCTCTGGCCGGGAACACAGGCTTCCTCAATGGCGCGGTGAATAATCCTGCATCATATCTAGGTGTTGGTGGAGCGACCACTTGGACACTCAACACCGCTGGCAGCAACTACACCCGCTTCGTCCTCCGAAACTCTGGGAACGTCCGTCTTGGGGTGGACAACGCTATTGCCACCAACGCCGTTGTTTCATGGGAGGGGGATTCTACAACGGGTTCGCTGGACCTGAACGGCTTCAACCAATCGGTCGCCGGCCTCGATGACCAATTCGCCACCAATGGCAACTACACGGTTACAAACAACGGAGCGTCAGATTCCACCCTCACCTTGGCTGGACTCACCGAAAACCGCACCTTCGCGGGAGTGATCAAGGATGGGGCTACGAACAAAGTCTCGCTCGTCATGAACAGCGCGGGCCGCACCCAGACGCTCTCGGGCAACAACACTTACAGCGGCGGCACGATAGTCAACGAAGGGATTCTGTCGATAACTGGACAGATCGTTGCCCGCGAATTTGTAGTGAACCCACTTGGAACTCTCGCCGGAAACGGGCTCATCATCGGCAATGTTCGAAATACAGGCGTGGTGGCTCCCGGCAACTCCCCCGGCACGTTGAGAATCTCCGGAAATTATGAGCAAGCCTCGACTGGTGCACTGAATATCGAAATCGCCAGCGCCTCAAACTTCGACCGTCTTGTCGTCAGTGGCCAAATCACTCTCGCCGGCACGCTGAATGTGATTCCCTACGGAGGCTATATCATTGCACCCGGCAGCCATTTCGACTTCCTGCAGGCGGCAAGCATCACCGGCAACTTCTCCTCGATCGTTGTTCCCGACGGCCTGCGCGGCCGGTTCCTGATCTCCGGCGGGGTCGCCACCTTGCTGTTTGCTCCACAAAGCTTCGTTTCTTACGCGCTCAACCAAAACCAGCGCCGCGTCGCAGAAGCGCTAGATGGCTTTATCTTGGCGACGGACGGCGACCGCCTCGCCGTGAGCATCGTGCTGGATTCGCTCACGACCGAGCAGTTCCCCTACGCCTTCGACCAGATCATGCCTGGGTTCTACGAGAGCCTGGCGAATATGGCGATCGAGCAGGCCTTCAACCAAACCCAGATGCTCAACCAGCGCATCAGCTCCGTGCGTCTAGGTGCTGCGGGCTTCCAAGCCATTGGCGTCATCAGCCAGCCGCTCGTGCACGACAAGAACGGCAAGAGCGCGGCGGATGCCAAAGACGCCAGCCCGATTGTGCAAAGCGCGACGACGACGAACTGGAACGCCTGGGCCCTCGGCACCGGCATGTTCTCTCGCTCGACCAACCTCGGCAGCTTGCAAAATTATAATAACGACGCCGGCGGGTTCCTCGTAGGCGCCGACTACCGCTGGAGCGAGAACTTCGTAACCGGACTCTACGGCGGATACGATTACAGCTACGCGGAATACAACGGCGGCGGCAGCACGAAGGGTAATAGCTTCAGCTTCGGCACCTACGCCAGCTACGCGAAGGACGGCTACTACGCCGACGCCGTGATCGGCGGCGGTTACACCGGGTTCCAAACCCAGCGCTCGATCGAGTTCAGCACGATCGACCGCACAGCCTCGGCGGATCCAAACAGCGGTCAGTTCACCGCCGGGCTCAACCTCGGCAAGGACTTTGAAGTCGGCAAGTTCACTCTCGGCCCAATCGTTGGAGCGCAATACACCTACGCCGGCATCGGTAGCTTCACGGAAAGTGGAGCCGAGAGCCTCGATCTCTCACTCAGCCAACAAAATGCCAACAGCCTGCGGAGCACGCTCGGTGGCCGGATCGCCTACACATGGAATCTAAACCAGAAAATCGCCCTTATCCCCGAGGTACGGATGTTCTGGCAGCACGAGTTCCTGAACAACCCGCGCACGATCAACGCCAGCCTGGACGGCGGCAGCGGCCCATCCTTCGGCTACGAAACCACGGACCCCTACCGCAACAGCGTCTTCGCCGGAGCAGGCGTCACCGCGCAGTTCGGCAAAAACCTAAGCGGCTCGGTGTTCTACAACGTCAACTTCGGCAGCCAGACCTACCAGAGCAACATGGTCAGCGCCGGGCTGAACCTGTCGTTCTGATGGGAGGGTGCGACGCACCATGGAGGGCCCTGCTCCGTCAGGGCCCAAATATCAGCCACAACCGGCTCGGAAACACTTTCAGACACCACCCCGCCAAAAACCGCCCGGCAGAAAAACCACGCTCCTTTACCCCCTGTTCATCCTGTCAAAAAATCCGTTTGCTGGTGCGCTAACGCCACCGTCGGCAGGGGTGCATAAGCTGGGCACCGGGTTTACACAAGGGTGGATACAAGCGCTGGAGTTCGCCATGCGAGATAGTGTGGAAGGTTGAGAAGTTGGTATTCCACGGGATCGCCGAGCGTGGTTTTGACCTGCATTTTCTGCAGACTCGGGGGATTTCGATCCACGCGCACGGCGAGCGGCAGGGATTTGTCGTGCATGAATTGATGCAGGCTCTTCATGGCACCAGCTGCGCCGCTTTTGGTTTCCACCGGCACGATCCGGCCGCTGCATTCCACCACGAGGTCGATCTCGCCGACTCGGCCGTTCTCCCGCCTCCAGTGGAAGAGCTGTCCTCGTCGCGTGGGTTCGCCCATGGCCATCCGGAGTTGTTGGGCGACGCCCTGCTCGGCCAGTCCGCCACGCAGCGCAGGCGCCACGTCCGTCCAGCGCGGAAAGGAATTTCCAGCTGGCGTGTTCCAAAGCGCGTGGGCCAATCCGACATCCAGTAGAGCCACTTTTCGCAGACGGTCATTGATTTTCCCAGCCAGCGGCACTCCGTTGCAATCCGCGTGCGGAATCGAATCGCAGAGTTGGGCCATGCACAACAAATCGAGCGCGTGCTTGGCCTGCTGGTGTTTTACTCCGGCCTCCACCAGGCTGTAGACAAATTTATTGCCCAATTGATCGACAACACCGCGCAGGACATCGTCCAAGATCCGTGGCTCCATGCGGCCAGAATATTTGGCAAAGTCGTTTCGATAAGTCTGGATGAGATCGCGTTGCAGCCGCCGACACTCGCTGGCTTGCGCGCCTGCGGTATCCGCCGCCACCACCTCGGGCATTCCACCGGTCATGAGATACCGGTCGTAAAATTCCATCGCCATCACATGCGCGGCATCGCCCAGCGTAAGGCCGGGAGTCCAATCCACCAAGCGCTGCAAGGCTCTTTCTTGACGATGCGCCTGGAGAAACTCTGGAAACGACATCGGCTCCACAAAAGCGAAGGAAACCCTGCCCACTGGCATACTGTATTCAAAATCCCGAAGCGCGAATTCCAACAACGACCCGGCCGCGATCACCGGCAACTCCGGCATCTCCTCGGCAAACCAACGCAACTTTGCCAACACCTCCGGCGCCGTCTGAA
>VFJO01000306.1 GCA_009886045.1 Verrucomicrobiota bacterium
GAATCAGAACAATCATGATTCGGCGTGCCACATGCTGCCCCGCCGTTTCCTGTGCTCCTTGTGCAGTTCGTTCCGCCATCTGCGCAACTCCAGCATGCGGCACCAGCGGTAGCATAGTATTTTGAGAAAGCTAGTGAGGTGACTTCAGCACTGACAAGCAGTGCGAGCAAAGAAGAAATTCCCGCTGAGAGTATAATCGTTTTGATAATTGCTATGTGTTTCATAAGTTAATACTGCTAGTTATTTTTTTTGTTTATCTGATCTGTTATTTCCGTTGCTTTTATTATGACTTGCCCATTAACCCAAAAGGCCATTTGTGAATTCACTGCGCTTCCGCGATCAATTTCTTTTATATAAAGCCATTGATTCACGCTCTTTTGAATTACTGTAAAATTAAGCGGAAGTGTTCCTTTGGGCACAACTGTTGAATATGTCACATCATATGAGCCGTTTTCCTTAAATACATCTGTTTCAGGAACGTCGATTGCATGCGAAGCATGGCAAAATATGACAAATGCAGTCCATAAAGCCATGCGCAATAGAATGAGGCATGATTTTTTTTTCATATTATTTGAATCACTTTCTGGAAAGCGTAATCGGAACTCCATTTTCATCAATCATACATTGTATGCGCTTCCCGTGCTTGTAAACTGAGATTAAAATATTTTTATTTTGTTGAAGATCGAATGCTATTGTTTTTTTATCCGTAGTTATAGATTGCAGCATCTCCCCATCGTAAGCGTAGATCGCCATTTCACTCCCTCTTGTTTCTCGCTTAATTCTTCCAAGCTCGTCATAACTTGCTGCGTACAGTATTTCATTGCATCCATTTGGATGAATCTCTTCTATTCTCCTAATCTTTCCACTAAGAACTCCAGAGGTAAATTTGGTTTGTACTGTTGTTACGCCATTTCGATTTGATGTAGTTTCAACTCCTTTTTCTCTGTCGTTATTCCAAAACTCGCTCTGATTGCTAGCGTTTGTTCTTCTAATTCCAGCGTTCAAAAATGTTTCGGTCGCAGGATATATTGTATAATTCCATTCTCCATCTCGTGCGATTTTCTTTGTTGTCTGATCCCAGCAAAACTCTTTCCCTTCATACTTTAATGTCGGATTCATCTTCTGATCTAATCCAAATACGAATGTATTTTTGCTTCCGTCGGGTTTCGTTACATCGCTTAAAGTCTTGTCCACACGGCTTACAACGCTAACACCACCAGCGATTTCAGTCCTTGGGCGACTCCCTGATTGCTGAAATCCGATCTCTTGGCGACTATTTGTCAGGTTGAGGCCACTGACGTCCCCTGTAACAGCATCGCTCATTACTTCTATAATCGTTCGCCCGTTCTTCAAAAGGCGCTCAACTCGGTTGTCCTTATAGATGTAGTCAAACTTGTCTTCCTTTATCTGCATCGATACAAGCGTGCCGTTTTTGAAAGAGAGTTTATCTCCACATTCCCCCCAAACGGTAATGTAATTGTCCTTAATCAGTCCCTTCCAACCAGCATTTCCTTCCAGAACATTCGGAACCTTTGTTCTTTGGAATGTCCACAACCAGCCAGACGGAGATTTCATCTGAAACCGATTTTCATCTACTTGCCAAATCCGACTCTGGAAAAGTGGAACCTCGAATCCATAACCAGCGTAGGGGGAATTTCCGAACGCAGAGTTAAAAATCAGATAGATCGGAAGTTTTTCGACCTCGCCAAGCTTACGCACTATATGTACGTTGCCCTGAAAGTCCACGTTTGGGAAATGAGATATAGGTTCCCTCCAATCCAATCCGCATGCCATTACCTTAAGAGGCAAAAGCATTAGAATAATGGATTTGGTTAGTCTCATGCAGTCTTATTCTGCTGGAGTTGCCGTGGGCGTGGGGGTGCAACCTGTTGACTGCCGAGTTTGCGCGTGCGTTACTTTGCTTTGAGAGGCCGCATTCGCCGCCTGAGACGGCGTTGAGGAAAGAAGACCGAAGATGCCAACTGCCGCACATGCGACTAGAATTACTGTAGATGAAGTTTTCATAATGACGAGAGGGAGGTAAACATCGACACCAAAGTGTGTCAATTGTATTTCAATTTATTTCACGTTACAATCCCGTAACATTTGTATAACCCTTTAAATTAGCCTCTTGCGTTGCGACAAACCCAGAAGGACCCAGCCAAAAGCAGGCACGCCCGCCCAAAAGATGCCCAAGTTTTCAGGGTGGAAGGCTCCCCAGATCCGAAACATCCGCAATCCACCACAAGCCCGCGAATGAGTGCCTGTCCCAGAGCGATGCCGAAGACGATGGAAAGGCCAGCAACCGCCAGCGAAGCGGCGCGGGCCTTCCAACCTGTAATGAGCATGAGCCCAAGGAGAATTTCAAGGGGCGGCAGGCCAATGGCAACGATGTTGATGAATTGCGGGGGCAGCATCCTGAACGTGGAGATGCTGTCGGCAAAACCTATGTCCTCGGTCACTTTGTAACCGATCTCCCCGGTTCATACCAGGTAGCGTCCTCCGATGCGGGCGCTTTGGAGGTAGTGCTGGGTTTCGAGCAATTGATCGAA
>VFJO01000196.1 GCA_009886045.1 Verrucomicrobiota bacterium
GCCCCAGGCGAATGCCGCCGCGGAAGTGCAGTCCGCATGGGCGGTAGTCAACAGCGCGCGCCATCTCCAAGCCGGCGAGGGCTCGCTCGCCTCTGCCAGAGCGGCCTACTTGCCACTCTCCGAGGCCGCTGCTGACCTTGTTCTGGCACTCAAAAAGGCGGGCATGGGAGCTGCCCCCATGGATGTTTTTGCTTGTCCCATGACGCAGTCGGCTTTCCCTGGCGCTCCCTCCAAGGCGCGATGGATTCAATCCGGCGGCCCGCTTCGGAATCCTTGGTTTGGTCCAGAGATGATCGACTGCGGAGCAAAACTTCCGATCGAGGTTGCACAATGATTGCTCATCTGATCGCGTGGTCTCTGAATAATCGTTTTCTCGTCCTCTGTGCCTTTGCACTCCTGATGGTTCTCGGAGTTCGTGCTCTTAGGGAAACTCCGGTGGATGCGATTCCTGATCTGAGTGAAAATCAGGTCATCGTTTTTGCAGACTGGCCAGGGAGATCTCCTCGTGAGGTCGAAGATCAAGTCACCTATCCCCTCAGCACGAGTCTCCAAGGCCTTGCCGGAGTAAAAACCGTGCGTGCAACTTCGATGTTCGGATTTTCCATTCTGACGATCATTTTTGAGGACTCACTTGATAACTATTTTGCTCGGACGCGTGTGCTCGAGCGCTTGAATTATCTTGGTGCTCAGCTGCCACAAGGAGTCATTCCGCGAATTGGACCCGACGCAACCGGTCTTGGGTGGGTGTTTCAGTACCACCTCAAAGTGGATCCCTCTCTCGCGCCTTCGGGAGGATATGATCTTGGCCGCCTGAGATCCGTGCAGGATTATTTTGTCCGGCTGCAATTGAATGCTGTGCCCGGGGTCGCCGAGGTTGCATCCGTGGGCGGGTTCGTAAGGCAGTATCAAGTCGAGGTTTCCCCCGCGAAAATGCGCGCCGTCGGTGTTTCTCTTGCCGAGGTCATGGATGCCCTCGGTCGCAGCAATCTGAATGTCGGGGGAAAGGTGATTGAGGAAAATGGCATGGAATTCATCCTGCGTGGCATTGGTCTGGTTGAATCGCCTGTAGATCTTGAAAATATTGCTCTGTCGGGGGGAGGGGAGACGCCTCCTGTGCTTCTGCGCGATATTGCGACTCTTCAAATCGGCGGGGATTTCCGACGTGGTGCGCTGGATGTCAATGGTTCGGAGGCAGTCGGAGGTATTGTGATCATGCGGACAGGGGAGAATGCCAAGGCTGTCATCGAGGCGGTGAAGGCGCGCATTGCAGAGATCGCCCCGAGCCTGCCTCCTGGAATCACCATCGAGCCTTTTTACGACCGCAGCGATTTGATTGATCGGACGATTGGCATGCTCCGGCGGGCCCTTTTCGAGGAAATCCTGCTCGTTACGCTCGCTCATATTATTTTCCTGTGGCACTTCCGAAGCGTTCTTATTGTCACGATTCCTCTTCCAGCCGCAATTCTGGTGTCGTTCATTCTCATGAGAGGCTTTGACATCACGTCGAATATCATGTCCCTCTCCGGCCTTGCTATCGCCATCGGGGTCCTCGTGGACGCAGCGATCGTGATTGCGGAAAATGTGATTCGTCACTGCGAGAAAGCAACGAATGACAAGGGCTCTCCCCTTACGCGGCAGGAAACCTTTCGAACGACGCTCGAAGCGTCCACCGCCGTTGGACGTCCTGTTTTCTTCGCCATGGCGATCATCATTCTCGCTTTCCTGCCGGTCTTTGCTCTCGGCGGGCAAGAGGGGAAGCTTTTTCATCCACTTGCTTTCACCAAAACCTTCGCCATGGTAGCCGCGACACTGCTTGCCGTGACGGTAGTCCCGGTGCTCTGCTCGCTTCTGGTGCGGGGTCCGTTTCACCCCGAGAGTCGTAATTGGGTGATGCGGCCTTTGCTGAGAGTCTATGGGCCGATTCTGAACTGGGCCCTTCTGCATGGCCGATTGGTGCTGGCCCTTGCCGCCTTGCTGTTTTCCTCTTCGCTCATTTTGGCTTTTGGCGTTCCTGACAGCATCCGCAATTCCGTTCACAAAATTGCGCCTTCTGTGAGCGCCTACTTGCCCGTCGGTCTGGGTAGTGAATTCATGCCGCCGCTTGATGAGGGGAGCCTCCTTTTCATGCCGGTGCTTCTTCCCAGCACCTCACTCACCGAAGTGAAACGCATCATGGCGTGGCAAGATGCCGTGATCAAATCCGTGCCCGAGGTCGTTTCCTCCGCGGGCAAGCTTGGCAGAGCAGAGAGCGCCACCGACCCCGCTCCGGTTGAGATGATTGAGACGACCATCCTTTTGAAACCGCATTCGCAATGGCGCCATGGAATGACAAAGGATCTCCTCGTCAACGAACTCAGTAAAAAACTCACCGCTGTGCCCGGATATGTTCCAGGATTTCTCCAGCCCATCGAAAACCGGATTCTCATGCTCAGCACGGGCATTCGCGCGCAGGTGGGAGTAAAAATTCTTGGCTCTGATCTAGATGTCCTTCAGCAAGTGGTCTTCGATGTCGAGCGCATCGTGCGTGAGGTGCCGGGTGCAGTGGGCGTGGCTCCATCTCGCGTTTTGGCCAAGCCGTATTTGGAGGTCATTCCGGACCGTTTCCGGATCGCCCAGTTTGGACTCAGCATCCGAGAGGTATTGGACTACGTCGAGACTGGCCTCGGCGGCGTGAATGTGACTTCCACAATCCAAGGTCGCGAACGATTTCCCATCCAACTCCGCTTCCAGGCAGCCGACCGCTATGATATCGAACGTATCGGTGATTTGCCTGTTACTTCTCAATCCGGAGCCTCTGCTCCCTTGCGAGAACTCGCGTCTATCCGGCGTACGATTGGCCCGAGTGAAATCCCGAGCGAAAACGGGAGTCTTCGCCTCTTTGTTCAGACTAATGTGAGTGGGCGTGACCTCGTTGGCTTCGTCCGTGAAATCCGTGAACGCATCCGGGGCCAGCTGAAGCTTCCGGCTGGAGTCACCATCGAGTATAGCGGCCAGTTTGAACATCAGGTTCGCGCCGCAAAAACCCTTTCCACCATCGTCCCGATCGTTCTGCTGGTGATCTTTATTTTGCTTTATATCAGCTTCCGTTCATTTCTGGAGGCTGCTCATGTCCTCCTAGCCGTTCCATTTGCCCTCACAGGAGGTATCTTTCTTCAATGGATTCTCGGATACAATTTCAGCGTTGCCGTGTGGGTTGGTTATATCGCCCTCTTTGGCACGGCGATTCAGACGGGCATCGTAATGGTAACTTATCTGAACCAGGCGTTGGAAACAAAACGGCAAGCTCGCGGATCTGCATTCAGCCATGCCGATTTGCTTGAAGCCGTGAAGGAAGGCGCCCTGCTCCGCCTTCGCCCAAAGGTCATGACCGTCTCGACTGTAATCGCCAGTCTTCTGCCCGTCATGTGGAGCACGCAGACGGGAGTTGAAGTCATGAAGCCGTTGGCCGCCCCTGTGATCGGAGGCATGCTTTCCAGTCTCATCCATATCCTCATCATCACGCCCGTAATTTTTACTTGGCTTCACTCTAGGAAATTACGCCTCGATCTGATCAATGAATCCCCAACGCGCCGGCCTGATGGAGAGGGCTCGACTAACGTGTAAAATTCGATAAAGATCCCGATCCTATGAAAAAATGTTCTCTCCTTCTTCTGGCCACAGCAACTGTCCTCCTTGTTTCGGCCTGTGGTGGCGACCGTTTCATGCCGCCGCCGGTGCGCGCAGCTATGATGGCAGGCCGCATCGTCTCACATGAGGAGAAAAAGAGTAACGACGATTCCATCCCGAACAGTGAAGTTCCGGCAAAAATTCTCGCCGCCGCTCAAGCCAAGGTGCCCGGATTCACACTCGAATCCGCCGAAAATGATCGCAAACTGATACGCTCCAATTGGGAGCTCAAAGGCTATGCCCAAGGTCAGAAATATAAAATCACGGTCAATCGCCTCGGATTCGTGAAAAGTGTAGACACCCTTTAACCGGAATTTGGTTTTGCGGTAGTTGGAGCCTCACCTGCTTGGCAGAAAAATTTTTTCGTCCTCTCGAAGCAGGCGTCCTTTTTTACCGACGAGAATCTGCCACCAAGCGCCGGCATTGGCTGAGACGATGAGGAGGACTAAAACAAGGAAAGCGGCCGTGACCACGCTGTTGACTTGATTATTCACGAGTTGCTGGTGCCAGGTGGCGATTTGGGTGGCACTGCCCCCAGCAGCGATTTTTGCAGAGAGATCGCTTGCGGCGCTCAGAAATCCGAGGCGCGGATCCGCAGCGAAGATTTTTTGGTAGCCCGCAGTCAAGGTCACCGACAGCAGCCAAGCGAGTGGCAGTACGGAAACCCAGGTGTAGCGAAGCTTGCCCATCTTCAAAAGCACGGTCGTGCCGAAGGAGAGGGCGACCACGGCAAGAAGCTGGTTGGCGATACCAAAGATCGGCCAAAATGAGTTGATGCCGCCAAGCGGATCGACGACGCCTTGATACAGGAAGTATCCCCATGCCGCCACAAACGCGACGCTGGCCAAGATGTTGCCAAAAATTGACTCTGTGCTCCCGAGGGGCTTCCAAATGTGGCCCAGCAAGTCCTGCACAAGGAACCGTCCGACACGGGTTCCCGCATCAATCGTTGTTAAAATAAACAACGCCTCGAACATGATGGCAAAGTGATACCAGATCGCGATGGCCGTGGGATTGTCCACAAGTCGGGAAAACATATTTGCCATTCCCACGGCAAAGGTTGGAGCCCCACCCGTGCGGCCGATCATGGATTTTTCACCCACCCGCTCGGCGAGAGTTGCCATTTGCTGCTCGGTGACAGGAAAACCGAGGTCAGTGATCTTTTGCACCACGGCAGCTGGCTCCCCCTTCATGTTGATCGCAAAATACTCTCCAGGAGGCAGCGTGCAAGCGGCTATGAGTGCCATGATGCCGACCAGCATCTCCGTGATCATGGCTCCATATGCAATCAGGCGGATGTCCTTCTCCCTCGCCAGCATCTTGGGCGTCGTCCCCGAGGAGATGATTGCGTGGAAGCCCGAAATCGCCGCGCAGGCGATGGTGATAAAACAGAATGGAAAAACCGCTCCTGCGAAGACCGGGCCCGAACCGTCGATGAACTTCGTGATCGCAGGCATCTGTAGCGTCGGGCAGATGACCAGAATCGCAACCGCCAAAAACCCCACAGCGCCGATTTTTAAAAAAGAACTCAGATAATCCCTCGGCGCCAGCAAGAGCCAGACGGGCAGCACAGAGGCCAGAAGGCCATAGCCCATGAGCAACCACGCGAGGGGGACTTCCTGAAAATCGAACCAAGCTTCAAATGGCGTTCCTTGAATCCACCGCCCGCCCAGAACCGAAAGAAGAAGCCCGATAACGCCCAGCGTGCTGATTGTCCTCATGCCCGCCCATTGGAATTTCATTCCCAATCCCATCGCCATGGCCATCGGGATGGTCGCCACGATCGTGAAAAAACCCCACGAACTCTCAGCCAGCGCTTTCACCACCACCAAGGCCAGTACCGCCAAAACAATGACCATGATCGCTAGGATGCTCGCGAGTGAAACAAAACCAGCAAACGGCCCGACTTCATCAGCGACCATTCGAGGCAGGGATTTTCCGCCCCGCCGGACAGAACAAAACATGATGATGCTGTCATGCACTGCGCCGCCCAAGGTCGCTCCGATCAAAATCCAGAGCGTGCCAGGTAAAAAACCGAACTGCGAGGCGAGTACCGGGCCGACCAGTGGACCCGGACCAGCAATCGCAGCGAAATGGTGTCCGAACACGACCCACTTATTTGACGGCACGAAGTCCTTGCCATCATCCAAACGCACGGCAGGCGTGACCCGCGAGTCCTCGAGAGTCAGCACCTTTGCCATCAACCAAGCCGAGTGGAACCGCCATGCCAACGCAAACACACACACCGAGGCGATGACCAACCACAGCGCGCTCACCTGCTCACCCCGCGCGAAAGCGACAAAGACAAGGGAGCCAATGCCTATCACGGCGACAAGAACCCATACCAAAATGGCAGGCAGCGAAAGACGAGATGGACGATCTTTTGTCATATACCAAGAGCCCCATCGACCTCGCTCGCTGGAAAAAATCGCAAACCCAAAGTGGGCAAAAACCTAATCAGATTGCTTTTGATTGTTTTCAAGGATGCCGGGGGCAGGCTCGCGTTTCTTTATCTGGATTCAAATTTGCTAGGGTCATTTTTTCTCGCTTCGGGGGGCAATGACTCTCTCAAAAAGCCAACCATAGCCAGAATTCCCGCATCCAGCAAGTCAGCTTCGTAGTGCAAGAAGGGTCAATAAAGAGAAGGCTTGTTACCGGTTGACTCGACAAAGGGGGGCACTATCAAGCCTGTCGTCTTGCGATGCCAGAATTGAATTGTCTCATTGTAATAAATTTGCCAATTGGTATCAGGCTCATGGAAGCGCCTCGAATAGTGAGCAGTTCGAGTTTATGATACATCCTCAAGCAAGTTTTGACCTTTCAAGGATCTAATGCGGTATGTTCCTAAATTTTTCAAAGATTACAATCCTGAAAATTGTAACATTTTATTTTGCAGACAACGCAGAAAATGACGGCGTAGAATTTTCTCCCGTGGGACTACTAAAAAATATCTCGCGAGAGTCGTGGGATCACATTAAACTGCAGTAGGCTCTACAAAAAATGAGTGCTGGAGATGCCAGCAGCTCATTGAATGTAAGATTATAGGGAAGATCCCCTCAATCAAGACTGAGCCGCTACGGCAATGTAAGCGGGCTGCTGGGCATAGACCGATGGCTGCTCGCTCATGTAGAATCGTGGAGCCTGGCCTTGGCGCTCAACTTCGCGTTCAAGGAGACGCTCAACCAACTCGGAAAGGCTGCGCTGTTGGGCATCAGCCAAAGATTGGGCGGCTTTTTTAACGTCAGGGTGCAGGGTGATGTTTGTTTTTTCTCTCATCCATATAACATAACACCTAAGTATAAAAGCGCGCAATGCTATTCTTCTAAATGAGTTGTATACCGTAGGGAGTATTGCGTAAGTTTTGATATAAAACGCTAATGGAAAAATATTTAAAAAGTAATTGCAATGGCCAATTTTTTTCTCAATGCGCGCAAAAATCGGAAGAAAATTTCGTCTAGATGCTGGGATTTTTTTCATTACATTTCAGTTTTTTGGGGACTTTCCGGGCGAGCATCTATTTACCAACTTGGCAATTCTCTAGCAGGATTTAGCACTGGAAGGCCGAGGATGTTGTTGAAATGGGCATCATCTCTGTCAGAATCCCCGTCCCGAGTGACTTGGAGCATGTGGAAATGACCACGCGAGGCTTGAGGCCCATGCCGACTTTCAGCAGTTCCTCGAATCTCGCCTTACGATCCATTTCCCTGAGAGCCATCTCCACGGCCTCCGTCTTGCTGGTGCAGCCGAATTTCTCGATCAGCCTGTCGAGTAAGTCCTCATCAATACGCCTTGTTATTTTCATGACATACTAGGCATGGAAATTAGGTCATGCTTCCAGTCAATGCTTTACATTATTCTTGGCCGACGAACTGCCTCGATGTTCAGAGAGTATCCCAATGCGCCATCGAAAGGCGCAACTATGCCCTTTATTTCAAGCACTGGATGCCGGATGGTTTCCAATCCAAATTTTCTGAACGGGCGGGCAAACATTTCCGTTTCGATCAGACCAGAGCGGTCGCAGAGAGTCATGAATTTCATAAGTCCTCCGTCGGATTGGTGGTGCGTACGCTCCGCAACTACCAATCCGCAGAGGGTGACGCGTTGGCCAATGCACTCTGGTAAGTGGGACACCTGACAGTATGTGTCCCAAGCGATGTCGGGCCAGAGGTCGAGAGGGTGGCTTGATACAGTAAAACCGAGAAGTTCAAATTCGTCGCGGAGCCTTTCCAGAAGGGGTGGCTCAGCGGTGAGTTTGCAGCGTTTTTGGGTTGAAAACATGCAGCTTCCATACTGCGCAAGTTGTCTAATATCCCACACGGTTTGAGTACGGGAGGTGATAAGCGAATCCAGTGCTCCAACTTGCAGAAGAAGGTGGAGAGACGTTTCGGTGGCCAATGTGCGTTCGTAAAAATCGCGAAGGGATTTGAACGGACCGTGTTGGCGCTGGGTGGAGATTTTCTCCAGAAGAGCCTCGGGAAGATTGGCTATCGCTTCGAGCGGGACACGGATGAGATTTTCCGCTTCCACAAAATAACCCCCTCGCGACGCGTTAATATCAGGCGGGAGAAATCCAATGCCCAGACGGCGGCACTCGAGCGAGTAAAGGAGGCGGGAGTAAAACCCTTTGCCGTGTGTGAGCACGGAGGCCAGGAACTCAGCAGGGTGGTGCTTCTTGAGGCAGGCTGCCTGCCAAGCCTCGAGGGCGTAGGCCGTCGAGTGGGCCCGGCAGAAGGCGTAGCCACGGAACATGTGTACGAGATTCCAAACGGCATGGATTTCGTCCTCGCTACGCCCATGAGAGCGAGCGCAGGCCTCAAACTCGCAACGCATTTTTTGGATTTCCGCATCGCGCATTTTCACCAGTGCGCGGCGCAGGATATCCGCCCTGCCTGGGGGCATGGCGGCGAATGCCTCGGCAATTTGAAGGATGTGTTCTTCATAGGCTATGACGCCGTGCGTGCTGCGCAGCACTGGTTCGAGCGAAGGGTGGGGGTATGTGGGCTTTTCAAGGCCTAAAGCGCGCCGAGCAAATGTGGATTTTCGCAGAGTATTAGCAGCTCCCGGGCGAATCACGGACACGATGGCGACAAGCGAGTCGATGTCGCGGCAGTCGCACATTTTTGCGAGATTCGTCATGGCGGGACTCTCGATGTGGTGGACCCCTCGGGCATTGCCAGTGGCGATCATTTCCCACACCGAGGCGTCATCCCACGGGCCTGCGAAGCTCGATGAAATCACGATTCTGCGCGAAGCGAGTTCCTGTCGTGTGTCGCGGAGGACGGCGAGCCCGCCCTGAGCGAGGATGTCGAGTTTCACGAGGCCGACATCTTCCACTGCGTTCATATCAAAATGCGTGGTCGGCCAGCCTTTGTTACTCTGGAATGTTGGCGTGAAGTCGTGGATCGGACGCCTCGAGAGGACGAGCCCGCACGGATGCATCTTAGCGTGGCGTGGCAGGCCCTCCAAGCGCGCGGCTAGCTTGAGCGCGGTGAGGGCGGGCTCCTCATCGAAAAGCCCCTGCGCCTTTGCCGTGGCAGCCGCATTTTCCGCATCACCCGCTTTGGCTAGCCAGGGAAAACGCTCGGTCAACCGCCGCACAAGGCGATCTGGCAGGCCAAGGACCTTGCCGATCTCAGCGACGGCAGACCGTGCATGGAAGGTGTTAAACCCACCGACCACGGCGACATGACCGGTCTTGTGAAGGCTGAAGACTTTTTCAACGACCGCATCTTTCCTGTCATGAGGAAAATCGAGATCGATATCTGGAAGTTTTTTCAGAGCCATGCGGTCACGGTTGAGGAATCGTTGGAAATAAAGTTCAAACCGCACGGGACAGACATCGCTGATTCCCAGGCAAAAGCAGACCAGCGAGTCGGCGGCGCTCCCACGTGTGATCCACTCGATGCCGTCGCGGCGACAGTGCTGGAGGAGTTCCCAAACGGTTAAAAAATATGCCTCATATCCCACTTCGGCGATCATCTGTAGTTCGGTGTCGAGCTGCGAACGGTGGCGCGCGGCCTGAGTCCCGTAGCGCTCCGCAAGGCCCCGCACGGACAGTCGGGCCAGAAATTCGCGGGGCGTGCAGGACTCGGGAGGATCAAAGTGCGGAAAGGAGAGGACGCCAAATTCAAATGCAAAGTTGCATTCTTCGGCGATCATTTGTTCATCAGCGTATGCAGCCGTACTGAACGCCCCGCTGCTTGATTTACCGGTGTGTTCCTCATTCAGCAGTGTGAGGGTGCGGATGCTTTCCAGAATACGCAGATGCAGGAGATCGGCTTCGCTCTCGCAACGGATCGGTGGCGCGGTGCTTGGGGATGCGATGAGTCCATCGCGGTGTTGCATCCAGAAGTCGCGGGTTATTTTTGGCTCCGAGAGCAGGCGGCAGAGGTTTTGGTATCCGGTCCGGTCTTTGGCATAGAGTCGGCGCAGACGGTGGTTCACGCTGAGTTCCGCGCCGATGATCGGCTTGAGACCCGCAGTCTGTGCGGCTTGGAAAAACGGCACGGCAGCATGGAGGTTGCTGTCGCAGATTCCCACAGCCTTGCAGCCTGCCTCTGCGGCGATTTGGACGATTCGCTCGGGCGTGAGCAAGGATTCCATGAAGCTGTAGCAGGAGCGGAAATGCAGGATGGTTGATGGAGCTTTCGTCGCGCGTCTTATCACAGGCTGCGATGGTTTTTTCGCATCACTCGGCGGGCTTGGATGCTCGCGCAGCCAGAGGTCGTGCCCTCGCAGGATGGCTCCGCTGCCATGGCGCGTCCGGATTTCATCCACGGCCATGGCAGCGCGGTGGAGCGTGGCGGAATTTTGTGTTGCGGGTATGAGTGGCAGCTCTGTGAAGAAGGCACCTTTGTAGAGATTGGAGAGCTTCAGCGAAACAAGGCGGAGACTGACGCGGCGCTCCCAAGCCTTTTTCAGCAGTGTGGCGATGGGACCGTAGGTCGTCGTCTCCAAGTCGGTCGGTTCGCTGAGACTGCAACTCCGCAGGCACTCCTCGAAATCGTTGTATCGCACCCGCACCGAAATTGTCCTTGCAGCCTGCCCCTCCGCGCGGGCCTTGGCAAAAAGCCGGTCGGCCATGGAGCGCAGCACGGCTAGCGCAAACAGTTCGTCGGCCGTATCAGACTCAAAGGTTTGTTGCTCAGAATACGATTTTGCTGCGGGGGCCTCCGCGACGACGGGGCGCTCGTCGATGCCGTGGGAGAACTCCCAAAGCGTGCGGGCATTTTTTCCTGCAAAAAGTGAGAGTTGCTCTGGTGACGTGCGCGCAATATGCCCGACGAGCGGAAGGCCGGCGCGAGTGAGCGTGGCTGCGAGCTGCGGGCCGATGCCAGGCAGCCATTTGTTTTCGAGTGGCGCCAGAAACTCCCCTTCGCGGCCGGGTGCGATTTGCGTGAGAGAATCCGGTTTTTTCCATTTGCTGGCGATCTGTGAGACAAGCTTGTTCGTAGCGACTCCCTCGGAAAGCGTGATGCGGAGCGTTTCCCGCACCACCTTGCGGATGGCTTCAGCGATCTCGCCGGGCTTCTTTTTGGTGTTTCCTCGCAGATCGGCGTAGCCTTCATCGATCGATCCCACCTCGACCACCGGCGTGAAGTCGTAGGCGTAACTGAACATCATGCGCGAGAAATGCTCGTATTTCTCGAAGTCGCCAGGCACCACAATGAGCCTCGGACACAACCTCCTCGCCTGTGCCATCGGCATCGCCGAAGTGATCCCATGCCGCCGCGCCTCATAAGAAGCCGATGCCACCACGCCCCGCGCCGAACCTCCCACCGCCACAGGCTTGCCCCGCAAGCGCGCATCGGCAGCTTGTTCGACCGAAGCAAAAAACGCATCGGCATCGAGGTGGAGTATCATGGTGTTCAAATGAACACCTTTTTTGATTGAATACAACCCGATTGAGCGTTATTCGGGTAAACTCGGGAATTTGTGCGCATCGGAAAAGGAACTATCCGACAATATTTTCGAGAGAGGCGAGGATGACAACGGCTTTGGCCGCATCCGCTCCAAAGGCGATGCCGCGATCTTCGGCGGTCACGCAACGCAAGCCATGAAAGACAAGTTCGGCATCACCCAGGCCCACCCGCTGGTGGACTTCTTACCGACGCTGACTATTGCGGCCACGAATTTGGCCACGGAGATGACCCACCACAATATGCAGCAGGCCGATCTAAGGGTCGAACCAGACATAACCAAGGAACACGTGCAGAACAATAAACAATACCAGCGTGCGCCAGATGCTAGGTCCGCGCGGCATCAAGCCAGAAGCATTGCCTCCCGCGAAAGGCATCAAGAAACCGGAGCGCCGGGAGCGCTCCCCGGGACTCCGGAGTGAACCTACTGCGTGAATTCCACCAAGCGCTCGCCACATTTTCCTTTGCCGGCGTCTTGCAATGGCACTACGGAAGCCCTGTTAGCACCGCACAAGTTGAGTATCCCGCATTGGTCCTCTTTCCTCGGTATTTTGAAGCGAATCGATGAAGTTGCTTGGCGCTGATTTAAGATTTTGTCCTTCCTGCCTTTGCAACTCGAGAAAGTGGCTTTACTGTGATCTCTAGAATCAACAAATCCCTAACCATGTCAGATTTTTTACAGTGCAAAATATAGTCGTCATTGGCCTGACCGATGTTGGAAGGCGGGTGTGCTCCCTTTTGTCATCGTCGGGCATCTCTGTCGTTCATCTCAATGAACCGTCCGACGCTGAGGTTCGCGCCGAAGTAGGTAAAAATATCGATGGCGTGGTGGTGCTACTGCACGATGACATAAAGGCCCTGCGATACAGCCTCATGGTGCACCACATGCAACCCGACACACGGTTGTTTGTGGCCATGTTCGACCTTACTGTCCGAACTCAACTGCGTGCTGTTGTGCCAGGGTGTATCCTCCTCTCGCCAGCTGCCATATCCGTGCCCTCCATGGTGGCCGCAGCTCTCGAACCCCACATTCTCGCCATACGAAGGGCCACAACTCCTGATATTCGTTCGTGGGTTTCTGTTGAAAAAACCAGCGAAAAAAAACTCAAAATCGAACCCTATCGCTTACCCAAACTTTTCAAGCAGCGAGGTCTACTCGGCCGAATGGCAGGGCAGTTTCGGCCATTCGATTCCGGCTCGCGAGTTCTTCTCGGGGGTGCGCTTGGCCTGGTCTTGGTTATTGCTATCGAAACTCTCGTCGGTCTGGGACATGCCCCATTTCTTCGCGCCCTCTATGATGCCACCCGCACGACAGCAACGATCTCGTCCCCCGCTTTACCAGATGAACCAATGGCGCTCATCTGGGCAACCATAGCGGCTTTACTTGTGATGGGGTTTACTGCCCTGTTTGCCGCAGGAATCGTCAACTACATCCTCTCGGGCCGCCATGTTGAAATTTTCGGTCGGAGAGCCATGCCGCGCTTTGGACATGTTATCGTAGTTGGCATGGGGCAGGTTGGTCTGCGACTGGCGCAAGAACTCCAGCAACTGGGGGTCGCTGTGGTTGGCATTGAGCAAGACCCGAACGCTCGCACCCTGCAGATCGCGCGCTCTTGCGGCATTCCCGTCCTCATTGCCGATGGGGCCTCGCGAGCGGCCATGGAGGCGGTCGCAGTGTCGGGAGCGGTCGCCCTTATTGCGGCAAGCAGCGAGGAACGCGACAACATTGCGGTCGCAGTGGGAGCGCTTGCGGTGAATCAACAACTTCGTGTCGTCTTGCGTGCGGGAAGCGATGACGCCATCGACGAAACTCGTTCCCTCTTTCGCATAGGCGCAGTGGTCGATGTAAACGGGCTCACCGCTTCATTCGTTGCCGCGTCACTTTGCGTCGATGCACTTTACGCCGTCCTTGCGACACCGGAGGGCGACATGGCTATTGATGATTCGGGCACTGTGATAAGGACTTATCCGCCGCACTCGCAGCGCTGCACCTGCCAGCCTTAAGTAACGCTCAAAAGACCCACCTGCTCAATAGTTGGAAAAAAAGGGGTCGAAGAAAAGGAGTCGGTCCCACGTATTGACGCATTTTTCAGCCGAGTTTCCGAGTTGCCATACTTGTCTTGCCCTGAGGTGCTGATGCCGATGAGGACGTTGGCGCGGCGGCGAGAACTTTTCTCCGTGTCTTGGTGTCTCCTTGAAAAGCTTGCGCCGCAAGCGATGAGGGTGAAATGCCACTGCAATCTCGGGATTGAAATCAGGTTGACATGATGGCTTAAAGCGCCATCATTACATCATGATTAAGACACAGATTCAATTGGAAGATTGGCAATATAGCTCGCTCAAGAAGGCTGGAGCTGAAGCTGGGCGGAGCCTGTCCGATCTGATTCGCGAGAGCGTAAGCCTTTTTTTGAAAAGCAACAAAAATAAGAACATGAATCCCTTACAAGAACTGGCCGGGAAATACTCCTCTCGTTCCACTGAGAACTTGAAAGCCCACGATCGCGCTTGGGCGGAATCCATCCGATGAAGAGCGTTTTTGTCGATACAAGCGGATTTTATGCGTTTCTTGATCGGGATGACGGATTTCACGCAGAGGCAAGGCGGCTCTTTTTTCAAGCCGAGTCCGAGGGATGGACGTTGTTGACATCGAACTATGTCGTGCATGAAAGCTGGGCATTGATTCAAGCAAGGCTCGGATGGGATGCGGTGGAAGATTTCTTACAGGAGTTGGTAGTGAGGTGCCGGGTGGTATGGGTGGATGAGCGCTTGCATGCGCTGGGTGGAGCAAGGGCGCGGCAAGCCAGAGAGCGCCGCTTAAGCCTGACCGACTGTGTTTCGTTTGAGGTCATGTTGGGGGAGGCGTGCAAACACTACCTTGGCGACGACGAACATTTTAAAAAAGCGGGATTTGTAGTATCCTGATCTCAGAGGGGTCAGAAACTCTCTTATTGCCATTAGGTTGAATGGCGGCACTCGAATCATGTTTGGTAAAGTGAGGGAGCGCCAATGAACCCAAATCCGGTGATCTCAGTTCAATCGCCGGATTCGGCTTTGAAATGAGGTTCGCCCACCCTACTCGCCGATAATCTTCACCAGCACACGCTTGCGGCGTAGTCCATCGAACTCACCGTAGAAAATCTGCTCCCACGGGCCGAAATCCAGCGCGCCGTTGGTGACGGCGACCACGACTTCGCGTCCCATGATGGTGCGTTTGAGGTGGGCGTCGGCATTGTCTTCGGCTCCGTTGTGCGCGTATTGGGCGTGCGGATGCTCGGGGGCGAGCTTTTCTAGCCATTTTTCGAGGTCGCGCTGCAGACCGGATTCGTCGTCATTGATAAACACACTGGCCGAGATGTGCATGGCATTAACGAGGCAAAGCCCCTCGCGGATGCCGCTTTCTGAGAGGCATTGCTCGACCTGCGGGGTGATGTTCAGAAACGCGCGGCGTTTGGGAATTTCGAACCAGAGTTCTTTGCGGTGGGATTTCATCTCCGAGAAAAACCATATTTCCGTTGTGAAATGCAATCGCCAGACTTGATGCCGCGTTCAAAAGGTGGTCATTTGATCACCATGGGCGAAGCGCTAACCTTAAAACAACAGGCCGTGAGGGATTTTATCGAGGCCTATCGTCAACGCGAGGGAGTGTCGCCTTCGTTGCGGGAAATCCAGGCCTACTTTGGATTTGCGAGCCCCAATGCCGCAGCGAAGCATCTCGCTGCGCTGCGGCGCAAGGGCGTACTGCAAGGCTCCTCTGGCCGCGCACGAGGGCTGGTTTTATCGGAATCTACCGACCGCCTGATCAGCGAGATTCCTATTCTGGGAGCCATCCCCGCAGGGCAGCCCCTTGGGGAGAGCGAGCAGCGCGAGGGCTGCGTGCGCGTGGATCTCGACACGCTGGGCATCCCTAAAAATGCACGCACCTTTGCCCTCAGAGTGCGTGGGGATTCCATGACCGGCGCGCATATTCTGGACGGTGATGTTGTGATTTTGGAGCTCAAGCCGCCTTCCCACGGCCGCGTGGTGGCAGCGTTGATTGATGGCGAGAGCACTCTCAAAACTTTCCTCGTCCGCTCTGGCAAGCCGTATCTGCGCGCGGAAAATCCCAATTACCCCGATCTCATCCCTGCCCAGGAACTCGTCATTCAAGGTGTAATGATTGCCCTGCTCAGGCAGGCCCGGCACTAGGCAAGCGCGGAGCTTGCGGTTTTGAAACGAGCGGGGAAACTTAACCTAATGAATTCTTTTAAAACGATCCCGCTTATCCTTTGTTTAACGCTCGGAGGCTGTGCCTCGGTGAGCGTGTCGCGCCAAGAGTGGAGTATGGAAAAAGTCCGCGTTCCCGAGCAGATTTTGGTTAGGCCTTTTACGGTGGATCGCCAGAATTTCCGAGTTGATCGGGATGGAGGCGAGTTGGTTGCATTTGAGCAAAATTTTTCCGCAGAGTTTGCGAGTCGTCTCGTTGAGCGCCTCTCCAAATATGTGAGGCCTTCGATGGTCATTTCGGCCAATGAAAAAGTGACTAATCCCAAGGTATGGCTGATCGAGGGGCATTTTACGCGGGTGCACCAAGGAAGTCGCGCGCTCCGCACTCTGGTTGGATTCGGCCTCGGCGCAACAAAAACCGAGTCCCGAGTCGATGTCTTTCAGGTCGCCTCAAAGGGTCGCCTCATACGGATTGCTCAGCTTGAAACAACTGGCGGATCCAATGCCGAGCCAGGAGCCCTTTTCTCAAGCCCGTTTGGAGTAGTGCCCCGCCTGATTACCAGCTCCACTACGATGGGACTTGCTGCGGATGCTCGCCGCACTGCACGCACGATCACTGCGGCTATCTCTGAGAAACTTGCGGCGCAAAACGCCCTGCTTGCTGGGCGCCCCCTCCACGCGAAGCGCCTTGGGAACCCGACTCCCCCGATATCAAATCAATCCGCTCGGTAAAAACGCAGAGCCTCGACGGGTTCCGGAAATGCGCTCAGAAGTGTCAGCCCGTCCTGACCGCCTTCACCGGGGTCCCGTACCAGATATTCAAACCCTCGCTTCCCGCAGATGAGCACAAAATGCGTGACGCCGCTTGGATAGCGCACGCGGGCGATGATGGGATTGCGTTTGAGGAGATTCGAGTCGATGAGGAAGTGCGATGGGGCGTCCTCGTAGTGCGGCAGGAGCCCACTGGCCTTCTCCGGATCAATCTCTGCAGCTTTCTCCCAATAAATCCAACCCTCCGGAGTGTAACCACCGTCTGTCGTTTGCAAAAAGGCGTTCAATCGTCCGGGATCGGTTTCGATTCCACGGGAACCGAGCGCCATGGCAGCTGATGCAACCGCGCAGCCAACCTCTGAGAGGAAGTCAGAGGTCCAAGCCAGAAAATCTCCACCCCAGCGTTTGTCGCCCTGTAGAAAGTGTGGGCCTGGAATTTCGACAGCAATTGGAAAGTAAAGCCCCCCGGACGTGGCCAGTGGTCGTTTGGTGGTCCAATCAAAAATCCACAGCATCCCCGCTGCCAAAGGCAGGAGGGCGATAAAAAGAATCGGAAAAAAGCGTCTTGCGGACATCTGGAAATTCGCGTTGTTGAGGGGAGATGAAGTTTGTTCTCCTCGCGGCCCTCATGCTGCTTTCGAAAGTCACCCTGCATGCAGCGGATTTCAATGCCATTGTGCTGGAGCAAATCCGCAGCATGCCCTCAGGCGGCGGCTACGCCACGACGAGGGCGGCCCACCAAGCCTTGAACAGGGCTGTTGGCATGAGCCCTCAGGGCGTTTGCCTGGAAAGTTCAAAAGCTCAGCCGAGTTACTGCTCGGGAGCAACGTACATCGTTTTTCTCAAAACTCTCGCAGCTGCCGAAAAACAATCCCACTCCGCTCCACTGGGCGACGTTTGGGGACTTTTGCTGCCCAAGCCGATGCCCGATGGATCCGGCATCTGGGGCCGATGGAATGCTAATGGTCCCGGCACGGCCCGTCTTTTCTACGAACTGGGCCTTGGAAAAAACTTCACCTCTTGGGAACAGGCGCGCCCTGGCGATTTTATGAAAATATTCTGGACCGGTGACGTCGGTAAAAATGAGCGGGGCCACTCGGTTGTTTTTCTCGGTATGGAAACGAAATATGGCGTGGAGCATGTCCGCTTCTGGTCGAGTAATAAACCCAACGGCTATGGTGAAAAAAGTGTCCCAAAGTCCAAGGTGGCGGCAGTTATTTTTTCTCGTTTGGAAAATCCGTCGAACATGCAGCGCGCAGCCACCATGCCGAAAAAAGACCCCTACCTCGCGAGCCTGCTCACCCACGAATCCAGTTTTGCTGAGACCCTGCAAAAATGTGGCATCCACATGCCTTGAGGCCCTCTCATAATGGCAGTGTTTGGTAATCGAGGCAGAGATAAATCCCGATCTGTCTTCCATCTGGCAGTTTGAGGTTGCGCAGCGGCCTCACTTCAGCAAAAGCTCCCTTGATCGTCTGTGGCAATTCCATTCCCATATAGAGCGCATTGCGCCCGAGGAAGGGATTGTAGCCCTTCTGCTCTGTGAAAAACTCGTCTGCTGCCTTCTCGGTTTCGATAAAATTTCCATACGACGGCCAGATTCCAAACTGGCTGGTTAGAGCGGGGGATTCTGGAACAAAGACCGGTGGATACTCCGAGCGATCTGTCGATTTAAAATATACAGCCAGCAGGGATGCGAGATCGGCGGTTTCGGCAATGAGAAAGCCGCCGCCCTCGCTCGCCGGCATCTCCGCCGTGGCGGTGTGCATCTCAGCAGCTAGAGTTTTCCATATGGCACGGTTGAGACCAGCCTCATGCAGGAGAAGCCCGCTTGAGATGAGTGCGATAAGAATCAATCCGGATCCGGCGGCTCCCATCCAGCGCGAGTGAGCGGCGATGGAAGTCAGGAAAATCACGAGTGGCACGGTGGCGATCCATGATGCGGGTGAGAAGTCGCGGCCGATCAGGAATTGGTAGAGAGCCCAGATCGAGGCTGGGCCGCCGACAACCAAGAGAAAGCGTGCGCGGCCTTGTTTTTTCCAGCCTGTCCACAGAAGCCCACCCAGAGCGACCGGTAGCGCAAAGCCGATTGCAAATGAGAATTGGCGGAAATACTCCACAAGATCCTGCTTCCATCCGCTAGGGCGCGGCCGCCACCACGTCTCGAGCGTCCCTCCAGCGATAGGAATCCAGTCGAGGACCGCATTCCATGCCAACGGAGCCCAAAGCGCGGCAACCGGAAGAAGCACCAACGAAGCCAGCGCAAGAGCATCCGGCTTTTCTCTGAGTTGAATCACTGCCAGCACGGCCACAAGCAATCCCAACACAACCAGCATCGCTTCGTAGCGAAATAAGGAGGCCAGTGCCAAAAGCGCTGCCGCAAGGAGCCAGTCCTGACGACGACCTTCCACAGCCGAATAGGCCGCGAGCATTCCCGCCAGAGTCAGAATCATAACAGGAATACCAGGCCCAACTGTGACGCACTGCTCGTTGAAGAAAGGCAGCGAATTCAGGATGACCAGCGTCCATCCTGCAATGCCATCATTGTACAGAGTCCGCGCCAACAACCATGCCAGCCAAGCGGCGATAAAACCGAAAAGGGGCCAAGCCAAGCGCAAGATGTCGAGTGAGTCGCCAGTTATCGCCCCGATCAGATGAACCAGAAGGGCTGTGCCCGGTGGGCCATCAAAAAATGCTGCTGCGAGTCTCGTTCCGCACACCCAATAATAGGCCTCCTGAGCCGATACCCCCTGAATAGCCAACCAGATTAAGCGCAGGAGAGTGACAGACGTGAGAAAAATGAAAGCGGCACGTGGTTTCATTAGGCGAGAAAATTGGGATGAGATTGATGGAGCTTAGGAAGGATATGGGGACCAAAGCGCGCCCAGAGGATTTTCAAGGCAAACACAACGCCGATCGCACAGGCACAGCCGATCAGGCATCCCGCTAGGACATCGCTCGGCCAGTGGACACCCACATACACCCTGCTAAATGCTACCAGCACGGCCGGAAGAAATGCAACCCACCCACGCCTTCGGTAAAAGACGAAAATCACTGTCGCTAGGGCAAAGCAGTTTGCGGCATGCGAAGAGGGGAAGGATTTTCCTCGAGTGGCTGGTTTTTGGACACTTGAAATATTAATGCGCAAGGGACGCGCCACAGCGAGCAGTCGCGGCGTAGCCCGAGCGAGATCAATCATGCGAATCCCTGAGACGGTTTCACCAGGCCTCGGTCGTGCAACCGTGCTTTTCAAGGTGCGGCAGACTAGACCGTCGTTGATTCCGACTGCTAAAATGGCAGCAAGGAGCATGGCTCTCGCGTGAAAGCCGCCGAGAATCAAGATCAGCACCCCGGCAAGCAAAGCCATAGGCCACCACACTGCCCAACTGGAAAGTGCCGCCATGGGCATATCCAGCATCGAGGTCGTGAGCCGGGTATTGATGAGTTGAAGGGCGGCTTGGTCCATTATTCTTGCTTCGGGCTAAGACCAGCAGCCCCTAGTGGCAAGTCCGCAAAGCATCTGAGAGGGCATCTCCTATGGGATGCGCGCCGTCCCCGCCCAGACGTTCGTCAATTTCCAGAAGGCGGTGAATCAAATGCAGGACGTCCTTGCGGGCATACGGACCTCCAGCTGCAGCGCAAAAATGGGTACGGCAACCAAAGGGGCGGTCTTTATAGATGAGGCACCGGGATGAGAAGGGATCAAGCATCGGGCAGGCCCCATCAGAACTCTCCGGCTGGGATTTTCGCCCCGAAGCACGAAGGGCCTTGGCCGCGATGAGCGCTTCGCCACGTGTCAGGTGGGGCGTTTTTCCAGTGAGGCGAAACTGGCAGCACTCCGTGCGCAACGAGCAGGAGCGCTCGATAGGCTGCGCCGCGAGCTCGGCGTAGATGGTTTTCACCTCGGTAATGGCATTCCGCTTCAAGGCGGCTTCGGGATCGGCGGCAGGCATGAAAATTAAGGGGAGACATTTTTCGCACGGGGCTTGGGCAGCATCGAGAGGAAAATGCGACGGGTTTCCCGGATCGGCGAGTCATCCACAAAATAGGCGATCGCAGCACGGCCAATTGCATAAGTGCCGGCTCCAGCCACAAAGCTGGAAATGGCATTTCCCCAGAATGGAATCACCCGCACAACGGCCCGAGCCGCTTCACGGAAAGCGAAACCCGCTCCCACACTCAATCCAAGGGCACTCAGGAACTCTCCGATGAGCTTCAATGTCACCGGGCGTCCCGTGGTGTGAATGATCAGGCCGACCATCAGGCTTTGCAGAGCGGCAAGAATTGGCAGGTCAGCGAGCGGGATTGGCTGGAGGGCAATCAGGCCACACACCGCGCTGAAGGATTTCAACAAGGACGAGGCAATGAATGCTTGCGCCCGCCGCGCGTTGGTCAGACGGGCGAACTCAAGCTGCCCCGGCGCCGGGAGAGCTGCGCACAAAGTTTCTAAAAATGCCGGATCCTGGATGGAGCAAACAGCGCGTACCTTTCCACTCAGCTCGGGAGTCTTTTCCAGACGAGTGGCTACCTCCCCCGCAAGTTCTGGCGATTTGGCGAGGGCTATAATCAATGCGCTAGATGAACCTGCTCGCTGAACTGCCTTCTCCCACTCGGCGGAAGGCAGGTCACCTTCGTATAGGAAAAGCACGATATCCGGCGTCTGGGCACTCATTCCCGCCTCCCAATGAGTATGCGGGGCATCATTCCGAGCATCTAAGATCCACGCGGTAGCACTCGAAGGGCCACCCTGATAAGAGCGCCACCCCTGTTTCGCATCACCACAGTGAATCTGAGTGGCGCCCATCGCGGACAGCAGTAAGGGAACGCTCTCGAGGGTTCCTCCCACCAAGAGAATGCGGGGAGATCTCTGCTCGAGGAAGAGCTCTCGTATAGGAGTGAGCTCGCTGAGGATTGGCTTCTGGAGACCTCCAGGAAGCTTCTCAATAAAACCAGTCAGACGATCATAGAGCGCTAGCAGAGTGCTGGGTTCCGAGTTCATAGATTTTTAAGAACAGCCTCAGCATGCTCCGCTGGTTGGATTTTGCGGTGAATCGCACGGATCGTCCCATCCCTCGCAATCACAAAAGTCGAGCGCTCGGTGCCCATATATTTTTTACCATACATGCTTTTCTCCACCCACACACCATATGCTTGGACAACTTCCCGCGACTCGTCGCTCAGAAGCGGAAACGGCAGGGCGTATTTCGCGATGAATTTGGCGTGGCTCTTCGGAGAATCAACACTCACGCCAAAGACCAACGCCTCTTTTGATACAAAGGCCGAGTACCTATCCCTCAAGTCACACGCCTGCGCCGTGCAACCGGGAGTGTCATCCTTCGAGTAAAAATATAGCACTACAGCACGCCCTCGCAGGGAGGAAAGACGGAGTTCCTCACCGTCGCTATAACTGCCGCCCACGGCTGTAAGGGTAAAATCAGGTGCCAAGTCGCCAAGTTGAAGTTCACTTCTCATGAGGGAATCACATTCCCAAGGGATGGAAATTTTCGCAAGCAGAGCGCTAAATATTCAGTCATGAAAAAAAATAAAAATTTTTTTTCGAAAGTAATATTTTTGATTGACGACCTAGGATACCGATAAAAGCAGGCTCTGGAGTCCACTGAGTAAAAAATAAAAACAGCTCAGAAGGAGTGTTTGAAAAAAAATTCTTAAAAAGCTGTTGACCATTTTTGCGCCTGTAATATGGTCTTCATCCCGCTGGCACCACTGCCAAGCGGAATTGATCTCAAGCGAATCGTCAGAATAACGCAGTAAGCAGGTCTCTAGTAGACTCTGCCGACACGGGTTCGCTCTGAAACAGATATTTGAAAGTCCAATTCGAATTTTGCCGCAGTCGGTAAAATTCAGAACGCAATATATAGAATATATAGAAATGACAATTATACAGCAATTGCTGAATTGTGCGTTTCTCGTCGATTTTGTTTTTTTAAGCTTCGACAACATACTGCAGCGCCTGTCTCACAGGACTGCAAACATGATTAGTCAGAAAAAATTTCCCTCGTTTAGCGCGAGGGACAAACTTTTCAACGGAGAGTTTGATTCTGGCTCAGAACGAACGCTGGCGGCGTGGATAAGACATGCAAGTCGAACGGGGTTGAGTTTGTAGTAATACACGCTCAATCTAGTGGCGA
>VFJO01000024.1 GCA_009886045.1 Verrucomicrobiota bacterium
AAACGCTGATACATTGCTCTTGGGGACGGGTGATGAAACGACAGGTCTCATCAAACGCCTCGGCCGCGCCCAGCCAGTCATTCAGAGCAAACCAAGGTTCGATCCAGCCACCGAGGTCGGTGCCGGGTTTGAGTGATGCCAAAAAGGCCTCCATTGAGCGCGCGGCCTCGCGGCAGGCCGAGAGGAGGTCGTTCGGGATTTCTAAACAAACCGATCCATCATGGTAATCGCGGGCGGGAAGGTAAGTCGAGGAGGGTGACTTCACAATTTCGCTGAGGAGTGTTCTCGCCCGTTCCAATGCTCTTCGCGCCTTCACAGCCCCCTTGGCCCGAACGGCGCCGGGGCGGATTTCAAGGTCTCGCAGTGAGAGTGTGGCTGAGTGCATGTCGCGGCTGCGGTCAACAAGGTTATGGGCTTCGTCCACAAGAACCACATGGCGACCACCGCCCTCTGCGAAATGCCTCTTCAGGCGGGCGGAGGGATCGAAAGCATGGTTGAAGTCGCCGAGGACGATGTCGCACCAGGAGGAGGCATCGAGGGATAACTCGAACGGGCAAACCATGTGCTTGCGGGCAATCAGCTCCACGTTTTTGCGGTCAAGCCGCTCCCGCTCCAGAAGCTCGCGCAGCGCGGGTCGGATGCGGTCATGGTATCCGATGGCATAGGGGCACACGCGCAGGTCGCATCCGTTGGATTTTTCGGTGAAGCAAATCCTGTTCTTTGCTGTGAGGGTGAGGGATCTCAGCTTGGCTCCAGCTCGTCGCAGGTGCTCCACGGCATCCGCCGCTGCGATCCGACCTGGGGTTTTTGCTGTGAGGAAAAAGACTTTCCCATCGCCCAAGAGCGGGAGCGCCTTGGCTGCCGGGAAGAGCGTGGCGATGGTTTTTCCAAGGCCGGTCGGAGCCTCGGCGAACAGGTGTTGCCGGTCTCGGATGGCGCGATAAACACTGCGCGCCAAGTCCCGTTGGCCACCACGAAATCCTTCGAATGGAAACTCTAGTTTTTCGAGGGACTCATTGCGACGTGAAACCCAGCGCGCTTCAAGTTCCAACCAATCAAACCAGATGCTCATAGTTTCTTCAAAAAAGCGCTCCAACTCCGCCCGCGTGACGCGGAAGGGGAGAACAGTTTCGGCATCCGTTTCCAGATTCAGATAGGTCAAATGCAACTCGACCTCGGCCCAGTCGCGCTGTGCAGCCAGAATCGCGGCGTAGATTTTGAGTTGAGCCAGATGCAGAGGATCGGCACTGCCATCCCAGAAGCGATCCACACTTTTGATCTCTTCCACCACCGGCGGGGAGTTGCCTGCTCGCAACCCATCGATTCGGCCTGCAAGTGTGAGATCGACGATCCCGCGCACCCCTTTCCACTCAATCGAGACCTCGGCTTCGTATTCGCCAGTCCGTCGCCCCTGAACCCGTCGGTGAGCCCGCGATCCTTCCAGAGCACGGTCGGATGCGCGGAACGCACCCGTGCCTGCGAGTCCCCCGGTGCGCTGCACGAAAGCGACAAGTTCTCGAACTGGTGTTTGGAAGGTGACTGGTGTCACAGACTGGGAAAACCTCTAAGATCTCCTGTTCGTCGAAACATTGGTATTACTTCGTGCCGCTGGCCAGCACAGTCTGAAAAAATGGAGCCTCTGCTTCCTTGGCGACGACCGCCGATTCGATTTTTGAAAAGCCGGCCTTTTTCATGAGGCGGTGGAGTTCAATTTCAGAAAACCCCAGCCACACATGTCCATAAAGCTCGCGCGCCTGCTCGTGGGTGTGGCTGAGTAAATCGAGAATCAGCACGCGGCCTCCCGGCTTCAAAATACGGTAAGCCCCATTCAAGGCGCGTTGTGGAACAGAAGCATGATGCAGCGCTTGGCTGAAAAGAGCCACGTCAACCGAGTTGGAATCGATCGGAGGTTCCTCTATATCGCCCAGACGGTATTCAAGATTTGGGAATTCATGTTCCTTGGCCAAGGAGGATCCAAATTCGACCATTTTTTCCGAGTTATCTATGGCAATGACCTTTTTTGAGGTTCGTGCGAGGAGTTGTGAAAGGGTTCCCTCGCCGGCCCCGAGGTCGGCGATTACAATGGGCTGCAAGAGGCGCAGAAGCCCATGTGATAATGCTTCCCATGAGCGACCGGGTACGTAGGCACGGCCAAATTTCCCCGCTAATTTATTGAAATATTCGGCAGCACGATCCTTACGCTTTTTGAGTGTGAAGGCGAGATGCTCCCTGTCAGTTTGGGCCTCTTTTAATTCGGCCCTTGCCGCTTCCAGAATCACAAGCATGGCCTCACCCAATTCCTCGCCGGCCGAGTAGAAGATGTTTTTTCCAACGCGTCTGTCCTTCACCAACTCTTCTCGTTTCAACTGGGCCAGGCTGGTTGAAATGCGTGACTGCGCAAAACCCAGAATCTCTTGCAATTCCGCCACGGTGAGTTCCTCCTCCAGCAGCAATAGCAAAAGGCGCAAACGCAACGGCTCTGAGATGACCCGAAGAGATTTTAAGATTGACGCCATTTAACATATCTCTATATTCAAATGCGAAGATACGTAAAGATCAACCTCAACCCCAAATCACTAAAACTTATGTCACGCCGTTACATTTTTTCTTCTGAATCCGTTGGTGAAGGCCATCCAGACAAAGTCTGCGACACAATCTCCGATGCTGTGCTCGATGCTTGCCTGACGATTGACAAAACCAGTCGCGTCGCCTGTGAGACGTTTGTCAAAAGCAATACCGTCGTGGTTGGCGGTGAGATCACAATCCCGAAAATCAAAGGCGCCGCGCTCGACTCCGTCATGAATATCGGCTCGATCATTCGAGAGTCCATCCGCGGAATCGGGTACACGAACAACGATGACGTCTTTCACGCCGATCGCGTTTTTATCTCCAACCTCCTCACCGCTCAGAGCGCCGACATTGCCCAAGGTGTCGATTCCAAGAAAGCCAAGGGCAAGGCGACCGCTGAGCAGGGGGCGGGCGACCAAGGCCTCATGTTTGGTTATGCTTGCAACGAGACTCCGGAGCTCATGCCTGCTCCGATCATGTTCGCGCATCGTTTGGGCCGCGAATTGACTGCTATACGTAAAGCCGGCAAGGTGAAATGGCTCCGCCCCGATGCCAAGACCCAAGTTTCCGTCCTCTACCAAGACGGCAAGCCCGTTCGTGTAACCAACGTCGTCATCTCGACCCAGCACAGCGAAGACGTTGAAATCGAAGAAATCCGCAAGTTTGTCATTGCAAATGTCATCCGCAAGGTCATCCCAAAGGATTTCCTCGACGCCTCCACCGAGTTCCTCATCAATCCGACAGGTCGCTTCGTCATCGGTGGTCCCCAAGGCGACTCCGGCCTCACTGGCCGTAAAATCATCGTCGACACTTACGGTGGCATGGGACGTCACGGCGGCGGTGCCTTCTCAGGAAAAGACCCATCCAAAGTGGACCGCAGCGCGGCCTACATGGGCCGCTATGTTGCAAAAAATGTGGTTGCTGCTGGTCTCGCCGACCGCTGCGAAGTTCAGTTCGCCTATGCTATCGGTCATCCGCAACCTGTCAGCATTCACATCGATACTTTCGGTACACACAAAGTGAACGAGGAAAACATCGAGAAAGCCGTCAAATCCATCTTCTCTTTCAAACCCGCCGACATCGTCACCCAACTCAACCTCCTCCGCCCGATATACAGCAAGACCACAAACTACGGGCACTTCGGCAAAGAAGACAAAGAGATTACTTGGGAGAAGACAGACAAAGCCGCCGCGCTGAAAAAAACAGCACGCTGAAGAGTCGGAGAAGTTTTCCGAGTTCAGTTTTCAGGAAACGAAGCAATGTCTTATCGATCATTCGAAGATTCGGAAGTGTGGCAGCGGGCTTGCCGTCAGTGCACTTCCATCTACGAGATGTTTGAAGATTGTAAAAATACTCCCTTAAAGATCAGATCGAACGCTCATCGCTTTCCGTTCCCTCAAATATTGCCGAAGGCCACGAACGCAACAGCAAAGCAGATTTCCGATGGTTTTTGAACATTGCCCTCGGCTCCAACGCTGAACTCCAAACCCAACTCTACATCGCCCGCAAACTCAACCTCATCAAACAACCCGTATTCCAAAGTAGCATTAACGAATCCAAAGAAATCTCCGCCACGATACGCGGACTTTGGAAATCCATCGCCCACAAAACGCCCACTGAAAACTGAATCCTGAAAACTGAAAACTTAAAACTAACTATGGCCACCAAATCCGCATCCAAAACCAAAACAACCGCCGCCGCCGTCCTCGCCGAGCTGACCGCTGCAACCGCAAACCTTGCCAAATACGCCGCAGCCACGCCGAAGGGCGCGGATTATGTGGTCTCTGACATCGCGCTGGCCGACTGGGGACGCAAGGAAATCAGCGTCGCCGAGCATGAAATGCCCGGCCTCATGGCCGTCCGCAAAAAGTACGCCAAGCAAAAGCCACTCAAAGCCGTCCGCGTCACCGGCTCTCTCCACATGACGATCCAGACGGCCGTTCTCATCGAGACGCTGGTTGATCTTGGCGCCGATGTACGCTGGGCTAGTTGCAATATTTTCTCGACCCAAGACCACGCTGCCGCGGCGATTGCAGAAACCGGCACGCCCGTTTTCGCTTGGAAAGGCGAGACCCTCGAGGAGTATTGGGAACTCACCCTCAAAGCCATCACCTTCCCCGGCAACCTCGGGCCGCAACTCGTGGTCGATGACGGCGGCGATGTAACCCTTCTCATCCACAAAGGTGCGGAACTCGAAAAAGGCGACAAGTGGGCCTACCAACCCGCTGAAAACCATGAAGTCTCCCTCATCAAGGCTCTCCTCCGTCGCGTGGCAGAAGAACGTCCAGGCTACTGGACCAAGGTGGCCAAGGCTTGGAAAGGTGTCTCCGAGGAGACGACAACAGGCGTCCACCGCCTTTACCAACTCGCCGAGGTAGGCAAACTGCTCGTGCCGGCCATCAATGTGAACGACTCGGTCACGAAGTCCAAATTCGACAACCTCTACGGCTGCCGCGAATCCCTTGCTGACGGCCTCAAGCGCGCGACTGACGTCATGATCGCCGGCAAAGTCGCTGTCATCTGCGGCTACGGCGACGTCGGCAAAGGCTGCGCGCAGGCGATGCGCGCGCTCTCCGCCCAGGTCTGGGTGACCGAGATCGAC
>VFJO01000249.1 GCA_009886045.1 Verrucomicrobiota bacterium
GATTCATCGCAAAAAACTATCCCGGCCAAGAGGCTGAGATGTTCGCCAAGCTCTCAGCGGGTCAGCCCATCGGCCGCATGGGTGAGCCAGAGGAAATCGCCACGCTCATCGCGTTTCTCTGCTCGCCCCAAGCCGCATTCATCACTGGTTCCGCCTACGACATCGACGGCGGGTTCACCCTTCTCCGCTAACACACCATGAAACTCATCAAATTCGGCACCCAAGGCTCGGAAAAACCGGGCGTCCTTCTCTCCAACGGAACCTCCATCGATGTTTCCGCCTGCACCCCCGATTTCAACGAGGCCTTCTTTGAATCCGGCGGATTGCACCGGCTCTCCTCGTGGATCGAAAACCACGCCACCACTGCGCCTGTCGTTCCACCGGGAACCCGCCTCGGAAGCCCGATCGCCCGCCCGAGCAAGATTATCTGCATCGGCCTCAACTACCGCGACCACGCCGCCGAATCCGGCATGGCCGAGCCCTCCGAGCCCGTCGTGTTCTTCAAGGCGACCACCGCGATCGTCGGCCCCGACGACGACCTCGTCATCCCGCGCAACTCCGAAAAAACCGACTGGGAGGTCGAGCTCGCTGTCGTCATTGGCCGCGTGACCCGCCACGTTACCACCGCCGAGGCCCCCGCCTGCATCGCTGGCTACGTGCTCCACAACGACTACAGCGAACGCGCCTGGCAACTCGAACGCGGTGGCCAATGGGTCAAGGGCAAGAGCGCCGACACCTTCGCCCCCCTCGGCCCGTGGCTCGTCACCGCCGATGAGGTGCCCGACGCCGGTAAACTTCGCCTCTGGCTCACCGTCAACGGCCGCAAATTTCAGGATGGCAACACCAGCAACCTCATCTTCGACGTTCCCTTTATCGTCAGCTACCTCAGTCAGTTCATGACCCTCCTCCCCGGCGACGTCATCTCCACCGGCACCCCAGCCGGAGTCGGCCTCGGTCAAAAACCCCCGTTGTATCTGAAACCCGGCGACGTGATCGAGCTCGGCATCGACGGTCTTGGCACCCAGCGCCAAACCGCCCTCGCTTCGTCGTATTAATGAAGAGGGACGCGGCTGTTTCGCCGCGCCCAGCTCAGGATGTCATCTTCGGCCGGACCATCAATCAACCCGTCCGCATGAGGACCTCATCGCGCTCCTTCCGAAGTGAACATCCAGATCAACGCCATCGCCTACGCGGTTTATACAGGAACTAAAATCATGAAACATCTCATCATCGCTGCCCTTATGTTTGCGGCCACTGCTCGTGCTGCCGAGGAGACGCCCCTGCCAGCCCTCACCCTCACAACCGGTGCAACCAGTGGAGTCGGCGATTTCGTCGTAGGCTACCGGTTCACGCTCGACAAGCCGATGACCGTCACGGCCCTCGGCATGACCGACCAGAACAAAGACGGCAAACTCAACGAACCTGAGCCGGTCGAGGTGTCCATCTGGGACGCCACGGGCAAGCAGATTGTCACTGCCAAAGTGCCGCTGACCGCGACCGCCGAAAACGGCGCTTTTTATATCGCCATTGAGCCGGTGAAACTGGACGCTGGCAGCTATGTCATCGGCGCGGTCACCCACAAGGGAGGCGAAGGGTTTTTTTATGATTCGCCGATTGAAGCCTTGCCCGGCGTGCGCTGGGAAGAGGGCCGCTTCGAGCACGGGGCCGCGCTCGTGTTTCCGCAAAAGAAACGGCAGGCCAGTTCCTACTTCGGCCCGGTGCTCAAAGTGCTCGCCAGTGCCGCGACGGCGGTGAACACCGCATCGCCATTGAGCGTCACACAACCGACGGAACGAGCCGTATTCCAACGCAACCAGCGCGGCATGGCTGAAGTGCCGGTGGCGGCCACGATAAAGGACGGACAAGCTGACACGGTCGAAGTCCGCGCCCTCGACCGCCAGACAAATTTGCCGGTGAAGGACTGGGCAAAGGTCACCGCCGGCATGAAACTGACACTGCCGACTGGTTGGTATCACTTCGAATTCCGAGCCATGAAAGCCGAGGCCGCAGTGGCCGCCGCCACAGTCGAACGCGTGGGGGTCGGCGAAGTATTTGTGACCTGCGGCCAATCCAACTCCGCCAACTACGGCGGTCCGCAACAGAAGGCACAAGACGACAGGGTGTCCTCCTGCAATTTCCAGAATGGTCTTTGGCAGCGCGGCGACGATCCGCAGCCCGGCGCCAGCGGTGGCGGAGGCTCCCCTTGGGCACTCCTCGGCGACCACCTCGTCAAAAAATACGATGCGCCGGTCGGCTTCATCTGCCTCGGCGTCGGCAGCACGATGGTGAGTTTCTGGACGCCGCCGGGAAAAGGTTACCCAAGGTTGCAACAAGCCTTGCAGTTGGCCGGGATGCACGGATGCCGCGCCGTGCTCTGGCATCAAGGCGAGTCGGATTCGATCGCTGGCACCTCGGCGGAAAACTACGCAAAGATGTTGGGTGCGGCCATCACGCAATCACGCAAGGATGCCGGCTGGGACGTGCCTTGGGGCGTGGCACTGGCATCGTTTCACCCGGCAAAAGAAGCCACTGCGGAACGACAGGCCGCTGTCGTGGAAGGGCAACAGAAAGTCATTGCGACGGTGGCCGGCGTTTTTCAAGGACCGGAGACTGACAGCTTCCACACGCGAGGCTTGCTCAAAGACTCAGTTCATTTCAACGCCCAGGGACTCGCCGCGCACGCACAGGGCTGGGCGGATGCGCTGGTGCCACTCATGGAAAAGCCTGCGGAGCCGAAACCATGAGGCCATTCCCCATGCGGAAGGGAGCAGCTTCTCGCCTCTGACTGAGATCACTCCATCAAAGAATCCCTGAGCGCGGCGCCAGAGATCACCCCAACCACACCGCCGCCGTCTCCTCCGCGCCCTCACCCGAGGGCCTCGTGGTCTCGCTCCCTGGTTCCGCCCCCGA
>VFJO01000122.1 GCA_009886045.1 Verrucomicrobiota bacterium
GGCCCCATGTTCTTCGGCGAAATTCCTGACTTCGACGAAATCATGAAGGCTGTCAGCGAGTTTGAGAAAACCTTCAACGCTACGGTATGAGGATATCATCGGCCTCTACCCAGGAAGCGATCGCTCTGGGTTCTGGCGAGGCGGCGATTCCCATCGAGGTTAACGCAAAAACATAAACACCAACCGCGTCGCCATCAAATTTATCAACCACCTTGGCGACAGAGTGATGAGCGTGTTTAAAATTTAGCGCCTGCGGTGACCGTAGCGTTTATGGTGAATATTTTGTCGCATTCGATAAATGACGCTCTAATTTGAGCATTATGTTAACCACTCGAACCAACCGCCTCGACCCCTCGCTGATTCCCCAAGAGGAACTCGCCGAGGTGGCACGTTTTTTTGCCAAGCCGGACCATCTGCTTTTGACGGATAGCGAGGGCCGACAAATCGAAATTCCCGAGGCGCTCTTCCAGCACTTTGCCCGCATCGTTCGCATGATGTCCGAGCGCAAGGCAATCGTGATGCTTCCCGAGGACGAGGCATTCACGACGCAGGCGGCGGCAAACTACCTCGGTGTGTCGCGGCAATTTTTTGTGAACCTGCTTGAAAAGGGCGAAATCCCGTTCCGCCTCGTGGGCACACACCGCAGAGTCACATTCAAAGACTTGCTGGAGTATGAGAAAAAGCGCGACCAGACCCGCCGGGCAGCCATGAATCGGCTATCGGATGAGGTGGCGAGCGCCGGGCTCTATTTCTCCGACTACGAAGGCGACGAATGAGGGCGGACTTCGATGTGCTCATCGATGCATGCGTGCTCGCGAACCATGGAGTGTGCGATCTGTTGCTGAGTCTGGCCGAGCGGCCGAGGCTCTTTGTTCCGCACTGGACGGCGAAAATCCTTCACGAAGTCGAGCGAACGCATCTTGAAAAGCTGGGCTGGCCCGCACATTTGGTAGAACTTTTTCAAAAAGAAATCACAACCGCATTTCCCGAGGCGGAAATTCACGGTTACGAAGGATTCATCGAAGGCCTCACCAATGACTGGAAGGATCGGCATGTGCTGGCAGCGGCAGTTTGTGGCGGGTGCCCTGTGATTCTGACCTTCAACTTGCGACATTTCAAAAACGACAACCTTCGAGATCACGGCGTCGTCGCCATGCATCCCGACGATTATCTTGTGACGCTTTTTGAGATTGAGCCGAGCCAAGTCATCGCTGTGCTCGGTGAGATCGCCGGGCGCCAGAGGATGGAAACGGAAGATGTCCTGATCCGGTATGGGACTGTGATTCCCAAGTTCTCCTCACGCGTTCACGCTCATCTTTGCGAGTAGTTTTCCATACAATTCCTCACCGCCTGCGGGTAGGTCGAGTCAGCCCAGCACTGCCTCGAGAGCGTCTCTTCTGGCCGCCTGTTCCTCGTCGCTGATCACCGGCATAAGTTCAACGCCCTCCAACCCCGGCAGGTCAACCCATGAGCGGCAGCCGCCGAAGTTTTTTTGCATGGTCAGGCAACGGGGCGACTCGAGACGAAATGCCCGAACGAAGCCGATATGAATACCGGGCGTCTCGTCATAGCGGAACCTCTCCTCAATCACGCTGTCGTTGAGGATGTGGAACTCACGGAGCGCAGGCAGACGGTCGGCATCGGTGACGAGACGACTCCACTCCAAAGTCACGGCATACCGGATTTCGATTTCGCCCTCCAATTGAGTCGGGAGGACCGTGCCGTGCGGAAGCGTGGTTTTTTCCAATTGCTCGTGGAACCATGTCGGAAACAAAAAGAACTCGCGGTGCTTGAAGGCAAACCCATCGCGTCCTTCAGCAATGCCTCCCTTGCGGAGCATGATGCTTTGCCTGCCATTGCCAATCGCCTCGCAGACGACGGCCCATTCCTTGAATGCCACGCTCATATTGATGACTTCGTTCTTTACACAAGTTCCACCCACAAGGGAAACCTTACACATCCATGCTCCACCGATTCGATCTCCACACGCACACATTTTTTTCCAAGGATGCCTGTGGTAGCCCAGAAGAAATGATCGCAGCGGCCCGACGCCGCGGCTTGAGCGGAATCGCGATAACAGACCACGACACCTGCGAAGCCCACGATTACTTGCAGGGACGCCAACTGCCGGAGGGATTCCTGGTCATACCCGGCGTGGAGGTGAGCACAGCGGAAGGACACCTTCTCTGCATCGGTGCCACGCTCCCATATCTCAAACGAAAACCCGCCCACGAAGTGCTCGCGGAAATCAAAAAGGCCGGCGGCATCGGCATTCCTGCTCATCCCTTCGACAAATGGCGAGCGGGCATTCGAGCCGAAACACTCGATACGCTCGAGCTCGAGGCCCTCGAGGTTTTCAATGCCGCAGTGACCGCGAAGAGTTACAACGAGAAAGCTCTGCAGTACGCAAAATCCCGTGGCCTCTCCATGACTGCAGCCAGCGACGCACACCACGACTCGGCCGCCGGCGTCTCATGGACCACATTCGAGTTGGAAGAACTCTCCGTGCCAGCCCTCCTGGCCGCCATCCGAAAATGCGGAACTCCCGAAGGCCACTATCTCACCTTCCAAGAAGGCATGAAAAAACACCTCGCAAACTGGTTTCGCATCTTCAAAAAAAATCGCCGCCCTCAGGAAAATCCCTGATCTCAAAAACCACTTCGCGGCCGAGATGCCAAACAAAGCCGATGCCCCCATCACGGAGACACAAAGACGCGGGGAAAAGTTCTCGACCGGAACGCTGGTGCATCTTGTAGGGCCGGACTGCCATCAAGGGCGAAATTGTATTGTTTCCGATCTTGGCGTCTGAGATGACTCAGCCCATGGCATCCGCCACGATTTCCCTCGAAGAGGTCTCGCATCTCGCGCTGAAACTTGGGCGCATTCTTTTCAAAAGCAATGCAGATACCGAGGAAGTCGAGATGTCTCTCCAGCGCTTCGCCAAGGCCTTCGGATGCGAGGCCCATCTCGTTATCACTTGGGAATCTCTGCTCGTCACGCTCTCGTACCAAGACGAGTTTCGCACAAAAATCGGGAACCAGATCCCGACGATCGGGGTCAACATGGCTTTGGTGGCGGACGCTAAGACCCTGCTCGCCGAGATCGAGGCCGGACTGCGGGATCTGGGAGAGATTCGGAGGCGCCTCAACGAGATCGAGAAACAACCGCCGATTTACAAACCATGGATGGTTGTCGCAGCCCTGAGCCTCACCGCCGCTAGTCTCAGCCGTTTGTTTGGCGGAGATTGGAGCACGTTCGGGGTGGCATTCGGCGCGGCCACCGTGGGCACGTGGCTGCGCTTGGAGATGGGACGACGAGGAGGAAATGTATTTCTCTCCGCCTTCATGGGCGCAACCGTGAGCGGAATCATCGCAGGTGTCGCCTCACTCATGAAATGGAGCGACCAGCCTACCCTTTGCTTCCTAGCGGTGGGAATGATCATCGTTCCCGGTGTGCCGCTCGTGAACTGTGTGCAGGACATGATCAAAAACCACATGACGATCGGCCTTTCGCGTTTGGGTTTTGCAACACTGCTCACGCTGTCGATCGCTGTCGGGCTTTTTGTGGCCACGTTCCTCACCGGTGTCGCCATCCCGGTTCCGGAGGATTCCACTCTCCTCCCACTTGCCGAGGATGCCGTATTTTCGGCACTGGCCGCCCTCGGATACCTGTTACTTTTTAATGTTCCTTGCCGCCTCGCATGGGTAGGGATTATTTGCGGAGCTGCAAGCCACGCCACACGCACGTTCTGCCTCCAACATGGCATCGATATCGTCACCGGATCCTTAATCGGGGCTCTGGCCACCGGGTTTCTTGCAGCCATCTTCGCAGGGTGGTTTCGGGCGCC
>VFJO01000215.1 GCA_009886045.1 Verrucomicrobiota bacterium
CCCCTCCCCGATGGCAGCGGACGCCCCCTGCGCCTCCGGCTCACCAACCGAGACCAGATCGAAGTGCGCGTGCGCGACACCCCCGAGACTTAAAAAAAGCCGTCCGCGCGGCGCCCCACCCAAATCACTCACCCCCGGCAAATCGAGGGAAACGAACCTGCTCGTGTTTTTGCCCCAAACGAGGTCGGATAGTGAGGTCTGAAGTTTCTTACGGTGGGGCTGGAAGCCTGATAGAATCAATGGGTCGCCCCAAAAGGCACTACAAAACCCTCATGCAGGCAGCTCGGATTTCACGGGCGGAAAGGCCAGTTTCCAGTCGATCCCGAGAATGTCGTAAACGCGCTGCTGTTCGGCGTCGGGCCGGCTGGGTTTGCGGATTTGGATGATTCGCCCATCTTTGAGTTTGAGTCTGGTGGTGGCCACGCAGTGGGTGCGCATCAGGCGCACAACCGTGCTCCACTCCCGCACATCGCCGCACAGGAGGAAGTTCTCACGCACCCAGCTCAACAGGTGATAGGCCAGCACGCTGATGAAAATATGACCATCCACCCGGCCCTCGAGTTGATGGAAATTGGGACGCAGCCCCAGTGAGCTCTTGAGCATGCGAAAGCCGGATTCCGCCTTGAGGAGCGTCATATAAAGCGACCACAGCTCCGCTGCGGCCATCGTCTTATCGGTTTTCAATACATAGTCGCCGCAGAGAGCCACCGTGTCCGCCATGTCAGTGTCATTGCGCACGGCCAGCAGCCCGTCCTCTTGATGGGTAAGCGTATAAAAGCGTTGTACCTTCGGATGCTTCTTTTGCAGCGCCCCAATTCTGCGTTCGATGAGCTTGGATTGCTTGAGCCGACCTTTGCCGATGAGCCCACTGAGGGCTTTTACATCTTCCAGGTAACGCGCCTCCGCCTTTGAAATCATAGCCTCCTCCTTGAGGCGCCGCTGCGCACTGCGGCACAACACCAACCGGCTGTCCTCATCCTCCGGGTCGACGATGGTTTTCACCTCAATCTTTTGATTTTCGCCGCGCCCCTCAAGCGTCTCAAACGAGCCCGCCGCAAACGCCTCTGCATATTTGGAGCGACTTCCACGCGTGATGTTAATGAGATAGCTATAACCGCGCTCTTTAAGCCTTGTGATATTAGCCTTTGAGGCGAAACCTGCATCGAGAATCACCACCGGCTTGCAGCCCTCCTGGATGACGTCGAGCCGATTGAGCATGAGCTCCAAAGTTTTAGTATCCGCGATATTGCCCTCGAACACCTCGTGCGCCAGCGACATGCCGCGCTCGTCAAAGGCCATGCCGATCGCCACCTGCCGGCAGTCGTTGCGTTTCTGCTTGTTCTTGCCGTGGCGCGCCTTCGGATTGCCCTGGCAAAGGCCTTCGAAGTGCGAGTTGGTCACATCATAGAGGATGATCTTGCGGCTGAGCGAAAAGAGATCCGTCTCACGCTTGCGCAGCTTTTCTTCAATGGTGGCGCGGTGCGCGAGCAACTCGTCGCTGGTCCGGTAGAGGCGGTCCTTGGCGGTTTTCGTGATCCTCATTCCAAGCAGCTCAGGCAATGCCGTGCGTTGCGACCAATCGATGAGCGCCCACTCGCTCAGGGGCTCGATCAAACGGTTACAGACCATCAACTGGGCGGTGGCCAGCGCGCTGGCATTAAATCCAAGTTCCACCAGCGTCTCAGTGAGCCCCAGCTTCTCCCAAGCCGCCATTGCCACAAGTTGAGGCCCCAGTTCCACCACTTGCTCGGTTTCGATCTCATCCACAAGCACCCCATCCACCGTCGCTCCTGTAACCGGCACGGCCGCCTTCGATCGCCCCGCCTTCGATCGCCCCGCCAGCGCAACGACCCTCGCCACCCAGGCCAGCCCTTCCTGGGAAAGCTCCGACTCGAATAGATCCCGCTCACCCTGCAGTCGCCGCTCCACGGCCGTCGCGATCGCCCGCTCTTCACTCTCGGGCAGCCGGGTGTCTCCCAGTGAGACGATTACACGCTGGCGCGGCGCTCCCTGGGCGTCGCGATAGGATTGCACGAGCTGCACCAACGGCGTGCCCTTGATGGACTTGGTTCTAAAAAACACACCACACACGCTAAACCGATTTTTCAGAATGTCTAGAGGGGCTAATGATAATTAGGCACTACAAATGGCCTTATTCTTCGCCACAATAGTTGATTATCAACGACTTGCATACTTTCATGGGCCGAAAATAGTTGGAAAAAACCGGGAAAAAGCCCCCTGGTTTCCCGTTTTGAGAAACTCGGGTTAAGCACTTACTTTCGGGAG
>VFJO01000158.1 GCA_009886045.1 Verrucomicrobiota bacterium
CTCCAAGGCCTACCTCAACCCCATTCACCTCAACTAACCAATCAACCAATAATCACCCCTTCTCATCTCATCAAAGAAACCATTTTACAGACAAATCACTTGCTCAACCAGGGATGCCACTTTGCTTGTATCGGTTTGAGGGAGTTAGTTCCCCAGGCTCAAATGTTGGGCAGGGCTAAGATATCGCTCGTTCGTGCTATAGACGGAGAAAGGGAAAGAAAGCAAAATAATCCTCTTAATCAAACGGCTCGAACGCCGGGAGGCAAAAGATGTCAATATGCGGAATCCCTTTTACTTTAACTCTCACTCAACCCACTCCGACACCCTCGCGCCACCTGCCCAACCCATGAAAAAGCCCGTGACCTATTGTTTTCTTTTCCTCCTCGCCTTGCTTCTGCCGCTTGGCGCCGCGGAGCCCTCCCGCGAGCGCCTGTCCTTTGACCAAGGGTGGCTCTTCCACAAAGGAGACATTCCGTTTACAGAGGTGAAAGGGCATTACATCACCTATACAAGCGCCAAGGCTGGAGCCGCTTCTGGCGCGGCGGCTCAGGCCTTCGACGACTCCGGTTGGCAACCGGTCGACCTCCCGCACGATTGGGCCTCCGAGTCGCCGATCGAGAAGGATGCCAATATCGCCCAAGGCTATCGCAAGCGTGGCTTCGCTTGGTATCGACGGCATTTTCAGGTCGATCCCGCCGATCGCGGCAAGCATTTCGAACTTCAATTCGACGGCGTCTCCACGCACTGCACCGTATGGGTGAATGGCACGGTCGTGCATCGCAATTGGTGCGGCTACACCTCGTTCTCTGCCGATATCACTCCGCTTCTCAAATACGGACAAGAGTTCAACACCGTGGCCGTGCGCGTTGATGCCGAGGCCCAGGAGGGCTGGTGGTATGAGGGCGCGGGAATTTACCGGCACACTTGGCTGGTGAAGCGCTCGCCCGTTCACATCGTCACCGATGGCGTCTTCGCGCAGCCTGTGAAGGCTCCGGATGGTCAATGGTCGATCCCCGCCGAGGTCACTCTCGCCAACTCGGGCGGAAAAAATGTCACGGCCAAGGTGGAGGTCACGCTCCTTGACCCGGAAGGCAAGGCTGTTGGCACGGTGTCCCAATCTTGCGATGTCGCCGCCCTCGGCGAGGCGACGGCCAAGTTCACACTGGCGGTCAAAAATCCACGCCTGTGGTCGGTGGATTCGCCGACCATGTATTCGGTGAAAACCGTCCTGAAAGACGGCGAACGGATTTGGGATGAAACGGTCACGCCGGCTGGATTTCGCACGCTGCGCTTTGACGCCGCGACCGGATTCTATCTCAACGACAAGCCGCTCAAAATCCAAGGCGTGTGCGTCCATCAAGACCACGCCGGCGTCGGTGTGGCGATGCCTGACGCGATGTGGGAATTCCGGGTTCGCAAGCTCAAGGAAATGGGCGTGAATGCCGTTCGTTGCTCGCACCATCCGCCTGCCGCCGAGCTAATCCAAGTCTGTGACCGCATGGGCATGCTCGTGATGGATGAGGTGAGAAATTTCAACACCTCGCCGGAATACATTCGCCAGCTCGAATGGATGGTCCGCCGCGACCGCAACCACCCGAGTGTTTTCATGTGGTCGGTGTTCAACGAGGAGCCATTCCAAGGAACCGAGGTCGGCTACGAAATGACCCGCCGCTTGGTCGCGGCCGTGAAGCGTCTTGATACCACACGCCCTGTCACAGCCGCGATGAATTTTGGATTTATGAACCCGCTCAATGTCTCGCAGGCCGTGGATGTGACGGGATTCAACTACCAACAGAAGAGCTACGATGACTTTCACAAGCTGAATCCGAATCTGCCGATCCTCAGCACGGAGGACACCTCCGCCTTCATCACGCGCGGCGAGTATGAGACCAACAAGGAAAAGCACACCGCCGACTCGCGTGACACCTTTGCCGCCCGTTGGGGAGCGTCGCACCGCGATGGGTGGAAGAAGATCGCCGAGCGCCCGTTCATTGCGGGTGGGTTTGTCTGGACCGGCTTCGACTACGCGGGCGAGCCGACGCCCTTCGAATGGCCGAGCGTCAGCTCGTCTTTCGGCATTTTGGATCTCTGCGGGTTTCCCAAGTCCGCGTTTTACATTCACCAGGCCCAGTGGCGAAAAGACATCGATGTGCTCGAGTTGATCCCGCACTGGAACTGGAGCGGGTGCGAGGGGCAGGCCATTCAAGTGATGGCCCTCTCCAACGCGGATTCGGTGGAACTTTTCCTGAATGGAAAATCCCTCGGCGAAAAACCGGTCGATCCCTTCGAGATGGTTCATTGGGGTGTGATCTATGAGCCCGGCGCGTTGCTGGCTGTGGGAAAAAAGAAAGGCCGTGAAGTCTCGCGCAAACTGGTCGAAACGACGGGGGGCGCCATGGCGCTCGAGCTTCTGCAGGACAGAAAATCTCTCGCTGGCGATGGCGAGGACGCCATGCCGGTCACAGTTCGTGCGGTGGATGCCAAAGGGCGGGAAGTTCCGACGGCGATGAATCCCGTGAAGTTTTCGCTTCAAGGCCCGGCGGACATCATCGGTCTCGGCAATGGCGATCCGCGTTGCCACGAACCCCAGAAGGGTGACCAGCGCTCGCTCTTCAACGGTCTCGCGCAAGTCATCCTGCAAACTCGCCTCGCCAGTTCGGGCGATGTCATCTTGCGCGCCGAGTCCGCCGGCCTCGTGCCTGCTGAAATCAAAATCCCTGTGGCAGCGGTCCGAGCGTCTCCGGCATTTCCGACCGCCCGCTACGAGCAGCGCATCGAGCAGTGGAAGGCCGCTTCCGGTTTCACAACGAAGCCCGACCCATTGATGAAAGCGGAAAACAACGACATGAACTCGTGGGTTGGTGCCAGTGTTGGGACTCCGCTCACGCCTAATGGAGGGCCATGGAGCGTGTTCTCTGGAAGCTTCGAGCCATTTGCCAACATGCAGCGCGACGGCGGGGTGTTGAAATTCGGCGGGTTGCTTGGCAAGGCCGAGGTGTGGATCGACGGCAAACTCGTGGCAACAAAATCGGAGTTTCAAAATGCACCGCTTGAGGCCCCTTTTCCTCCCAGTAAGGGCAAGCGCCCAGTGCGCATTCTCTTTGAGAGTGAGGGAGACAAGCCTGTCGGTCTCTCCGCGCCGGTCTCCGTCGTGCCGTCGGGAGCCGCCAAATGAAACACATAAATAAAGGAATACACCATGAATAAAATCACAACCTTCATCGCCTTGCTGCTGGCACCGCTGGCTGCGCTCCATGCCGCCGTCGAACCAATTCCGGCCTTCACTACCGGAGCTCGCATCCTCTTCATAGGCGATTCCATTACAGACATGAATCGCGGGCGGTCCGCAGATCCAAATCACATACTGGGACACGGCTATGTATTCCTCATAGCCGCCAGGCAGGGCGCGGCGTTTCCGGAATTGCAACTGGACTTCGTAAACCGCGGCATCAGCGGCAATACGGTGCTCGATCTCGAGAAACGCTGGAAACAGGACATGATTGACCTGAAACCAGATATGCTGAGCGTCCTTATCGGGGTCAATGACTACACCAAAAAGATTCCGCTGGACCAGTATGAGCAGGTATATGACAAGCTCATTGGCGATGCGAGGGCCGCCAATCCAGACTTGAAGCTGGTGCTCTGCGCGCCTTTCCTGAAGCCTACGGGCCAGATAGACGATACGATGGTAAAGATGCAGGAGATCGTCGCGAAACTCGCAAAAAAATACGGCGCTGCCCATGTGAAGCTCCAGCCTGTGATGGATGAGGCCGCCAAGCGGGCGCCAGCCGACTACTGGGTATGGGACAAAGTCCACCCGACCTATCGCGGACACCAAGTCGTGGCCGACGAATGGGAGCGCGAGGTAGGCGCATTTTTTAAGGCAGACCAGAAAGCGACGGTAAAATGAACAAGAAAAAATGCCCCGCGCATTGTCGCTTTTCTCCCTACTTGCCTGACCATTTCCCAATCCAGCCAAAGACTTTAGCTGTTCTAATCCCCTAAAAAAATATGAACCATCCCAATATTGATAGAGTGCCGCATCATGCGTCGTTTTCAGCATTTAACCGCACCAGGCTGATCCTGCTCACGACTTTGGTGCTTTTCTTCAAACTTGAAACCGGCCGGGCTACAAATCCGGATTCCTATTTTACTCCCGCAGGATCTGTCGCCAGCCCCGACAAAGCCGTGGTTTTTGAATTAGGCACATTGCCCGATGGTCATCTCGCATGGCGCGTGAACTGGCAGGGCACACAAGTCATTGTTCCTTCTCGCGCAGGGATTCTGCTGGGGGAAAACAACACTGGCGCAAACGCCACCGTATCGGCCCCGAGCCTGCGTTCCTTCGTTGAGACTTTTTCCACGCGCCATCTCCAGAAATCCGTTTCTCTGGCGGGAAACGCGGCCGAATTTACGGTGAATATCCCGAGCGGCCCGGCTTGGACCTTCGAAGTCCGCCTCTTCAATCAAGGCGTGGCCTGGCGCATGCGTGTCCCTGGCAGCGGCAGCCGCCATGTCTCCGGAGAGAGCACCGATTTTGTGTTGCTGCCAGCGACGACCGTTTATGCCAATCCGGACACCGTCTCCTATGAAGGCCTGCATGTGAAATCGGCGATCGAGGCTCTTCAACTCCGCAATGATGCCGGCATGCCGATGACTTTTGAACTGCCCGGCGCACGGTTCGCTGCCCTCACCGAATCCCATGTCATGCACTACTCCGGCATGACGCTCGGCGCCACTGACAGCAACCGCCTGATCGGTAAATTCCGTGATGACCCCACGGGCTGGGATATGGACGGCGATATCGATTCGCCGTGGCGC
>VFJO01000159.1 GCA_009886045.1 Verrucomicrobiota bacterium
GGAGGCGTTGCGCGCGGAAGGCAAAATCTGCACGGCAGCCATCCTCGATATGGACCTGCACTATGGAAACGGCACGGCATCCCTCGCGGTATCTCGCCCGTGGCTCCGTGCGCTGTCGATTTACGGGAACGATTATTGGAACAACCAACCCTTTCGCGATGTTCGCGAGCGGCACCACACGGACGATCTGAATCATTTTTCAGCGCCGCTGATTCCCTCGGGAAAAAGCGACCGTGAGGTTCTCCTTGAAGCGATGAAGCGGCATTTGCCCTGGCTGATCCAAGACGGCAAGCCGGACATCTTGCTCTACCAAGCTGGCGCCGACCCGCTGTGCGATGATCCCTACTCCCCGCTGCAACTCACGCACGAAGACTTGGAGGACCGCGACCGGATGGTCTTCGAGTTTGCCAAGACCGAAAAAATCCCGATCGCGTGGGTGCTTGCCGGGGGATACTGCCCGGAAATCGAAAAGGTTGTTCGCGTCCACTTCAACACCGCGCGCGTCTGCTGCGAGGTTTTTCGGTAAGGATTACTTTTTGCGCTTGGCGGCGAGTTGTTGCAGGAGGTCTGCAGCAAGTCCTGTCCAGCCGGTCTGATGCGAGGCTCCGAGGCCCGATCCGTCGTCGCCGTGAAAATATTCGTGGAACCAGATTTTATTTTTCCAGTCGGGTTTGAGGAAGAGGTCGTGGTCGCGGCCTTGAAAAACACGGCTGCCGTCCTGTTTGCTGAGAAAAAGCCCGCTCAGGCGCTGTGAAAGTTCATCGGCAATCTCGCCCGGTGAGAGGAGGATTCCGCTACCAGTGGGGCACTCAATTCGGAAATCTGAGCCATAGAAATCATCGAATTTTTGCAGGGCCTCGATGAGAAGGAAATTGATAGGAAACCAAACGGGGCCTCGCCAGTTTGAATTCCCACCGAACAGGGCAGTTTGTCCTTCTCCGGGCTCGTAATCTACACGATGAGTTGTTCCATTGACTTCGAATTCATATGGCGACTCGCTATGGAATTTGCTCAGCGAGCGAATGCCGAATGGGCTCAGAAATTCATTGGGATCGAGCATTCGCTTGAGCAAGCTTAACATCCGTTCTTCAGCAACCAGAGCGACTAGGCGCCGGTTCTTCATGCCGAGCTTTTCCCAATCATAGACAAGACTTGTGAGTTCAGGGCGGTAGTTGAGATACCACTCCATCCGGGCTTTGAATCCGGGACATGCATCGAGTTCCTCCGGATCGAGGGTTTCCACCGCGAGCAGTGGCATGAGGCCAACCAGCGAGCGCAGCCGCAGAGGGAGCCGATCTCCATTAGGCAACTGAAGGACGTCGTAAAAAAACCGATCCTCTTCATTCCAGAGTTGCAGCGCATTCAGGGCATGCACGATGCCGAGGAAGTGCTCGAGGAACTTGGTGGCAATATTCTCGTAAACAGGATTCTTACGTGCGAGCTCCAACGCGATTTTCATCATGTTGAGGGAAAACATCCCCATCCAGCTTGTGCCGTCGCTTTGTTCGAGCATGCCGCCGGTGGGAAGTGGAGCGCTGCGGTCGAAGACGGCAATGTTGTCGAGGCCGAGAAATCCGCCTTGGAAAATGTTGTTGTTATCCGAGTCCTTCCGATTCACCCACCAAGTGAAGTTCAACATGAGTTTGTGGAAGAGCGTTTCCAGAAAAGCGAGGTCGCCTTTCCCGGTTTGCTGCTCTTCCATTTTGTAAACTCGCCAAGTCGCCCAGGCGAACACGGGTGGGTTCACATCGCTGAAGTTCCACTCGTAGGCAGGAATCTGCCCGTTCGGGTGCTGGTACCATTCGCGTGTCAGCAAATCCAGCTGGCTTTTTGCAAAGCCCGGATCGATGCGCGAGATCGGGATGCAGTGGAAAGCCAAATCCCAGGCAGCATACCATGGGTATTCCCAAGGGTCGGGCATGGACATGACGCGCTCATTATAGAGGTGGCGCCATTGATGGTTTCGGAGAGTTTTTCGACTCTCCGGCGGCTTGGGCATCGCGGGATCTCCCTCTAGCCAATCGTCCACGATGTAGTGGAAAAATTGCTTTCCCCACATCATGCCTGCCAGTGCTTGGCGGTGGATGAGTCGTTCGTCTGGCTTCATCTGTGGCGGCTGGACGCTGGCGTAAAAATCATCGGCCTCATGGATGCGCGTCTCAAAGACTTCGTCAAAGTCCCCAAATGGTTGCGAGGTCGCGATGGCTTTTTGGCCGATAAGCCTGAGCCGGATCTCATAGGATTCGCCGCCCTCGAGCACGCGATGAAAAACCGCCGCCGCCTTGGTTCCCTCGTGCTGGGGATTTACTGCCGAGTGGTCGCCGTGGATGAGGCGCCGGTGGAAAGCGTCCTTTGTAAAGGGAGAGGCGTTCTGAGTCCCGTAGATATGTTGGGAATTCGTTTCATTCTCGGAGAAAAACCAATCTTCAGCGAGGTCTGCATGCAGATCGTATGCTCCAGCACTGGCATGCGAGCTTCGTACAAAAGTTTTTCCTGATGCTTGCATGCGAGTGATCTCAGGTTTCGTGTCATCGCGTCCCCAGCGCCAGGTATTTCGAAACCACAGAGTAGGCAGCACGTGGATCGGAGCACGCTCGGGGCCCATATTCCGTACCGTGATGCGACACAGGATGTCGTCAGGTGAGGCCTTGGCGTACTCGATATCGATGTCGAAGTATCGGTCGTCTGCAAAGATTCCGGTGTCCCAGAGTTCAAATTCCGCCTCGGCGCGGGTCCGTTTGCGATTTTCTTCGATTAGCTCCGTGTAGGGAAACTGAGCATGAGGATATTTGTAGTTCATCTTCATGTAGCTGTGCGTTGGCGTGCTATCGAGATAGAAGAAGACCTCTTTCACGTCCTCGCCGTGATTTCCTTCGGAACCCGTGAGGCCAAACATGTTTTGCCGGTGGCGGTGTTGATCATCGCGTGAGGCCGATCGGTCCATTGGACGCCGCCGCCGAGACCGCCGCCGGAGGGGTAGGCGGTGGGCGGATTTTGCAGAACGGCGTGAGGGGTATCGTAGGCGAGGTAGAGAAAGAACGGCTGCGCGGGCTGCGCGGCGTTGTGCTCGACGATCCATTTTTTGGTGCGCGCGGTGAAGAGGTCGGTCGTGTAGCAGAGATCGAGACCGGCGGAAATTTCGCGGTCGTTTTCCCAGACCTCGCGACGGTCCTCCTTGGGGTAGTGGAAGTGGCCGTCCTTGTGGCGGACATAGCCGAAGAAAAAATCGAAACCGCGGCGGGTGGGGTAGGCGGGCCAGGTCGCAGGGGTGCCGGCGGCGTTTTTCTCGTCGTCGCCGCCCTGCAGACCCCATTTGCCGAGGGCGGCGGTGGCATAGCCCGCCTGACGGAGGACGGTCGCGAGGGTGTGGGTATCGGCGAGGGCTTTGTCGAACTGGTTGTCGCGCACGCTGGCATGACCCTGGGTGAGGCCGGTGAGCAGTGAGGCTCGGGACGGCGCGCACACGGAGGCGGCGGCGTAGTGCTGGGGTATTTTCACGCCCTCACGCGCCAGCGTATCGAGGTGCGGAGTTGCGAAGAAAGGGAGGCTGCGATCCTGCCGGGCGGCGCGTTGGTTTTGCACAAACACGCCGACGTCGCCGTAGCCCAAGTCATCACAAAGTATAAAGATGATATTGGGCCGGGGCGCGGCGGGCGGGGGCTCGGCGTGGAGCGCGAAAGCGCCGAGAGCGCTTACGACGGAGAGCAGGCACAGCGTTTTCATACCGAGGATGCGGGGGAGTTCGGTTAAGGGATCAGCTCCAGCTTGGAACCGACGAAGGCTTGGAATGTTTTGATGCGGCCGAGCGCGTCGGCGGCGGTGCCTTGGCGGGGAACATAAATGAAGCCGCCGAGGGATTCTTCGCGGCCCAGATCAATGACGATCCAGTGCGGGTAGGCGGACTTCGAACCGCTTAGCCAGTGGTTGGAAATCTGGCCGTCGATGGCGTTGCCCGCGCCTGCGGCATCGGCGACAGTCTCTTGGCTGCTCACGCCGACGATACTCCAGAGCTGAGAGCTGAGTGGCTTGCCGTCGGGCCGCACCAAACTGAGGTCGCCGATGGAGGCGAACGCGCCGCCATCGTGGGCATCCAAGGCCTCGAGTGCGAAGTAGCGCCCCTTTACGGGAGCGGCGAAGGTGATCGGCTGCGACTCGCCGCCTTGAGCGAAGACCCCGCGGTGAGCGGCTGCGCCCACAACCCGGAGCGGCTTGAGTTCGGCTTTTCGGCCGAGGAGATCGAGCTCGGGGCGGAGGACATCGAGGATGGGTTTTTCGAGGCTGGAGAGTTCCGCATCGGTATCGCCGAAGTAGTCGAGGACGATGAACTCGTTACGGCCCGGCTTTAGCCACGGACCGGGGACAAACATCGTCTGCTGGGGGCCGATATTCCAATAGTAGCCGAGATTGCGGCCGTTGACCCAGACCATGCCTTTGCCCCAAGGACGCAGGTCGAGGAAAGTATCGCCGACCGACTTGAGCTCCACCTCGAAGCGGTGGAAGCCCGGGCGCGAAAACGAGTGGGGAACGCCGGCGGCGGGAGCGGGCGAGGCGGGTTGAAAGGCGAGGCGGGCCAGATGAGCGGAGTCGAGCGGGAGGGAAAATATTTCCCAGTTGAGGAGCTCCGCGTCACCGAGGCGCACCGGGCCTTGCAGGCCTTTGCGGTCGTGGATTTCGATGCCGAAGTTAACCCGTCCCATCGCCTCCACCAGTAACTCGAGCACGGCGGGTTTTTCGCGGGCGGGTAGTTTGGTGAGGAAGACGCGGCTGCGACGGTCGAAGGTGGCGACGCGCACGCCGTCGAGGAAAAGTTGTCCGATATCATGCACGGCTTCGGCCTCGAAGACGGCCTCGGGGCCGGCGGGAAGGGTGGTGCGGTAGAGCACGGCGCCATGAGCTTGATCGAGTTTTTCCAAGTTGAGCGGACGCTCGGCGCGGCGGGCGGCGGGCAAGTTGGCGAGCAGCGGCGCAAAACCGTTGGAGCGCGTCGGAGTAAACGCGATGACCTGCAAGGCGGCAGGTGGTTCGGGGATAGTTTCGCCGGGCTGGAGATAGCGGGCGAAAAGCTCGCGGGTTTTGAAGAACTTATCCGTGGTCCAGCCGGCCTCGCTGATCGGCGCATCGTAGTCGTAGGAGGAAGTGTCGGGTTTGAAGGGCCGGTCCGCGCCGGTGGTGAAGCCGAAGGATGTGCCGCCATGCGCCATGTAGATGCTGAAAGAGGCGTTCATCTTCAGCATGGTCTCGAGGTCGCGCAGGTATTTCTCAACGTTGCCCCGGTGGTGAGGCTGGCCCCAGGTATCGAACCAGCCGGGGTAGAACTCGCCGCACATGAGTGGGCCTTTCGGGAGAATTTCGCGGAGCTTCTTGAAGGCCCCATCGGGATCGGAGCCGAAGTTGACCACGGGAAAGAGGTCTTTGCGGTAGCCGTTGCGCAGGTGCCAGACGGGGTTGCAGGCGAAGAGCGGAACATCGAAACCGGCATCCAACAGGGCTTGGATGCATTTACTACTGCTGCTATTTCAAGGATTGCTGCTTTGACAATCCGTCTGAAAACGTACAAACAGTTAAAACCAGAAGGAATATGTATGGCAAAGGCACTGCCTATTGCTTGTTCAACAAAGTGGTTATTACTGATTCGGAAGAGGTAGAAAAAATATTGCTTGGACCAGCTGAGAAAGGAATGTTCCTCGGCTTGATTGATTTCAAGCCTAGTCGCTTTGCTCCCAATCCGCTAGATCGTAATAGACCGAATTTCTTGTTGACCATGGATGGAACAGGTGAGAAAAATGATCACGACGCGTTTCGGAGAGCTTTCATGACATTATCAGCCTCCCCCGAGTGCTTGGCTCGTGCTCGCGAAGATAATCCCGTGATGA
>VFJO01000300.1 GCA_009886045.1 Verrucomicrobiota bacterium
CTCGCCGCGATGGTCGGCGGTCTTGGTGCGCAAACCACCAATCTGCTCCTCCATGGCGCCACCCATGTGCGAAACGGAGGGCAAGCCTGGGCCTACCTCATCGCCCAACTCGAATCCCAAAGCTCTCCCATCGCAAGCATCGACCTCACGAAGCCGGAATTCTCCATTTACAAAAAGGACGGCAACCCCTCCAGGCCGGGAAACTACGAGCTCGTAGGCGTCATGCGTCCCGTCATCGACGAACCCACCGTCTCCGCGCTTCTTGAGCGTTCCTGGCAGCTCAAGCCCACGGAGTCCCCCGCTTCACAGGAGGCCTCTCTTGGCGAAAAACTTGACAACATGTTCGGCTCGTTGTCCGCATCAGCTTCAGGCCAATCCGTTGCCGCCAAACTCTCGAATGTCATCGCCGCCGCGCTCGCCGAACCGCAATACATCGCCGACCTCTCCCTTCTTGGAAAAACCTTCCCAGGTGTGAACCTCTGCATGGGCATGGGCTGGGCCGGGCCGATCTCCACCGCTGGACCGACGACATTTGAAATCCGCCTCCGCGATTCCAGCGGAAACGATTCTGCCGTTACCGGCCGCGTGACTGTCGATGGCTCGCTCGCCACCTCCGCGCCCCTGCCCGCGCCTGGCGAGCCAATGAACTCGGGTATCGAAGTGAGCACAACACCCTTGCCTGCCACGGCGTTCTCGGATTTCCGCACCTTGAATGCCACGGAAACCCTGGCACAGACGGGATTCACCGAATTTAAAACACAACTTGCCTACCGCAAGCTCAACCGGGCTGTGCGTCTTCGTTGGTCCACCCCCGTTCCGCTCCGCCAACGCGCGATCTTGCAAAACGGCTACAATGTCTGGCGCATTCCCGCCTCCGCTCTGAATCCCTCATGGCTCTCAACCGCGCCGACACTGACGGAGCTGCAGACCGTCTCGGCAACAAAAATCAACCGCCTCCCGATCATGATCCCCGAGGAGTTGAGCCCTGCCGAAGCTTCGGATGCAACCGATACGGAAACGAACTTCTATACCGACGAAATTCCTTCCGGCATCGCGCTCCCAAGCGGGGAAGGGGAGTTTGTTTATTTCGTCAGTGCGGTGGACATCCTCGGCCGCGATGGCCTTGTTTCCACAGGAACGATCGTCACCATTTGCGAACGCATGCCACCGCAAACGGTGAAAAAGCTCACGGTATTGAACAACTACTCTTGGAGCGGCGGGTCGGGTGAGCAGCGACTCCACCTCGCTTGGTCGCCAGTCGCCTTGGACGATGGGGAGGGGGGGACGATCCAATACGAAGTTTTTCGGTGGAACCGCTACGACGGACCGCAGCGCAGCATCGGAGCCCAACCGGTTTTTACGACAAGCACGACTTCATTTGCCGATGACATTACTGGCTCGCCCACGGAAATAGATGCCCACAAAACCTTCTGGTATACGGTCCGTGCGGTGAAAGTCACCGGATGCGGAAGGTTCCCCGGCCCCCACAGCGCGCCTGTTTTTGGCGTCATCCGCGATCGCAAGGGCCCTGCCATTATCGATACCGGTCTCTCTCGCCCATGCTTGGATCCCGGCGTTATCGCAAAGGCAGTCACGACCAACTCGACCTACGCCACCACCCCGGGAAGGATCATCGAGGTCACGCTGCGCTGCACCCGCGTCTCGCGAGAACTGGCTTGGGCGGAATTCAGCACCACCTCGGGCGCGATCATCGCACGCGTTGCCTTTCCCTCGACAAATATCGCCGAGCACACTCTCACCTTCAACTCTGACACCTTCGCCGCAGAGTCAGCGAAACTCGCCAATGTCCGTTGCCGCGTCGGAACCTTCAACGGCGCGATCTCGGGTTACGCCGCCGCAGGCCGCCAGGATTTGGGAAAAGCGACGGCCAAAGCCACAATTCCCTTTGAGGCAAGTGTCACCAAATCGTTCGTTTCGGGCGGCATACCCTGCCCGCAAGGCGGCCAAATTTACCCGATCGATCCCGCAACCGGCACCTACATCTCCGGTTCGGGATTTGCCGAAGCCGATGCCGACGCGGTCGAATTCAAATACTACCGCAGGCTGGACAATGGTCCGCTGACCTTCGTCTTCCGCGAGGAATTGCCCTTGGGCGCAAGCCCGTCGAACACCTCGAACTTCACCGATACCAACCCGCCTCCGATCAACGGCGGCCGCGTCTGCTACTATGTGCAGGCGTTCGATTCCGATGGCAACGCCGGCCCGCTGACCTTGATGGACGGGAGCTGCACGATGTATCCGCCTCTGGCCATACCGACTCCTGTGCTCGCCAAGATTTCATCCAATCCCGTTGGCGGAAATGCCACCGCCACGCTGAAGATCTCCTGGGCGTGTCCCCCAGTGGGAGTGGACCGCTTCAAACTCTACATTTCCAAAAACGGGTTCCTTCCGCCCGCCGACCTCGGCATCGAATCCCTCCAAGAAAATTCCGCGCCGTCTGGCGGCGAGGTCATCTCCGACCAAGGCGACAAGCGCTTCGGCGTCTATCTGACCTCGCGCGTTGAAGGCCGCTTTTCAGGCAATGCCACCGACCCACTTCCCGCGAACCTCCCCGCCGAATTTGCGATCGATCTCCCGGCCGACAATGGAGCCACCTACACCGTCGCTGTTCGTGCTCTCGGCCCACGGGCCCATCCAGCCGACGGAGGCGATGCCACCGAAGGCGCTCTCAGCAATGTTCGCGATGGAAGATGGAGTCAAAACTCCTCAGTCGGCCCGAATGTTCCTTGGCCCGACCGGCCCATTCCGCCAAAAATACAGCCCGTCACCGTGTATCTCGGCGACTCCCTGCCTCCCGTGCTCAAATCCTATGCCATCTCGGCGGCAATCAAGGCGGAAAAATTCAACACGCTCGCCTTCGATGGCATCGGCGTGAGAGTCGGGGAACTTGTGCTTGCAAGCGCCCCGCAGTACGAGAAAGGCGAACAGCTCATCCGCGCCAATCGCCTTGACCCGCACCGTGGTCTCTTCCGCTTGGCAGCGGATGACACCGACCTCGCAGCCCTCTTCCCATGCGCACTCTACCGCCACCGCATTAAAAACTTCACTGATGCGGGAATCTCCAACGACCTCGTCCAAGTGACTCCCCTGATGGAATCCATTGCCTACGGATTCGTCCAATCCGGTGCGTCGAATCCCGCCGGATCCGACACGGTGATCTACGATCCCTTCATTGCCACCTCAAGCAATGGCGTCGTTGCAGGCATTCATACCGTCGGCATTTACCTCACGGACACACTGCCTGTCGTGCGCGGGGCGACCTACCGCTACCTTCTCGTCCGCTTCGACCCCACCACCAAGGAACCAAGGGATGTTCTCGAAATCCCGAATTCCGTCACCGTGCCATGAGAAAACTCTTCGCCCCTTTATTTCTGACTCTTTGGGTGTGCAGCCCGGTGCTCTCCGCTGCCGTGACCATGCTGGAATCCGGCCGCGAGCTTATCGCCGCAGCCGATATCGACCTCGACGGCCAGAGCGACATCGCCATCGTGGACCGCACCGCCGGCTCGATCCGCGTCGCCTTCGCCTCAGCAAATGGCACCTACATGCACCTCGGCCCGATTGTGGTCGCGCGTCCTCTGGATTCCACCACCGACGCTGTCACGGGATTTTCCCTCGGCCGATTTTCGAGCAATGCCTCTGCCTGGGGCGTGGTGGCGTCGCCAGCAGACGGCGTGCTGCGCATCCTCTCTTTGAACAAATCCAGCCCCGACACATTCGGTCGCACGGCTATCTCGCCATTCATGCTTCGCTCGGTCGGCCCTTCCAAAGTCTCCGCCCTCACTGTCAACGCCACTGGCGCCCTTGCCAATCGTGACGGCATTCTTTTGGGAAGTATCGAAAATGGCGGAAACCAGACCGGGGCGTTGGAAAACATCAAAACAACGGCCAACGCGACTCTGGAGAGCCACAATACAAGCTCCTACGCCGCCTCAGCTCTTCCGCTTTCGATCAACCCCGTTCCCTACAGCCGCGCCCTGCTGGACCGTCCGCATGCCGGAGTGATGGTTGGCACTGTTTACGGAAATTCCACTCTCCACCTTCATCGCGTAGGCTTCGGTGCGGCCACGGCCGGTTCGCCCGTCGCCACGCAAGCCATTCCGGACTCCTCATACCACCAATTCGCCACGGGATTTTTTGGAGCCCCCATCGACCCACAAGTGCTGGTTTTCAGCCCGGGCAACTCGATGGTCTACGCGTATCCCTTGAATGGTGGCGCCACTCCAACATTCGGCCCGGTTTATTACCGGAATTTTTCATCCCCCGTGCGGAGCCTCTCGGTGGTTCGAGGCACCGGCACCGCCGCCGACCGCCTCCTCGTCACTTTTCTAAACGGCGGCATAGCGGCACTCTACGACTACAACGGGGTCGATTTTCCAACCCTCTTCAAAGAATTCCCCCGCTCGGCGGACAACCACATCGTAAGTGGAATCGGCCTCGATCATGGCGAGTTCTTTCTGTTGGAGGGTGACGCCATCACGGGCGTTTCCACTTCGCTCGCGCGCTACAATTTCAGCGGCAACCTCGTGGACTCCTCGACCTTCCCGAGCGCCCAACCGCTCGCGCCCCGTGGCAATGTGATCTATTACAGCGACACTCCGCTTTCGAACCCCGCCGCCCGCGTCGTTTCCGTACAATCCTCGGGCGACTGGTCGGGCAACGCCCCCACCGTGAATCCTCTGCCGGTTTCCGTTACCGTCACCAAAGAAACCTACCTCGGAGAAGCCCGGGGCCTCGGCTCATCTGCGCTGGACAACCTCGGGGCCGCCCCCCCTGGCGCCAGCGGAGTCCTCGCGAACCAGTTCGACTCGAATATCTCCGCCTTCAATTTCGGACCCGCCCTCGGGGATGTCGCCGACACGGTCAGCTTCAGCCCCGCTGGTGGAACATTTCCCGCAGCCATCCCCCTCGAAATTGTCTCAGCCCGCAACACCGAACTCACCGCTGCTGGAGCGAACGCCACGCAAAGCATTTACTACCGATTCGATACTTTTTCCACAGGCGACTGGACACTTTACGATCCGGAAAATCCTCCGCATCTCGCCTACAATACGAATGCCCTTGCCTACTCTGTTCCTGTTGCTGGAGGCATTAAAAGCCCTCTTGCCAAGGTGCGGTTCCAATTCACCGACAGCGGCACGCTCGATTCCGACGGCGACGGTATCCCCGACCATGTCGAAATTGGCGAAACCCTCGATCCCTCTGCTGGAGCCGACTCCGATGGCGATGGAGATTCCGACCTCACCGAGCTTTATGCGGGATCTGATCCTGCGGAGGCCGGCGACAATCTCGGCCGCCTCGCTTCCGGTGCCCGTGTGGCAGGCCTCGACGCTGTGCTCGGCACTTTCCATCTCACAGTCCGTCCCAGCACTCGGTTTGACAACTCCGGTAACAAAACCAACGCGGTTCCCGCGAGCGATGTAACCATCTCTGCCCAAACTTTTAAAGGCGGACTTCTGGGCAGCGGAAAAACCATATCCATCGCTTCCACATCGAGCGCTTATCTTTACAACCTCTCCGCTCCCGAGCGCCTTTCGTATTTCACCGTCTCCTCGCCTGCAAACTACGCCCTCAACGGCTTTGCCGGAAACGGCGGACGCGAGGTCGCTGCCATTCTCCCCGTTCCGAGTGTCTCGGCCGCGCTCCCCTCCGATCACTTCAGCGGTGTCGACGCCCCTTCTACCGCCGCCGCAAACTGGGTCGCCTCGCTCCGATCCAGCTTCCTGCCAACCTCCGGAACTTTCCTTCTCAGCCGGGGAGGTTCATCCGGCGCGATTTCTTCAAACGCGACGGCCACACAAGTCCGCAGCGCCCTCAATGCGATGAACGGCGGCACGGGGATTTTCGGAGGCGGCAATGCCACGGTCACTGGCTCCATGCCCCGCTTCTCCGTGAGCGCACCGAGAGCCGCCACACTCTCGGCCAACGCTGTAACGACATTCTCCGTGCTCTTCCCCTCATGCTCGGTGAACATTATCCCCCGACAGGATTCCGATGGTGCGACTCCCATCACATTCGACATCCTCATCCTTCCAAAGCCTGAGACCTTCACGGCCAATGCCAGCGTTTCCGAAACCCTGCTTACGCTTCTCGTCGAGAGAAAACTCGGCCAACTCCTCGGTGTTTCGAATCCCACACTCCTCCCGCTCCGTGCCGCCGACACCGGGCGCACAGCCATCTCTGCCGATGACATCCTAGAGATGGAGCACAAGCACCCCACGGATTCCTACCTCCTTGAGGAAATCGTCGAATCCCTACGCGAAATTCTTTTCTCCTCCTCGCCTGATGCCGCCATACTCGCCCTACGCGAGGTGGCTGATTTCATCTATGAATTCAGCAGTGCGCAAACCGGCCCCGGCCCGACACCCGCCGCCGCTGTCATTGCCGATTTCGTGTCTGGCAATCTCTCCGCCGCCGATACCCCCGAGGCCATGCCCGCCCCGATCGACGCACTTCGCGGATTTCTTGCCAATGGCACCATAAGCCCCACTTACACCTCCCAACCTGCCGCAGGCGTGCTTACAAACGCCACCACCGCTGTGGCGACACTCCTCAACGCCCCCCAACCTCGCACTACCTTTACCGGCGTGCTCACTGTTGGCTACGGCGGTTCGCTTCGCGTCGGAAGCGCCTACAGCGGGCCCAGCTACCGGCTCTTCGACTCCCAAGCCAACCCCTACGCCTTCCACGCCTCCTTCCCTCTCAGCACCGGGACACCGCTGACCATCACCGCCTACGATGACATCACGATCGCCGGGGTCTACGAGACCGCTTTGGAAGTCATTTCCCTCTCCCTCGCCTCGCTCCCTGAAAATCTCGGCACCGATTTCGATACCAATCTCCTCGCCGACGACTGGGAAGAAGCCTTCTCCGGCAGCATCGGCCTCGATCCCTATTCAACCGCAGCCGGAGGAAAATCCCTCGTCCAGCTCTACCTCGACGGCGCGGATCCCCTGCTCGGATCTTCCACCCCCATCGCCGACCTCTTCCCCCGCCACCTCGCCGTGCAATCGGCTGGCGGCGGAAACTTCACGATGTCTTGGGATTTCCCCGCCGCCTATGTCGGCCATTTCACCTTCGGCCTTCAAAGCACGAGCTCGCTCGGCTCATCCTTCGCTGACGAATACACCGCGGAAACCATCCAAGCCTCCGGCGACGAAAACACCCTCCACCTCGGAAACCCCGGCACCACCCGCAAATTCTGGCGCCTCCGATTGGAACTCAACCGGGGTTCGGCCTATTGATCGTTTGTATATTCTTCGGTTTCATCGCCACAGGTTTCTTATGAGTAATAACTTAAATTTATGTCCGGCGGGAGTCCGGTGCTGTTGCTGAAGTCGCTTGACCACCCTACTCTACTTAATCGAGTCTAAGCGGCGAAAGAGCGCCTGAGTAACTCACTTGAGTGGGCGGGGTCAAATGGGCGGTTTGTTGCACTTTTCAAACATCAGCATTTTTTTCATGATTTTTAAGCTCATTTTGCCGAACCCCCTTTTTACTTTAACGTGCACTGGCTCCGCTTAGGCAACCTATACGGAGGCCGAGCGTTCTTTGGCAGGAACGTGTCTGCTATTTCTCTAGTTGGATTGGGAAAATGGATTCCCGTTTTAGCGCGCGGGTTGTGAGTTCCATCTGGGCCTTGTCCGCATTCTGCCTGCAATCCACAGCTCGCGTCGGGATGGCTGCTGCCATTTTAAGAAAAGTGGCGGCGTAGTGCGCAGGGGTCTGGACTGGGTTTGTCGGCCAAGGAGTCGCCTGGAGTGGATCGGTGCGGAATTTCTCTAAATCGGGATTGAGACTTTTACAAATTTCCCAACTCAACGCAGCGGGGTGGGAGAGGACCTCGAGTTGAGCGTGCCGGCTCAGGCGGCTGAAAGGGATGGCATCGTCGCCGAGGGTGGGGGGTCTGGGGAAAATCTCCTGAAAAGCGGGTGGGAGGGCCAGCTTCGCCTCGTGGAATAGGTTGGCCTGGTGTTGAGTTTCGGTGGCTATGTCGAAGAGCTCGGGAGCGATGAGGATATCTTGGTAGATCTGGGGGAATTCAAATCCCGACATGTGCAGGTCAGGCATCACATCGGGGATTGCTCTGGCGATGAGGGGTGTGCCTGCCGCGGCGGCTTCAACGAAGCCCATGCCGAACCCTTCTTGAACAGAGGTGTGTACTGCGGCTTCTGCGATCCCGAGAATCTCCGCAACCGAGGGGGCGCCCGGATTGTCAAGCAGCCCAAAATGGACTCTCCAAGTATTTTTTTTAGCGGCCTGCTTGATGTCGTCGGCGTAACTCGCCTCGTCGCTTGAGAAGCGCCCTGAAGTTGTGGCCAGAGTGGCTTCCGGTCGCATCCACCTAGCGATTAAGATGGCCTCGAGGATGTTTTTTCTTCGCAAAAATCGTGTTGGATAAATCCACAGAGGACCATCTGTTTTGAGTTCGTCTGCTAGCCACGCACGGGCCTTGGTCAGGGATTTTTCGTTCTTTCTGAGCGGAGGAGCGACAGGATTCCTTAAATGAAAAGCCCTACCGCTCAAGGAACGATCGAGCGTCTGAAAGTCCGGCCAATTGATGCCCACATGGACCGAGCGTGTCTGGGCTGCGAAGAGGCAGCCCGCTGCCTCTGAGAGCGATTCCCAGCCGCATCTCTTGAGTTCCTCCCACCGGGCCCAACGGCCTGCGCACCAGAAATCGTGATGGTGCAAAATGAGGGACGCGCCCCGCTGCCGTGAAAACTCAGCAATCTCTCGACACAAAAGCGCATTTCTTGCGAGGGCGGGATTTTGAAACCAGATGAGGGTTTTTGATGCGTCCGCCTCCGGCATTGCCTGGCAAAGAACGGCTCGGATTTTATTCGTAATCGCGGCGGGGGTTTCTGACTGGGTGGAAAAGTAATCACACGCCGGCTCATGAAGAAAAATGGTATCGATCCCGAGCTGGCTCAGTTCCGGTCGTTCCTTCGGGGAACCGCCGGCAAGAAGGGTTGCTTTTTTGAGCCCTGGGCCTGCCGCCCACACGATTTCAGGGAGGGTGAGTTCCACCACGCGACGGACACCGCCAGTGCGCCAGTGGTAATGGGCCACGCACAGATGGTCGTATGGAAATCTCGGCCCATGCATTTGCACTGATTATCAGTCGCATGGGCTTGCTCAATCAAGCTCGGCCGCTGAGAGTGGTGCGCTCTTCTATGGCGGACTTCTACCAGCATGGCACTATTGCGACTCTTCATCGCCTCGGGAATCCAGACTACCAGAGGCTCGAAGAGGAACTCAACTCGCTGGCGGTTTCCATTCCGACGGCTCTCGTGCTGCCTTGCCACGCACGCGATTTGAAAACCGATGTCCTCCAAGCCATCATTTCCGAACTTCGTGCCGCCCGATTTCTAAGCCATGTCACAGTAGGTCTTGATGGTGGAGGTCGAGCCGACTTCGCCCTGGCGCAGAAAATTTTTTCGACACTCCCGCAGGAGGTTTCCATCCTCTGGAATGATGGCCCGCACCTCACCGCTCTGCTTGGAGATCTTCACCGCGCTGGACTCGAGCCGGGGCCAATGGGTAAGGGGCGCAACATGCGTCTCTGTCTTGGTCACGTTCTCGCCTCTACGAAGGTCTCGGCTATCGCCATTCACGACTGCGATATCTTGAATTATCGGCGAGAGCTTCTCGTTCGGCTTTGCTTTCCGGTTGTGCATCCCGAAATGGCTTTTCAAGTGAGCAAGGGATTCAGTGCCCGTTTTTCAACGCAATTGAACGGCCGCGTGATGCGTCTTCTGATCACGCCACTTCTTCGAGCGATGCAGGATTTCAAGGGGTTTGCTCAATCCCTCGCCCCGCTGCAATTTTTCCGTTACCCGATCAGTGGCGAGGTCTGTCTCCAGCGCGCGGTGGCGGAATCGGTGCGATTTCCATCCGACTGGGGAGTTGAAACCGGAATGATGGCCGATGTTTTTCGAGTGGTTCCGATGGGGGAAATTTGCCAAGTCGATATTGCCGAGAGCTACGACCACAAGCACCAGCAGCTTTCGGAAGGCAATCCCGAGGCAGGTCTCAATAAAATGGCCAGCGATGTTGCTTTGTGTCTTTTGCGCAGCGCCTCGGTGGATGGCTCTCCGCTGGGTGCGGAGTGCCTCGCGGGGTTGGTCGAAAATTATCTTCAGACCGCGTCTTCTCTACTGCGCTTTTACTCAGCCGATGCCCGCATCAATACCCTATCTTATGATATGACGCTCGAGAGGCGCACGGTCGAGCTCTTCGCCTCAAGTATTGAGCGCGCCATCGCGATCTATCTAGCCGATCCGTTTCGACTCGCCGGTGCCCCCTCGTGGTCTGAAATCGAATCCCGATTGCCTAGCTTCGGCTCTGCTCTGAACGAGGCTGTCCGGCGAGGATCGGAATAATGACAACCATGCTCGCCCATGCGGCCGAAAAAATAAAATCCCACGGTTCTTGACAATCTCTCACTCCCCGATAATTTCAGTTTCCTTTATAAAATCCGTCCCTATGGCATTTACAGAAGTCATTCTTACCGCAAACATTCCTAATCTCGGCTCCGAAGCCGACATCGTCAAAGTCCGCCGTGGCTTCGCTCGTAATTTTCTTTTTCCTCAAGGCAAGGCGCTTGAAATTGCTACCGGATCGCTCCGCCAGATCAACCACCTCAAAGCCAAACGCGCCGAGCGTGAAGCTCGCGAAGTAACCGCCGCCGAGGAAATCGCTTCAAAGATCAATAAGCTTTCACTCAGCTTCACCCTTGATGCTGGCGCTTCAGGCAAAGCTTTCGGATCCGTTACCTCAAAAGACATCCACGACCGCTTGGTGGCTGACCTCAAACTCGAGGAACTTTCCAAGCATGCTGTCGTCTTGGAAAAAGCGATCAAGGAAAGCGGGTCCCATACGGTGAGCGTCAAGCTTCACCCCGATGTCTCAGCCAATCTGAAAGTCGAGGTCAAGGTGAATGTTCCTGCCGTCGAGGAAGCCGCCGAGGGCGCTCCCGAAAAAAAATACCGCCGCAAGGTGACTACGGAATCCTAGTTCTCTCCCCCCGGATTCACTTCAAACAAATCATGAGGCCGCACGTGGAAGTTTTCTTTCCGTTCGGCCTCGTTTTTTTCATTTCAACCAATTTGATTTCTCTGAGAGCCCATGTCTTCTGGTACTGATCAAACTCCTCCCGCTCCATCTGCCCAAGGAGCAGGCAAGGGACGCGGCAAGCAAAAGCCGGATTACCAACAGCGCGGCAACGCGTACCTTCCGGACGCCCGACGTCCTTTGCCGCAGAGTCTTGATGCCGAGAAGGGTCTTCTGGGCTCGATTCTTCATTCTGCTACCGCTCTGGACGACACGATGGCCCAGATGGAAGCTCATCATTTTCACCTGCCAGCCCACCAGAAAATTTTCGACGTTTTGGTGGAAATGCGCAATGGAGGGAAGCCGATTGATCTCATCGCGCTCACCCAAGTTCTGGAAGATCGCCGCATGCTCGATGAGGTTGGCGGGGCTCTAGCCGTTACGGAGCTTTTCACATTCGTTCCGACCGCTGCCAATGCAGACTACTACCGCGAGATCATCCTGGAAAAATATCTCCTTCGCCGCGTCATCACGACCTGCACCGAATACGTTGGTCGTGCCCACGACGAGCAGGGCGATGTGAGGATTCTGCTCGACGAGGTCGAGGCCCGCGTTCTGGAAATCGGGGAACAGCGTTTCCAATCGGCCCTCCCCACGATGAAGCAAATGGTGAGCGATGCGATTGATAACATCGAGAAACTCTCCCGCTCCGGGGGGGGCATCACCGGAATTCCCACCGGTTTTAGCGAACTCGACCGCATGACAAGCGGGATGCACGAAGGCGAAATGTTCGTCATCGCCGCACGCCCTTCGATGGGCAAAACCGCCCTCGCTATGAACATTGCCGAGCACGTCGCCATCGACATCGGCAAGCCAGTGGCTGTTTTTTCTCTGGAAATGGGAGCCCAGCAACTTGTGCAACGTCTCCTTTGCTCCAGAGCGCGCATGAACGGCAAAATGCTCCGCGGGGGTTTTATCGCCAATCGAGAGATGACCAATCTCATCAATACCGCTGGCCAGCTTTCCAAGGCAAAAATCTTTGTCGATGACACTGCTGGGCTCAGTATTCTGGAGCTGCGCGCCAAGGCCCGCCGCCTTCACAATCGCGAAAAAATCCAGCTCATTGTGATTGATTACCTGCAGCTCCTGCGCTCGGGTTCCCGCCGAGCTCAAGAGAACCGCCAAATCGAAATTCAGGAAATCTCCTACGGCATCAAAGCGCTTGCCAAGGAGCTCAAACTCCCGGTCATCGTTCTAGCTCAATTGAACCGAAACCCTGAGCAACGCACGGGAGCCAGCGCAGGCCGCCCCCGCCTGAGCGATCTCCGTGAATCCGGAACCATCGAACAGGATGCCGACATCGTTGGCCTTCTCATCCGTGACAAATACTACGCTGAAGACGATGAGGCCAAAAAAGAAGCCGCTGGGAAAGCAACGCTCATCATTGCCAAACAGCGAAACGGTCCCACCGGTGATGTTCCTCTCACCTTTCTTGAGGAGTACACTCGCTTTGAGGATGCCGCCCCGGAACGCACTGAGCCGCAATGAACTCGACAGGTTAGGGATCAACGACGACCGCGCAATCCCAGTTCTTTGAAATGGCTGGATTTATGGCGCAGAGATCTCGGTGCAGGGCAAGGCCGAAGACCACAATTTTTTCCTTTAGTAAGGCACATTTTTCCCGCGTTTCTTGGGAAAGGAATTGTTTCGCCCCACTCGCGCGAGTGCTGCTGCGTATTAGTATTGTATTGAAATACCATAATTTGTTCCGCGTGTTTTGTTTATGTATGCCCTGAGGTGAGCCTGAGGTGAGCCAAGTCCTGGGCTTGGCAGCATAAAAAAGTTGGTTCGGGAATTGCTACGTACCACGTATCGCAACGACACCCTTTCAATACCCCTTCCTTTACTAATGAGCCAAGACGAAATTGCCAGCCAAATTGAAGAAGCCATTGCACTCCTCGAGATCGGTCTGAATGACGACTCTGCTGATCTCATTCAGCGCCTGCTAGCCACGGCGCCCTGCGCGGAAGTGCATTCGGCCGCAATTTTTATTTTTAACCGCCTCGGACGTTTTATCCGTGCCTCTCTCTCGGCGGATGTCCTTCTCGCTCAGAAGACCGCATTGCCTACTGACGAGCTTTTTCGCATTGCCCTAGCATTCAATTTTTCCGGACGTCTTCAAGAGGCTTACGATATCGAAAAATCCATTTCTCCTGAGACGAACGATCAGAGCTTAGTGCGCCTCTATGGTTTGGCCTGCAAAGCCAACCGCCTCGGCCGTCACGAGGATGCATTGATCCACTTGCTCGGCTGTTTTTCCTTCCAAAATGATTCGTCGTGGGATGCCCATCGCAAAGTTTTTCTCGATAGTGAGCTTTCTTCTCTCTGGGAAAAAATCCCCGCGATGCCACTCACACTTCGTCAGGCCATGCGTTACTGCAATGTGCCTTTTGATGAGATCCTAGCACTCAACGAATCGCTCACCCCGCTTCGCTGCGTGGATCAGTTCGATGTGTATGCCATGCCTGCCAAATTTCATCCGCTGCTGCAGCCGGTTCATGCGACCTGCTTTGAGTTGAGTCCCACTGCCGAAGCCATGAACCCCGATCTCGCTGTCGAGTTTGCCTCATGGCAGGGTGCCGTTGTTGCACCCCGCCTAGAAGCCTTCCGCGCTCTTCGCGAGCGCATCGCCGCGATGGTTCTCGATCAGCAACTCACCTTCACTCAATTTCAAGCTGTGAGAGGTCGTTTCGGCTGCGCTCGAAATCACCTCGTATGCCACCTTCTCCAAAACCCCGGAGCAAACCTGGCGAATCTCCCAGACATCCCCTCGCTTCGCTTTTTGATCGAGGAATTTCGGGCTCAGGAAGCTGAGTGCCCCGAATCTTTCCGCACCCTGATTTCATGGGCCTACCGTGGCGAACCCGAGAAATTTCTTCGCGATGTGCTTCCTGAGATGCCTCTCATAAACCGTACCTCTGGCTATGCGTTGCTTGCAGCTGGTTGCATGCATTACCGCCTCGGGGACACCGCTGCTGCTATCGAGAGTTGGTCTGCATGCGCCCGCAAATGGCCTCTCGATGAGGCTCCCATCATGAACGCCGCCATGCTCCTTAGTGGCGAGAAACGCTGGGACGAAGCCACCCGACTCATCTACCTTCTGCCCGACGAATGCATGAAATCCATGCTATGGAAACGCGCCGATCACGCTATCCGCGAGCGACGCACATTTTCCCTGAGCAGCAAAGCGAATCCCACCCCTCGCATTCCGACTCCCACTTTCGGAAATCTCTACTCAGGCGCTGATGAAGAGTTTCTTGTCGAACGCAAACAATTCACGCCCATGGCGTGCTGAGAGTTTTTTTGCTTTGCAGTCCATTGAGTCCGCTTGAGCAGTGCCTTTCGCGATTGACGCTGCCTCGCAAGCCACTTTTAATGTTGGCCTCCCCCTCGGAACATTACATTCAACTCTATTAATAAAACACATCATGGTTAAAATCGGTATCAACGGCTTCGGACGCATTGGGCGCATGGTCTTCCGTGCGGCGGTTAAAAATTTCAGCAACGATATTCAAGTTGTCGGCATCAACGATCTTCTCGAGCCGGACTATTTGGCCTACATGCTCAAATTTGATTCGGTGCACGGTCGCTTCGATGGCGACGTTTCGGTCGAGGGCAATCACCTCATCGTTAACGGCAACAAAATCCGACTCACGGCTGTTAAAGATCCCTCGACACTCAAATGGGACGAAGTCGGTGCTGATATCGTGGTGGAATCCACCGGTCTTTTCCTGGACAAAGCCAGTGCCGAAGCCCATCTCAAGGCAGGTGCGAAAAAAGTGATCATGTCTGCTCCTTCGAAGGACGAGACTCCGATGTTCGTCTATGGTGTGAACCACACGAGCTACGCCGGCGAGTCCATCATCTCGAATGCGAGCTGCACCACAAACTGCCTCGCCCCTCTCGCAAAAGTCATCAACGATACTTTTGGCATCAAGCGCGGTCTCATGACCACCGTTCATGCTGCCACAGCCACACAAAAAACAGTGGACGGTCCGAGCAGCAAAGATTGGCGCGGTGGACGCGGCATCTTGGAAAACATCATCCCATCATCGACTGGCGCTGCCAAAGCCGTGGGCAAAGTCATTCCAGCTCTCAACAAAAAACTTACCGGAATGGCCTTCCGAGTGCCGACGTCCGACGTGTCGGTCGTTGACCTCACTGTGGAACTCGACAAGCCAGCTTCCTATGAGGAAATCTGCGCCGCCATCAAAGCCGCTTCCGAAGGCCCGCTCAAAGGCGTCCTTGGCTACACCGACCAGAAAGTCGTCAGCACAGACTTCCGTGGCGAAACCCAGACCTCGGTCTTCGACGCCGAAGCCGGTATCGCGCTTGACCCGACCTTCGTTAAACTCGTCTCTTGGTATGACAACGAGTGGGGTTATTCAAACAAAGTCCTCGAGATGGTCCGCGTTATCTCGAAGTAACTCTACCCAGAATTATTGACCACAGAGGACACAGGGAACACAGAGGCTCCAAAGACTCTGCGCCCTCTGTGAACTCTGTGGTCATTCCATTTCAGGCAAGCCCGTTCCTCCCTCACCTTTCAATTTCCCATTAAGATGAAAAAATCAATCTCCGACATTTCCGTTAAAGGCAAGCGCGTTCTCATGCGCGTGGACTTCAATGTTCCTCAAGACAAAAAAACCGGTGCCATCACCAACACTCAGCGCATCGCCGCAGCGGTGCCAACGATTCAGCATGTGCTAAATGAAGGCGCATCCGTTGTTCTCATGAGCCACCTTGGCCGCCCGGATGGAAAAGTCGTGGAAAAATTTTCTCTTAAGGCCGTTGCAGAAAACTTGTCCGACCTCCTCGGCAAGCCCGTGAAGTTCCTCAATGATTGCGTCGGCCCCGATGTCGAAGCCGCTTGCGCCTCGCTCCAGCCCGGTGATGTCGTCTTGCTCGAAAACCTCCGCTTCCACATTGAGGAAGAAGGCAAAGTCAAAAACGAAGATGGCACCTCGACCAAGGCCGATCCCGAGAAAGTAGCCGCCTTCCGTGCCAGCCTCACCAAGCTCGGAGATGTCTTTGTGAGTGACGCCTTCGGCACAGCCCACCGCGCGCATTCCTCAGTCGTTGGAGTTGATCTTCCCGAGAAGGTTGCCGGCTTCCTCATGCAGAAGGAACTCGACGCCTTTGCCGCTATTCTCAACAACCCGAAACGTCCTCTCCTGGCCATTCTCGGAGGCGCCAAGATCGCTGATAAAATCCCGCTCATTCGCAACCTCATCGAAACCGCCGACGAAATCATCATCGGTGGCGGCATGGCCTACACCTTCAAGAAGGTTCTCGAAAACATGCCGATCGGAAACAGCCTCTTTGACCCCGAAGGTGCCAAAATCGTCGCTGAGTTGATGGAAAAAGCCAAAGCCCGCGGCGTTCAAATCCACCTCCCAGTAGATTTCATCACTGCTACCGCCTTCTCACCAGACGCCGAAACCGGCCACGCTGATGACAAAGCCGGCATCCCAGATGGACTCGAAGGCCTCGACTGCGGACCAAAATCCCGCGAAATCTTCGCTGCTGCCATCGCCCGCGCCAAAACCATCATCTGGAACGGCCCCGCCGGCGTCTTTGAATTTGAGAAATTTGCCGAAGGCACGAAATCCATGGCTGCTGCGGTCGCTGCATCCACATCAACCGGAGCCATCACCATCGTCGGCGGAGGCGACACAGCCACCGCCGCCAAGAAATTTGGCGTCGCCGACAAGGTCACCCACTGCTCGACAGGCGGAGGCGCCTCGCTCGAACTCCTCGAGGGGAAAGCCCTCCCAGGAGTTACTGCGTTGAATGACAAATAATCCTCCCTTGAGAATGCGTTGAGGCTCTTCTGGGCTGAACCTAAAAGCGGTTTTTAGTTTAGACAGAATTTACAGAATTAATAAAATTTTGCTAATGCGCGGCTTCTCCGTGGTTGAATTGAAGCTGATTACTGACAAGCGGAGTACGGAATAAAAAATGCGGTTTGGCTGCATTTTGTAAGGTGCGGAAGGCAGGGAGAGATTAGGTCAAATGATTGATAAACTTGCTCCTGTTGTCCCAAGCCTGAGCTTGCAAGACAGCTATGCTTTCCGTGTCGCAGTAGTACGAAGAAGTCTGAGGGCAGGTCTCGATTTCGATCCGCTACGGCACGATGGTTTGATGTAAAAAAACGCCTCGCAATTTAACCGCACCTCACTCGCTTGGGAAACGAGTGGGCGCTACTCGGTAATGATGTCCTTGTAGGTCCCACCCGATGGTATCATCGGCAGGACGTGTTCGGTGAAGGGCGTCATTACATCGAGGAGATAGACTTCCTTCGAGTCAAGCATGCGTTTCATCGCAGCAGGCAGGTCTTTTTTATGGATCACTCGCTCGCATGTCACTCCGAAGCCTTTGCAAATATTAACGTAGTCGGGATAAATGCGTTCGAGGTCGCGCGGGTCGCCAAGGAAGGTGTGGCCGCGGTTGCCGCCGTGGAAGCGGTCTTCCCATTGCACAACCATGCCGAGGTGTTGGTTGTTGAGAATGATTGCTTTTGCTGCGATGCCTTCGATGTGTGCGGTAGCGAGCTCTTGCACGTTCATGAGGAATGATCCATCGCCGTCAATGTCGATGACTTGCTTGTTTGGCATGCCGACTTTGGCTCCCATCGCTGCGGGGTATCCGAAGCCCATGGAGCCAAGACCAGCAGATGTCACGAGGCGGCGGGGAGAGTCGAAATCATAAAATTGGGCGGCCCACATTTGGTGCTGGCCGACACCGGTGGTGATGATGGCCTCGCCTTTTGTCATTTCACAGAGGAGCTTGATGACGTGTTGTGGTTGGATCACGTCTTCGGTGTCTTTGAACGAAAGAGGGTATTTGGTCTTCCAAGCTTCGATTTGCTTATACCAGCTCGGATAACGGGTGTGGTTCTTCGTTGTGCGTTTGTGACCGGCTTGATCGAGGATTTTATTAAGGCGGCTGAGAGCGTATTTGAGGTCACTCAAGATCGGGAGGCAGACGGTTTTATTTTTATTGATCTCTGAGTTGTCGATATCGATGTGAACGATTTTGCCGTGCTCACAGAATTTTTCGACCTTGCCGGTGACACGGTCATCGAATCGCACACCGATGGCCAGGAGGAGATCGGCTTCGTTGACGGCGTTATTGGCGTAGACAGTGCCGTGCATGCCGAGCCACTTCAGAGAAAGTGTGTGCGTTTCGGGAAACCCACCGATGCCCATGAGCGTGGTGGCAACTGGAATTTGGGAGCGCTCGGCAAACTCGATCAACTCAGCCGAGGCCTCTCCAGAGATCACTCCGCCACCGCAATAGATCATCGGAGCTTTTGCTTCAGCGAGCATTCCGATGAGTTCATTGAGAGCCACATCATCCGCTTTGCGCTCGGGCTTGTAGCCACGGAGATTCACGGATTTTGGAAAAATAGGCTGCGTGGTGAGATTCTGAATATTCTTCGGAATGTCGATAAGAACAGGGCCTGGGCGGCCGGTGGATGCAATGTGGAAGGCTTCCTTCACGATGCGGGGAAGCTCGTTGACATCCCATACCAAGTAGCTGTGCTTCACCATCGGAAGGGTCATTCCAAAAACATCGGTCTCTTGAAACGCGCCACGCCCGATCATTTCCTGAGGGACTTGACCAGTGATGGCTACGAGAGGGATCGAATCCATGAAAGCGTCGGCGATGCCAGTGACGAGGTTGGTAGCTCCTGGGCCTGAAGTGGCCATGCAGACGCCAACTTTACCCGTGACACGAGCGTATCCTTCAGCGGCAAACACACCGCCCTGTTCGTGGCGCGGAAGAATGGTGCGGATTTTCTTGGTTTTGGTAAGCGCTTGGTGGATCGGCATCGAGCAACCGCCGGGATAGGCAAAAACGATTTCCACCCCCTCACGCTCCAAGCATTCGACGAGAATCTCCGCCCCATTCATAACTTTGCCACGATCAGGCGTAGCGTTTGATTTTGCGGTGGCAGATTTTTTTGTCTTCATAATTTAAGAAAAATGGACTCATAGCATAATCTTTTGACAGATCTATTGGCGAGGATAAAAACTTTCTAAGTGCTCCCGGGGCTCGTCTGTGAATAAGCCTGCCAAGCCCAAGGCAAACGCATCGGGGTTTCGCCATCCTGTGCGACGCGCTATATGCCGTCAGCCATCTTTCGTATCACAGACTGACACTTCGTTAAGGGGCTTCAGTTCCTGATTCGGAAAAATAGGGGGAACGTCTTTAGGGGTGCCTTCGAGTTCTGGGTTAGTTTGGCGGGGTTATTCCACCGTGTGTTGATTTGCGTTCAAATGGACTTCATCGCCGTGTAAGAATCGTAATGATGAGTTCGAGTTCGTCCCGTGTTTTTCTAACCGCGTGCGGAGTCCTTTCCGGCGGGGAGGATTCTGTGGAAGGGGTTTTTAAAGCCTTGGCCGAGGATCGTGCCGTGAGCGGGGAGATTGTGGATTCGGCGGCTCTGGCTGATTTTTCCAGTTTGGACGCTGGTGATGCAGCGATTCTTGAGCGTCATCAATTGCTGGCTCTCGCCGTCCTCGAGCGTACTTGGAAATCAGCTGGACTTTCCTCTGAGCGAAACCGTTTGCGAGGTGAGGCGGACAAACACCGGATGGCGGGATTTGGCTGTGTGAGCGGGAGTTCGATGGGTGGCCTTGTGGCCATGGAGCGCGAGATGGGGGCTGAAAAACTTGGAAAGTTCTCCCCGTATTCGATCAGCCGCTGGCGCGGTAATGCAATCGGTGCTGCGGCAACGGCTCGATATGGCCTCGGCGGCATGGATTTTTCTTTGAATGCGGCTTCGGCCACAGGGGCCCAGATTCTCTTTCTTGCAGGTTCGATGGTAGCCTCCGGGATGCTGGAGGCGGTCGTGGCTGTGGCAGCAGACGTCGCAATTTCTCCTGCCTTGAGATCCGCCATGGAACGTGGTGGGAGCTTGACGCGATCCTCTGCTGGAGGGCCTCTCAGAGCCGACCGCTCGGGCATGTTGCCGGCGGAGGGGGCTGCTTGTGTGATTCTGGAATCCGCCAAGCATGCCCTCTCTCGGGGTGCCAAGCCGCTTGCCGAGTGGCTGGGCGGTGGCTGCGCCAATGAGGCCCGGCATCTTATGGCTCCCGATCCCGAAGCCCGCGTGCTGGAAGATCTCCTGACGGCCGCAAGAAAACAAACCTGTGTGCGCCGAGGGGATGCTTCGCTCATTGATTGGATTTCGCTCCATGCCACTGGGACGCCTCGCTTTGATGCGGCCGAAATCGCCTGCGTGCGCCGTGTTTTTGGGGATCAGCTCCCTTGGATTTCTGCGGTGAAGAGAACAACCGGGCACGCGCTTGCGGCATCTGGACTTCTCGAGGCAAGTCTGCTTGCCGAGGGTTTGCGAACAGGAAGGCTGCCGAGTTGGCCCAAAAATATAGACCCTTTGTTTGGCCTGCCCGAAAGCCCGCTAGCGCCCGAAAGGAAGCCTTCGGTTGCCCTCCAGATCGGACAAGGCATGGGAGGGACGGTTGTGGTCAACCTATTGGGTAGCGCCTGAAACGTTCCCGCTTTTTTAGATTCTCTCTCGGGAGTTTCCGGTCCACTTATGCAGGAGCTCGAGCCATTCTTCGGACATGGTGAATTGAAGCATAGCTTCATTGATGCGTTTGTAGTCCTTGTGGTTTTCTTGAATCGGAATGGCTAAGAATGCGTCACGGAAGCGAAAAGACGGGATATTGATGTGGATGGGTGGTTTGCGTCTTGAGAATTCCCGGCTCACGTAGATGAGAGTATTTCGATCGCCCACCACGGCTTCGATCTTGCCTGCGGCAAGTTCTTCAAACGCTTCTGAGATGCTCTCATACTCATGTGTCACGACGCCGAGACGTCTGAGAATCTGCGCAGAGATCGTACCGCTCATGCATCCGCAAGCCAGGTGGCTGAAATCGGAGAACCTTTCGATACTATTCCCCATTTTTGCCGAAGAAATGCTGGATGTGACCGTGGCGGTGAATGAGGAAACGAGAACCACTCCCAAGATCATCCAGCAAACCGCTATGCTGCGCCCAAGAATCGTTGCCGGGGTTTTATCGCCGTAGCCTACTGTAGTCATGGTAACGGCTGAGAACCATAGTGCCGAGCCGATGCCTGTAATGCCACCATGGAAGTGGCCGGTCCCATGGTGGCGCTCGATGAACCAAAGCAGGAAGCTAAATGTTGCCATGGCAATAAAAATACCGATCAGATATTTTGCGATACTCCAATCGAAAAAATCCTCAAATACATTTTTCCATGCGGATTCCCAGCTAACCTTTTTTATTGCAATGCAGAGATTTGTGGTTAGAAATGGCTGAGTAAAAGCGATGAGTTTCTCGCTTTCGGGGCTTACTTCAATCTCACCAGCCGCAGCGTCTATTTTTCCATCCGCCACCTGCTGGATCAAATCCTCGTAAGGAACTTCTACGAACTCGATTTGAAGACCCGTGGCATCTGAAATGCCTTTCCAGAGTCCAGGAGCGATACCGGTCCATGTGCCGTCCGGATTTTTTAAGGCGTAGGGCGGTTTCTCGTGAATACCTACCCGGAATGGGGTGGGTTGTTCGGTAGCCTCCAAGTGTCGCCCACCGCAAATGAAAATCAGAAAAACCAAGATGGCGAGGACCATCTGGCGTTTCAACGTGATTGGAAAAGCGCCGATCGGCATTACTGTCCGCGCCGGATGCGAGATCCAGGGAAGTTCACAATAAAGCGCCAAACAATCTTTTCGCGGCTTTCGATTTCCCATGTTTCTGGGTTGATTTTTCCAGGGACTTCGTACCGGCGTATGTCGATGACGGTGTCGTATCCGCGGTCGGCAAAGATATCGATGATCATGGCAAGCACGCGAGGATCGGCCAGGAGGGTGTTCTCTGAGTTGATATGAGCCCGTCCAGACATGTTGTGCCGACGAATGATTGGCATGAATTTTTCATCAATGAGTGCCACGGACTGCTCGAAGAGATCGGGGTGCTCGGCGTTGTAAGAGTCGAGGCGCATGACGAGTTCCTGTCTTGCGTGGATGCTCAACTCGCGGGCGATCGGTATGCGGGAGATTCGGTCGAATGTGCTTTGATCGAGTTCAAGTGAGCTTTGGTAGCGCAATTCATCTTGGATGCGTCGCTGCACTTCGTCCACCGTGCCATGGGCGTTGACATAGTGGTAATGGAAGACTTGGCGAAGAGTCTTGAGGGACTCGTAGGTCACCTCCTTAAAAGTTCGATAGCGGTTCCTAGCGGCTTCGTCCGATAAGTCGGTGGATCGCGTTTCAAGAATTTCTCCAACCCCCGATGCCTCGACAGCAGCGTTGTGAGCGCGGGCACGTTCACCTCGGAGAATCTGACGACGAACCGACTCGGCCTCGTCCACAAAGAGGACGACGATATGAAACATTGGTTTGCGGAACTGGGCGGCCAGCGGGGTTCCAATGTATTGATTTCGTAATGCGATAAGTTTTTCGTGCAGCAGGCGCAGGCAGAGGACTTGTACTTTTGTGCGCGGGTAGCCATCCACAACAACGCCGGTTTGGTTCTCGGGGCGCAGAAGGGCCCTCAAAAGAAGGCCGGTCACCTCTCGGTCCCCCACCATCATTCCTGAGTCAATGAGCTTTTTCGCGGCCGGACTGCGCAGCAGTGAGCTCACCACGATCGGCTCGGCTGTGAGGCTTCGATAATTTTGAATAAATCGTGTTTGAGTTCCTTTACCTGCCCCGGGAGCACCATTGAGCCAGATGACTTCATTTGGAAACTTGAGACCATCGATCCCAACTTCATCCACCAAATCATGCCAAGCAGCATTGAAAATGAGGTTTGCATCCTTGACTTCGAGGTCCACGGCTTGCGTTGGGAAACCTTGAGCGGAGTTCACTGGATCGAGAGAAATTTTCATCACGCGTAGCGGGTACGATGGCAGACATTGTTCCCAAACTCAACGCGTTTCATCCGATGAGTTCTCCGACGTCCTCCGCGCTCAGACTCGCCATATTCTCGGGGTCCAGCAGCTCCAGGCTAAGGATTTTCTTTTTGGCCTGCATTTCAAGGACCTTTTGCTCCACCGTATCGCGGGCGATGAGCTTGATGGAAGTGACGACATTTTTTTGTCCGATGCGGTGGGCTCTGTCGGTGGCCTGAGCTTCAACGGCAGGATTCCACCACGGGTCAAAATGGATAACAGTGTCGGCACCGGTGAGGTTGAGTCCTGTGCCTCCGGCTTTGAGGCTGATGAGAAAGACGGAGATTGAGGCGTCGGCCTGAAACTGTTCCACAACGGCTCCGCGATCTTTTGTGGATCCGTCGAGTCGACACCAAGAAATGCCTGCCTCGGTCAAAGCGGGAGCGATGAGGTCGAGC
>VFJO01000230.1 GCA_009886045.1 Verrucomicrobiota bacterium
ACGTTCGACTCCTTTCAATCCATGGTCTTGGGCGACCAGACTCTGAGTGGCGAGGCGAAGCGTATCGAGGACAGCGGAGAACTCTCCGCCGCTGTGTCGATTGACCCCGATGGGATCGGATTTGTCGGCCTGCCGTACATCAAAAACTGCAAAGCCCTCGCTTTGGGTGACGGTGAGTGTGCCCCGTTGATTCCCACGCCATTTACGATTGCGACGGAAGACTACGCGCTTTCCAGGCGGCTCTATTTCTACACCCCCGCCGAGTCGCCACAAAGGTGGCTGCTCGATCTAGTGGAATTTACCTTGGGCCCCGATGGACAGGATATCGTTAGCAAAACCGGCTTTGTGAAGCAGTCCATAGAACCTTTTCGCATCAATATTCCAGCAGAGGCTCCTCCGGAGTATGTAGCCCTTTCCAAAGGTGCTGAGCGGCTCAGCCTGAGTATTCGTTTTAATCGCGACGAATCCCAACTGGATACCAAGGCCTCGAGGGATTTGGACCGGCTGGTTACCGCCTTGACCCTCCCTAAGTTTGATAAGAAAGAAATTCTCTTGATTGGTTTTGCGGATGATTCCGGGGATAACCCGTTCGACGTGAGGCGTTCCAAAAACTTGGCCGAAATCGTTTCCAACGAGCTTGAGATGAGAGGGGTGAAGGCGAAAGTTGTGGAAGGCTTCGGTTCAGTTCTTGCGCTAGGCAGCAATGCAGCCTCAGACGGTCGCGACAAGAACCGCCGCGTGGAGGTCTGGATCAGGCAACGAGAGTAGTAGCTTGGTTCGCGAATCCCCCTGCGATGCAATGTCTCTCGAAACCGGAGCATCGGACGTTTTTTCGTGGGGTGGGCAGCTCGACTGCCAAAAAAACGATTTGCGCCCGCAGGCGAGGGCGCCTGCGCCAAATTTTTGACGTCCAGAAACAAACAGATTTTGATATCAAGTATCTTCTTGGCGTTTCCACACAGGCGCTGAAAGTGTAGGGACGTTCTCCGTGTCGGCCGTGGATTGCGGAGCGGCTTCGCCCCGCGAAAATGGGACGACACAGAGGTCGTCCCTCCATGAGGCGAAGTGGTCTGCGGCGATGGCCCTCGCTGCATTCCCGGACTTTTCCTTTGAGCGTGAGACATCAGCGCCCACAAAAAATCGCACAATAGTCGGATTTCGGAGAGACCTTGGTATCAACCCTTTTTCTTGCGGCTTGCCTTGGCATAGGTTCCTTTTCTCCGGATTGGGGGTGTTCCAGTGGTGGCGGTGCCATTTTTGAGCTCGGTGATCTGATCGCGGAGGAGCGCAGCCCTTTCGTATTCGAGGCGAGATGAGGCATCGGCCATATCACGTTCCAGCTCACGTATGAGTTCGCCTGCGTCAAAGTTGGCTGAATCCTCGCGGAGGATTCCCTGCTCGACTTCCCGGCCTTTAACAATCGCATGAAGGCTTTCCTGTGCGGCACGGACTACACTGCGCGGAGTGATCCCGTGTTTCTTGTTATGCGCCTCCTGACGTTTCCGGCGGTACGCCGAGATATCGAGCAAACCTTGCATGCTACCGGTGATGCGATCCGCAAATAAAACCACTTCGCCATTGAGATGCCTTGCCGCTCGGCCGGAGGTTTGGATGAGACTTGTCCTGCTGCGCAGGTAGCCCTCCTTATCAGCATCCAGGATGCAAACAAGCGACACCTCGGGCAAGTCGAGCCCCTCTCGCAGAAGATTGATGCCAACGAGAATGTCGCAATCTCCGGAACGAAGTGTGCGAAGGATTTCGACCCGCTCGATGGTGTCGATATCGCTATGGAGGTATCGAACTCGGAGTCCGATCTCACGCAGGTAGTCTGCGAGATCCTCAGCGGTCTTTTTGGTTAATGTGGTAATCAAAATCTTTTCACCAATCTCAATCCGTCGGCGGCAAAGCTCGATCGTTTCATCGATCTGAGCCGCAAGCGGGCGCACCGTGATTTTTGGATCCAATAGGCCCGTCGGACGAATGATTTGCTCGATCACGAGCTTTGTTCCCGGCAAGGTGACATCAAGCTCTTTTTCGGAATACGTCGATTGTTGCAGGCCCGCTGCCTTTCCGATTTCGCTGAATTTGTTTTCGGGATTAGGAATCCATTGTTTGTTGCCAACGACGCTGTTGTTGATTTCAAAACCGCCCGGAGTGGCGCTTACATAAACGAGCTGGTTTGCCGTCTCCATAAATTCACTAAAGTTGAGCGGCCTATTGTCGAGGGCGCTGGGGAGGCGAAAGCCATATTCAACCAAAACGCTTTTGCGGGAGCGATCGCCTGCATACATGCCGCCGATCTGGGGGATAGTGGCGTGAGACTCATCAATGACGAGCAGGTGTTCCTTTGGAAGGAAGTCCATGAGCGTGTAGGGACACGAACCTGGGGGGCGCCCGGTGAGATGCCGCGAATAGTTTTCGATGCCGTTACAGAAACCCATTTCCTGCATCATTTCCAAATCAAACTCGGTCCGCATGCGGATGCGCTGGGCCTCAATAAATTTGCTCTGGCGCTCAAACTCGGCGACCCGCGCCTCAAGTTCACCACGTATGCCGACCATGGCGGTCCTGAGCTTTTCGTGAGGGGTCACAAATTGCTTCGCCGGAAAGAGGGTAAACGTTGTGAGCGTCGCACTGGTATGGCCGGTCAGGACATCAAACACACTGATCCGCTCGATTTCATCACCAAAAAACTCAACCCGTACGGCCTCGTCCTCGTTCTGGGCGGGGTGAACCTCAACGACGTCTCCACGCACCCGGAATTTGCCTCGGCCAAAGGAAATGTCGTTCCGCTCGTAGAGCATCTCGACAATTTTGGACAAAAATTCCTCGCGACTGATGCGTTGTCCGGGGTGGATCGTGACGAGCATTTGCAGAAAATCCTTCGGCGATGCAAGGCCGTAAATGCAGGAGACACTGGCCACAATGATTGTGTCCCTTCGGGTTAAAAGCGAACTCACTGCCGAGAGTCTCAATCGCTCGATCTCCTCATTGATCGATGAGTCTTTCTCAATGTAGGTATCCGATCGGGGAATGTAGGCTTCCGGTTGATAGTAGTCGAAATAGCTTACAAAGTATTCCACCGCATTGTGCGGAAAGAATTGCTTGAACTCACTGTAAAGTTGAGCAGCAAGCGTCTTGTTGTGCGACATGATAAGGGTCGGCCTGTCCAGTTCTTGGATCACATTTGCCGTGGTGAAGGTCTTGCCCGATCCCGTCACGCCGAGGAGAGTTTGGTGCCGATTTCCCGCCGAAAGCGATCTGGTCAGGTCGGCGATCGCCCGCGCCTGATCCCCCTGCGGACTGTATTTCGACTCCAATTCGAACGCCATAGCCGATCAGTATCCCCTCTCTCTGCGGGAACGCAACATGAGCTTTGAAGAAACTCCGTGCAGGTTGGCGTTGCTTTTGCTTTGCGCCTTTGGCTAAGTAGGGAGATAGAACTTATGAAAGCGCACCACGATTCGCCGACTCCGTCTGTCCCTTGGAGTCCGCAGCCCAATCACGCATGATTGGTCTCATAGCTCATGCGGAAAAGCCCGACGCCGCTGGGGTGGTGCAAGAGATGGTCGCCGAGCTTCAGCGAGCCAACCTGCCTTTTCTGCTCCACAAAAACACTGCGCGCCTGGCCAATTTGACGTCCGATTTTGATGAGAGCTCGCTTGCCGAATGCTGCGAACTCCTCGTCGTAATCGGGGGAGATGGCACGATCCTCCGCGTCGTTCAAAAAATAACATCCAAGCTACCTATTGTTTTTGGAATTAATATCGGGACCCTTGGTTTTTTGACCTGTCTGGGATCTAATGAAGTACGACGTGCTGTCGAATGCATCAGGAAGGCCGACTACGCGCTCAGTCATCGAGTGCTTCTTCAGGCGGTTCTGACCCATTCCTCGGGTGATGCCAGTACGCTTTTCGCACTGAATGATGTCGTGGTAAGCCGAGGCGAGCGCTCACAACTCGTTCAGATGCGCGTGACCCTCGGCGGGATTCCGCTCACCGACTACAACGCGGATGGTCTGGTTGTAGCCACGCCGACGGGTTCCACCGCCTACTCCCTCTCAGCCGGCGGCCCTATTCTCATGCCCGACTCGGGAGGATTTGTGGTCACTCCCATCTGTCCGCATGTTCTCACAAACCGCTCGGTTGTTGTTAGCGACTCCTCTGTTGTTGAAATCAAGGTCGCCAAGCCTGGTCAGACGGCCTTTGTTTCCGTCGATGCACAGAGCTGGTTTCCCATGTCTGGCGATGACTCGTTGCGCCTTGAAAAAAGCGAACGCGTTCTGCCTCTGGCCATGCTTCCCGAGAGGCCGATTACCGAGGTTCTGCGCCGCAAACTCAAATGGTCCGGTAGTATTATATGATCGCCATCCGCCAAATTCTTCAACCTAGCCATGTCAATCTCTCCCTGTCCTCGACGGAATTAGAGCCGGCTGTGAGTGAAGTGCTCTCCTTACTCAGCGGAGACATCCGCATCCTCCAATGGAATGCACTCCGGGAATCTGTGCTGCAACGCCGTGCCCCTGCAATCAACGCCCACGGCTGCGGAATTATTATTGCTCACGGGAGGACGGATGCCGTCGGCTCGCTTGTGATGGCCGTCGGTCGCTCTCAAGAAGGATTCCCATCGAAAGACACCACAGAAAATGTGCGGCTGGTTTTTGTTGCAGGCATTCCGTTCGCCCTCAATAACGACTACCTTCGCGTTGTGGGAACGATAGCCCGCCTCTGTGGCAACAATGAACTCGTTCAGGAGCTTCTTTCGGCATCTCGCCCTGACGCTTTTATTGATATTCTCTGCTCGGGCGAGACGGTTTTATAAAAAACGTCCCTAGCCTGCGTCAGCGCTTGTGTAGAGTTCCCAAAGCCACACGGAATCCAAAGCTTGAGTAGCGGGCGTCGGGTTGTCCGAGATCATTGCGGAAAGAGGATTTCATCCGGTCTTGGTAGCCGTTGAACCACGAGGCGCCGCGTAGCACACGGCAATCCTGCGAACGGTCGATGAAGTCCTGGCACCATTCCCAGACGTTTCCCCCCAGATCGTAAATTCCAAATTGATTGGGAGCAAAACTGCCCACTGGCGACGTGAATTCGTATTCGTCAACACCGAGCTCCTGGGAGTAGTTGCCCGCGTTTTTGGGCGGCGGCCAACTGGCTCCCCATGGATACCCGTCCAGCTCGCCACTGCGAAGGTCAGGGCGAGTCCCTTCTTCGTGGGGTAGCCCGACTGCGGCGCTCCATTCCAAATCCGTAGGAAGACGGAAAACCTTGTCCTCGGAAAGATTTCCCGCAGCGAGCTCTTTCTCCGTGAGCCATTCGCAAAACTGGGTCGCTTCTTTCCAAGTGATACTCACGATCGGATGGTCTGGGCCAAAATTTGTACATTGATTCTCCATCGCCACATTTTTTTCCGATGAGAAAGGTTCAAAATCTCGCACGCGAGTTGGCCAAATAGAGATGAGTGTTGAGAATCGGGGAATCGGCACAAAGGGCATACCGAGGCTGTTTATCGAGGGTGAGTCCACCGAAGTGGTGGATGGTGAGGGAGATGTTGGCTGGCTCATAATTTGATCAATCGCAGAAGGTGGAGACTATGTTCCGGAGTTGCCTCATGGCGATGTTTTTTTAGTCAAAAACACTGCGCTCGCGCTGGCGTTTGTCGCCGACGATTGAGTCTTGACGCCTCACTCGTCTGATTCGATGGTAATACCTCAAACCTTTAGCTTTTACCGCCCCATGCCTATCAAACTCGTATCAACTGCTGCCAGCTCCCTCGCCATCCTTTTCAGCCTCTGGTTCCTCTTTTCAAGCTGGAACAGCCAAAATCTCCAGCGTGGGCTCCAAACCCAGCAGGATGAAATCCAAACCCACCAGCTCGCCATCCAGAGCCAGCAGCAACAAATTCAGGCGCAACAACAGCTCATCGACTCCGCATCCCAATTGGCAAACCAAGTCGGGCCTTCAGTAATTCGCGATCTGCAGACTCTGCAGGTTCAAAATAAAAACCAAAAAATCGCATCACTTCTGCGCAAATACGGCATCGAAGCAAAATCCAATTAAGCCCCCAACAATATTCGACTCATGGACGACTACACCAACGAACAGATGACTTCACAGACCCAAACCTCAGAAAGTATCCATCTTCCAATGGCTCTCATTGCTTTTGCCTTTGCTGTATTTCTGTTCGCTCAAATCAGCAGCCTCGGCCAAAACGCCCGCAGCATGAAATGGCAGGCAGAGAACCTAGACAGGCAAATCACCTCGCTTGCAGACTCCGAGAAAAACCTAACCGAACTCGTCAAACAACGCGAGTCCCTCGTCCAGCAATCCCAACAAGTGCAAGCTAGATACACGGAGCTGCTCACCGACCTCATCAACCTTGCAGATACGGATCCCGATGCCCGTGCGGTTGTAGATAAGTACAAAATCCAACGCCAGCAAAACGCTTCGGCTTCCGAATCCGACGCCAAGCCACAAGCCACTCCCTGATCCTTCGGCGCGATTGGGCATGAAAACCCTACTCCTGACCGGTGCAACCGGTTTTGTGGGTTTTAATATGCTTGCCCAAGAAGCGCAACAAGGCACACGCATTCTCGCCCCTGTACGCAGCGCGGAGAAACTCCGGCGGCGCCTTGAGTGTGAGGGGATTTCTCACGCAGATGTCGTTCCTTTAGAAACGGACCCTTCGAAGTGGGGCGACCTGCGTCCGACGCATGCCCTCCTTTCTGCCGGCGTTCTTTTTGCTAGGACTCGCGAGGAATACAACAGCGTGAATGTGGACTGGACCCTTCGTGTTCTTGACGTCCTGCCCAGGGACTGTCGAGTGGTTGTCCTTTCCTCCCAAGCCGCCGGGGGGCCGACTCCAGCAGGACGCCAAGCCAGAAGGGAAACAGATGCCGACACGCCCCTGACGATGTACGGGCAATCGAAACTCGAACTCGAGCGCGCGATCCGCCGCCTGCACTCAGGGCGGGCCATCACGATTCTCAGACCGCCCATGGTCTTGGGGGCGGGCGACAGCGCTACACTACAACTTTTTAAAGTGGCAGCAGGCCCTCTCAGACCCAAGCCAGGCCTGAGAAAAAAAGAATACAGCTTTATCGATGTCCGCGACCTTCTTGAAGCGATTCGCGTCTCTTGGCAGAGCAACCAAGTTGGACCTTATTACATCGCCTCAGATCGCTCGATTACCGACCTGGAGCTCATTCACTACGCAGCACTTTCCTGCAATGCAAATGGGCTGACGGTTCCCATGCCGCAGGTTTTCATCAAATGCCTCTCATGGATCGTGGACTCCCATCCAAAACTTCGGGCCGCAGCCCCTAGCCTCACCCGCGACCGAGTTCTTGATCTCTGGGTTGACCGCTGGGTAGTGGACTCGTCTTCCTTCCGAGAAACAACTCGCTGGGAGAGTAAACACACGCCCGAGGATTCCCTGCAAAGCGCCTGTGATTTTTATGTTCGCACTGGGCAACTGAATATAAAGTGCAAGCAGCCCCCATGAGTTTGCCGGAAAAATCCTCACTATTCACAGATCGGAATACATCTCATGAAAGCTCCTCAGGCGCTTTTCATTCACATGAGCAGAGCATTCCTCTTCAAGGAGGCTCTGAAGAACCCCCCTCGGAGGGTTTTTCGCATTCAAAACGCCGCAGGAGGAGAAGTACTCAGAATTCCTCAGCTCGTCTGCCACTCCAGCAAGGCCCATGGAAACTTCAAATTCTGATCATAGTTGGCGTATTGGCACTTCTTCTGGTTTCAAATGTCCTAGTCGGCCGATTGTTTTTTTATTCCGGACTCTCCGAAGGCATCCAACGCGCTAAGGATGCCCGCACCCCATCGAAGAACGGGGAAGCTGTCGCAGAGGGAATCCCCAATAAAGCTTTTGCTGCGCTCCTGAATTTGCGCGATTCCAAGCCCGACCGACCCACCACTGAAATGCTCACGCTGCTTTCTCTGCAGGTCCTCAGCGACACACTGGATGAGAGCCTCCCGTCCTACTTCGCCCAAGGCCACACGACGGCAGAGGATTTTTGTGCCGCATATATCGCCATGAGACTCGGCGATTTTGGCAAGGCCGCCGCAATTCTCCGCGCCACCGAGGCATCCATACCCGCCGATCTTTTCAATTACCTCATGAATGACCCAGTCATGCGCCGATTTGCCCGAGAACCTCGGGTCATGGGGTTTTATGAAGAGTCTTGATATTTGTTGGACAATACCTTGCAATCGCAAGGCATGAATCCTATCTCCGCTGATCAACTCCTCGCCGCACAGTCTTGGCGCTACGCCACCAAACAATTCGACGAGTCGAAAATAATCCCATCCGAGCTTTGGTCGGCCCTCGAAGAGTCACTCATTCTTTCGCCTTCCTCCTACGGACTCCAGCCTTGGCAGTTCTTCGTCATCACAAATCCCGACCTCCGCGCCAAGCTCCGCCCACATTCTTGGAACCAATCCCAAGTCACAGACGCATCGCATCTGGTCGTTTTCGCCATTCCCGAAGAGGTCGATGTGGCCTACATGGAAAAATATCTCGCCCGCATCGCTGAAGTTCGTGGAGTGACACTTGATTCACTGAGTTTCTATCGAGACATGATGATGGCCGACGTCATTGCCGGTCCGCGCCAAGCCTGGGTGCGCGAATGGGCAGCTCGCCAAGTCTACATCGCTCTAGGCAACTTCATGACCTCCGCCGCACTCGTCGGTGTGGATACCTGCCCGCTCGAGGGCATCGATCCTCGGGAGTATGACACCATCCTCGGCCTCCCCGACAAAGGCTACAACTCCATCGTAGCCTGTGCTGCAGGCTACCGATCCGCCGAAGACAAATATTCCTCCTTTGCAAAAGTTCGCTTTGAAAAAAGCGATCTCGTTCGGCATCTGTAACCCGAATTTCAGAAAATTAACCACAGAGGACACTGAGAGCACAGAGGAAGGAAAAATTGAGCCCGCTTACCTCCAAATCTTCCGCCTCACTCACCTCCGCTTAATACTTAATTCTTAAAACTTCCGCATGACCTCACCCGCTCCGCACAACCCCTCAACTCACCGCCTGGAATCCGACTCAATGGGCGAGATTTCTGTCCCGCACGAAGCGCACTGGGGCGCGCAGACAGCCCGCTCTCTCATCCATTTTGACATCGGGGAAGACATACTTCCCCCCGAGATGATCAAGGCCCTCGGCGTTCTCAAAAAAGCTGCAGCCCTGACAAATAGTGATCTGGGGAAACTGTCCGCTGAAAAATGCGATCTCATCGCGCAGGCGGCGGATGAAGTCATCGCCGGGAAACTCGACGCCCACTTCCCACTTCGCATCTGGCAGACCGGCTCCGGCAC
>VFJO01000058.1 GCA_009886045.1 Verrucomicrobiota bacterium
CATTAACGCCTTGGGCTGTCGTTGATCGGAATCCGCTCCACACCACATACTCCATCTTGCTCAAGCGATCATTGGCATTCGTGCCATCTTGATACTCCTGCAGGTTCGTCACTAAATCACTGTCCTGATCATTAGTAGGCAAATACGACAGCAACTCCGTCATCCCTGCCCCTGCGGGTAACTGTGCTAACTCCCAACTATCCGGCATCCCATCTGCATCAGTGTCTCCTGTAGAAATACGACACTCTGAGATCGTGCTGTTCACCGTGGCAAACGCGGTATCAATCATCATCGGTTCCGTGCTCTTCTTCGCAGAGGTATACACCAACACGCCATCCACATAATACTTCACCGTGCCGCCCACTCGCTCAATGGTAAATAATGTATTGGCGGTGTAGGTCTGACTCAGGGTTGCTGCCTGAGTGCTCCCTTCGTAAGCATAAACCAAGCCTGTCGAGGTAGGATGAATCGCAAACTCCAAGTCGGAATAGTTACGATCCGTGTTCACAGCGTTGAGTCCCAACAACACATGACTGCCAGGGGTAGCTTTAAAACTCACTCTGCCATCAGCAAGGATTTTCTTCGTGCTCACGGCATCCGCATCATACACACTGGCAGCTCCAGCGCTTTTCTTTAAGCCGCCGGTGTTCGTTCCGACAATGGCTGTGTTCACAAAGTTCTGCCACACCACAGGCTCCATCTTACTCATGGCATTGCTGGCATTCGTTCCATCCAGATATTCCTGCACATTGTTTACCCCATCACTGTCCAAATCATTCGTTGGCAAAAATGCCAGTACCTCATTGTAACCTGATCCTGCGGGTAACAGTGCCAATTCCCATTTGTCGGGGATGCCGTCACCATCGGTGTCTCCGGTATCTATCCGGCACTGGCTGATGGAATCGTTGATCTGGTAAAAACTGGAATCCACCAACAATGGATTCGTCGTCTTCGTCAGCGAAGTATACATCAAGGCGCCGTCTTTGTAATACCTTACCGTGTCTCCCACGCGCTCTACCTTGAACACCGTGGTGGCCGTGTAGGCTCCCATGTTTAGCGTATTCACACCCTTCTCAAACACAAAGCACCCTGTCGTCGTGCTATGAATGACATAATCAAGCTCTGGATAATTCGAGTTATCATTGACCACATTCAATCCGACCATGACATTCTGCGTAGTCTGTCCGCTGACAAAGGTAACGGATCCGTCTCCCAATATTTTCTTGGTCGCAATGGCGTCGCCATTCCAGTCTGCTGC
>VFJO01000154.1 GCA_009886045.1 Verrucomicrobiota bacterium
ACCAAAATTGAAAATAAAACCCGGTCCTCACTGGCGATGCTCATTCCGTGTGGATGCCTGATCGCCGTGGTGGCCGCTGCTGTGGTTTTGCTTGCACCGCCGCGCATACAGAGTCAAACGCTGCCCGCGATCCCAAACATCCTCGTTGTTTATGACAATGAGGGCCAGTGGGGATGGCTTGGGGAAATATACTCGCTCAAGCTTCAGAGCCTGCTCGGGCACTTTGATGCCAAGGTGACACGCAAATCGTTGGCCACTTACAAATCTGGCGACATCGCAGCAAATGACGCGGCATTTTATGTGGCTTCTGTCTGGAACGAATCTGTGCTGCCAGCCGCTTTTCAAAGTGATCTGGAAAATACTGCGAAGCCGTTTGTGTGGATGGGAGTGAATCTGTGGCGCTACGCTTGGGATCTTTCAACTTACGCCCCGCTCACACAATTCAGCGACCGCTACGGATTCCAGCTTGAGTCATGGTCGGGAGAAAACCACCCGACGGTCATTTATAAAAATACAAATCTGGTAAAGGAACCCTTCGATGCCGGCCTGAGCCGCATTCGGGTTACCGAGCCTTCGAAAGTCGTAGTCCATGCGGTATGCTTGGATCAGGACGGTGCCGAGTGGCCCTACATCGTACAGAGTGGAAAATTCTGGTTCGTAGCCGATATGCCGATGTCCTCCACGACATTCGAGAATCGTTCTCTGGCATTTGCTGACTTGCTCCATGACATGCTGGGAATTTTGCACGCGGAGAACCACCGAGCATTTTTTCGAATCGAGGACGTCTCAGCCATATCTGATCTGTCAAACCTCAAATCGCTGGGGAATACGTTGGCAGACTTGAACGTGCCCTTCACAATCAGTTTGATTCCTGAGTATCGCGACTGGTCGGGCATTTATAATGGCGGAGTCAGCGAGACGCTTCGCATCACAAAAAATTCTGCGCTTTCGGTTGAAATACGCCGATGGGTCAGTGAAGGCGGTCAGATTCTACAACACGGCACGACGCACCAAAACGACGGGCTCATGAATCCTTATACCGGTGTCAGTGGCGATGATTACGAATTTTATCGTGTCACTGCCGACGAACGCGGATGTCTCACACTCGTTGGCCCGCTGCCTGGCGACTCTGCGAGTTGGGCTCGGAACAGGGTGAATCGTGGATTGAACATCCTAAAAAATGCCGGCTTCAGTCCCGTGGGATGGCTTACACCCCACTATCTGGCATCGCCTGTTGATTATAAGGTTTTCGCGAGCATTCATCCCTTTGCCTGCGACCGTGGCATATTTTTCTACAAAGATGCAGCGGGACAAACTCAAGCAACTGAGCTGAATTCGCCCTACATTTATCGCGATACTTATGGCCTGAAGCGTATGCCAGAGACGATTGGCTACATTGATCCCTTCGGATGGTATGAACTCCAAGCCCCCACAGGTCCCGAGGATCTGCTTCAACGCGCAAGGGCGCTCAAAGTTGTTCGCGATGGCTGGGCAGGGTTTTACTTCCACTGGTATTTAAATCCCGACGACCTGCGGACAACGGTTAGAGGTCTGCAAGAGCTCGGATTTACATTCACCCCGCTCAGCGGCAACTTGAAATAATCACCATAAATTATGTGTGGAATTGTTGGAACAATTGGAAAAAAAGACACCCTGCCCTTTCTTTTGGAAGGGCTGGGACGCTTGGAATACCGAGGTTACGACTCAGCTGGGGTTGCCGTACTGAGCGGGAATGAAATTCACATCAGAAAGTCAGTAGGAGGCGTCTCGCAGCTTGTGCAAACGGTTAACGAACAACCTTTGCGCGGCAGTCCTGGTATCAGCCATACCCGCTGGGCAACGCATGGCGAGGTCACCGAGGAAAATGCTCATCCGCATTTGGACGCCTCCGGCAGACTAGCTCTGGTTCACAACGGGGTCGTTGAAAACCACAAGCACCTTCGTGAAGAACTCATCGGTCGGGGACATGTTTTTCGCTCCCAGACCGACACAGAGGTCCTTGCACACCTCATCGGTGAAGCGTTTGACCAGAACTCCGAGCGAAATCGCCCAGCTCTCATTCATGCGATGCAGGAGACTCTGAGACACGTTCGGGGAACGTATGCAATCGCCATCATCCATGCCGACCTCGGAGAATTTTTGGCTGCAGCGCGAAGCGGGAGCCCGCTTGTTTTAGGAATTGGCAAAGACGCTCAATTTATCGCTAGCGATGCGGTCGCACTCGATGGCTGGGTGGATGATGTGATCTACATGAAAGATCAGGACATCGCCGCGCTGGATGGCGAATCATTTCACCTCGCGACCGTCTCCGGCAGCGCGGCGTCGCCTCCTAAGCTCCGCAAAATAGAACTCGAGGCTCGCGCGACTGGTAAGGGAAGGTTTGCGCACCACATGCTCAAGGAAATCCACGAGCAACCAGAAACTCTGCGCGAGGCGATGAAAGGCAGGCTGGATCTCGAGGAAGCGACCGCTCGCTTCACGGGATTGCATCGCAGCAATGAGCAATTGCGCGATTTGAAGCGTATCATTCTTACTGGCTGTGGAACGACATTTCATGCCGCTCTCACTGGGGAATACCTAATCGAGTCGCTGGCGCGAATTCCAGTCGAGTGCGATTATGCGAGCGAGTTTCGTTACCGCAACGCCCCGATTGATCCCGAAACCGCCGTCTTCGCCATGAGCCAGAGCGGTGAAACGGCAGATACGCTCGCTGCACTTCGCGAGAGCAAACGCAAAGGGGCACTCACATTCGGAATCTGCAATAATGTCTTCAGCACAATCAGCCGCGAGAGCGAAGGGGGGATCGGTCTGCGGGCGGGAGTTGAAATCGGGGTTGCGGCAACAAAGACGTTCACATCTGAACTAGTGATCCTTTCCATGCTCGGGCTGATGCTGGGGCGCATCCGCGACCTGTCTCACTCCGATGGCGAAGAGGTCATCGAAAACCTTCAGAGCCTTCCAGATCTCGTGGCTCGAACGCTCGAATGCAATGACCTCATTGCAGGCATAGCAGCCAAGTACTCGAAGACTCGGAATTTTCTGTTCATGGGCCGTCAAGCAAACTTCCCAATCGCGCTCGAAGGTGCGCTCAAGATGAAGGAAATCACCTACATCCCAGCCACCGGGTATCCCAGTGCCGAGCTCAAGCATGGCGTCATCGCTCTCATCAATGAGGAAACGCCCAGCATTGTCTTGGCTCCGCAGGATGACGTCTTTGAAAAGAACATCAGCAACATCGAGGAAATCAAAGCGCGCCGAGGGCCGGTGATCGCACTGGGCACGCATGGGGATAGCACCCTCCGATCGCTCTGCGATGAGACCATCCTCCTGCCGGCGGCGCCTGTTTTCCTAACCCCTTTTCTCAACACTATTGTGCTTCAGCTTTTAGCCTACCACACCGCTGTCGCTCTTGGCTGCAATGTGGACAAACCTCGGAACTTGGCAAAAAGCGTAACGGTCGAGTGATGTGGTCTCAGACCGGACGGCGACCGGTGAGGGCACGTTGGAGTGTGAGTTGATCCGCATGCTCCAGCCCCCCACCGGCAGGGAGGCCATGGGCGATGCGGGTCGTTCGGATATCAAACGGAGCAAGAATTTCTGTGAGATAATTTGTAGTGGCCTCACCTTCGACATCGGCGCTGAGAGCAAGGATGATTTCCGTGGGTTTCTCGATGCGGAGTCTCTCAAGAAGTGGTTCGATGCGCAGCTGCGCTGGGCCGATATGGTCTAGTGGAGCGAGGCGACCGCCGAGGGAGTGGTACAGACCTTGAAACACGCCGCTTCGCTCCAATGGCAGGATGTCGGTTGATTGCTCGATGATGCAGATTTCTCGGCCTTGGCGTGAAGGTTGCAGGCAAATTTCACAAAGTTCCGACACCGAAAAAAAGCCGCATTTTTGGCAGGGATGGATGGATGCGGATGCCGCTAAGATGGCTGCAGCGAGCGGTTCAGGGCGGGCATCCTTGTGGCCTAGTAACCAAAGTGCACAGCGCTCGGCACTGCGTGGACCAAGTCCCGGCAGGCGTCGCAACTCGCGTGTGAGCTCATTGAATGGGGTGGGGTAATCGAGCGGCATGTCAGCTTAGGGCGAGGCGGCCATCAACAATCCGCACCAGCCTGTCGCCACGGCGCGCCAGGTTCTCATCGTGCGTGACGACGGCAAGCGAGCGACCATCGGCCTTCGTAAGGTCGAGCAGAAGACTGATGATAACTTCGCCGTTTTTTGAATCGAGGTTGCCGGTAGGCTCATCTGCAAAAAGAATGGCCGGGTCGTTGATGAGGGATCGGGCAATGGCCACGCGCTGCTGCTCTCCGCCGCTGAGTTCGGCGGGGAGATGGTCGATGCGTTCTAAAAGACCAACGCGCTCCAGAAGATCGCGTCCTCGAGCGAGCTCGGATTTTCCGCGAATGAGCGCGGGGAGCAGGACATTTTCCAAGGCGGTCAGTTCCGGTAGAAGAAAGTAAGATTGAAAGACAAAGCCCATGTGTTTGTTGCGCAAGCGGGCGAGAGCGTTTCCTGAAAGGTCATAGAGCGACTGGCCTTCAAATTCTACGGTGCCGGCCTCGGGAGTTTCTAGACCTGCCAAAGTGTAGAGCAACGTGGTCTTACCGGCCCCGCTGGCGCCGCAGAGAAATACGGATTCGCCAGCCGAAATGTCGATGTCTATGGAACGCAGAACCTCAATCGAGGCTCCGCCAATGCGAAACGATCTGCGAAGCCCTCGCGCCATGAGGCGTGGGGTCATGGACGACCGTCAATCACTTGGAACTTCTTGCCAACTGCGGGGCCGGTGTACTCACTCAAAGGACGATACAGTCGGTTATCGGCAAGTTGCTCCATCACGTGCCCTGTCCATCCCGCCGTGCGGGCTATGGCAAAGATGGGCGTGAAGAGATCCGTTGGGATACCCATGGAGTAATAGACTGTGGCGGAATAGAAATCGACATTTGCATTGAGGCCTTTCCGCTCCTTCATGATTGAGGCGATGCGTTCGCTCATTCGAATCCACTTTGGCTCGCCGAGTTGGTTGCTCAGCACAACGGCCATCTCACGGAGATGTGGAGCACGTGGGTCGAGGACTTTGTAGACCCTGTGACCGATACCCATGATTTTTTTCTTCTGCTCGAGCTGGGACTCCACCCAAGCGTCCACCTTATCCTCGGTGCCGATTTCTTGGAGCATGTGAATGACCCCTTCATTAGCGCCGCCGTGGAGTGGGCCTTTGAGTGTTCCTATGGCCGAGGTGATGGCCGAATACATGTCCGAAAGCGTGGCTATGGTGACACGGGCAGAGAATGTCGATGCATTCATGCCATGGTCAGCATGGAGAACATACGCGACATCGAGCGTGCGAGCGGCTTCAGTGCTCGGCTCGGTGCCATTGACGAGATAGAGAAAGTGGGCGGCTTCACCGAGATCTGTGCGAACGGTCGGAAAATCGAGACCTTGGCGTGCGCGGTGGAAGTAGGCCGTGATGACACTGATTTTCGCCGTGATGCTGATCGAACGTTTGTAGTTTGCCTTGGGGCTCTCGTCTTTCGGGTTTGAATCGTACAGTCCAAGCATCGAAACAGCTGTCCGTATCACATCCATCGGGCCTGCATTTTTTGGGGCGGCTCGAAGGAAATCTACGACTGGCTGAGGCAACTCGCGTGAGGAACGCAGTTTTGTCGAGAGCTCTTCGAGTTGAGCTCGGTTGGGAAGTGTTCCATACCAGAGGAGATGGATCGTCTCCTCAAAGCTGGCATTTCCGGCGATTTCGTTGATGTCGTAACCGGCGTAAATCAGGATGCCTTCTTCACCGAGAACATCACTGAGGCTGGTTGAGTTGGCGACGATTCCTTCAAGTCCTTTGGCTGTAACGGGCATAAATTTTTGTTTTTTTGGGGCAGGCGGCGTATTGTGAACAACGGGTTTTTAAATGAAAAGCCTTAGTGAAAAAATTCTTTGTTACCTTTCCAAAAGATTTCCTCTACTTGACGCTCTGGCCCAGCTGAGTTTAATTCCGCTTCAACTCATGACCCGTAAGGATTTCACCACTCTCATTGCCACCGGTATGCTACTCGCCAGCTGCGCGAACTATGACACACGTCTCACCAGCTCAGCCACAAAGTATCTGGGAACCGATGGTTCGATCATCTCGCGTTCTGCGGAGTCCACTTTGGCCGATAAGAATTCTTATTGGGACGGCGATGGAGTCGATGGGGAGCCATCCATTGTGATTAATCTCTCCGAACAAAAAGCCTCCTTTTACAAGGGATCAAAACTCGTTGGCGTATCGGCAATTTCTTCTGGGCGCGAGGGTTTTGGAACGCCTACAGGGTCCTACAAAATCACCCAAAAAAATGAAGACCACGTTTCAAATCTCTACGGCGACTATGTTAGCGCTCAGGGAGATGTATTGGTGAAGAATGTGAGCAAGGGGAAAGATCCTGTTCCTGCGGGCGGAAGTTTCGCTGGCGCACCGATGCCATATTTCATGCGACTGGGACGCACTGCTGTCGGGATGCACCAAGGGTTTCTGCCCGGCGTTCCGGATAGTCATGGCTGTATCCGCATGCCGGAGCGGATGGTGAAGGCATTTTTTCAAAATGCCCCATCTGGCACCACGGTGACGATTATTAATTAAGCTGCGTCGTAAAACGAGCGCACGAGAGGATCGCAGCGCTCTTGGGGAACCACACCTGCCCCCATTTGGTTCATTACGTAGCCAAAGCCAATTCCCTGCTCGGGATCTGCAAATCCCAAGCTGCCTCCCCTGCCGGCATGGCCGAATGCCGAGAGCGATGGGCCGAGAAGTGAGCGCATTTTATGCCCTGCCTCATCAATCGGATCCATCATAAAACCCGCCGAAAAAGCCATTTCGCGCTGGAGCGTGGGGTCAAATCCTTGTGCAAGCCGAGTGGACATCCATCCCAGTGTCTCCATTTTAAAAAAAGTCTGCCCGTTCCACGTGCCGCCTGAAGCCAACATGGCGTAAAATTTTGCCAGAGCATGGGCGGAGGAGATGCCTCCCATCGCTGGCAGGGAGATGGTGCGAACCTCGGGCGAATTCATTGCGGAGATTCCAAAAAGGCCGGTCGGACTCATGAACGCATGGCGGGTTAGTGAGTCTGCATCGGCGAAGGCTCGTGTAAAAAGTTCCTCACCCGTAGCGAACTTTTCTGTCAAAGGGGGCAAGATCGTGGCTACACGGGCATTTTCATTTTCCGGCAGGCCGATCCATAAATCGATTCCAAGCGGCTCGGCAAAAACCCTGCGCCAGTAATCGCCGAGGGTTTCCCCATCGGCTAGACGCCGTAGGATTTCGTCGAGCACAAAGCCAAAGACCCTGGGACCGTAGGCTGGGCCCGCTTCGACAGGCAGGAGGGGAGCTTGATTTTCGATGGCACGCACCACGCTTCCTCGGTCGAGTATATTTGCCGAGGCATCCTCGAGCGCGCAGAGCCCAGCTCGGTGGGAAAGGACATGAGCCAGCGTGAGCGAGGCCTTGCCAGCGCGAGCGAATTCAGGCCAAAAATCCGCCACACATGTCTGAAGATTTGCCCCGGCCTCCTGCATCGCATGAAGTACGCATGCGGATGCCACGCCCTTTGTGGCCGACCAGATCAGAACCAGCGTTGCGTCCCGCCATGGCACTGAGCGTGCGGCATCGCAAAACCCTCCGCATAGCGAGACGACTTGATTGCCTTCGCGAAAAATACTCAGCGCCGCACCGACTTCGAGACCGTTTGAAAAATTTGTTTCAAATGCCTCCTCGACCCTTCTCATAAACGCTCGCGAACTTCTTTCAAATCGGGGTCGAATTTGGCGAGTTCGCGGAATTTGTCATCCATCTCAAAGCTTCTCTGAGCGTAATCCACCGCACTTTCCAAATCCCCAACAACGGCGCTGTAACAAGCGAGATTATAAAAATAGGTCGCTTCCTCTGCCAGCGCAGGCGGACCGCTCAGGAGAAGGCGCAGAGCAGCGTCGGTTTGGCCGCGCTCATGAAGGCAGAATGCACCATGGATAAAACCTGCAACGCTTCCGGGATACAAATCCCGCAGGCTCTCACAAGTCCTCAGCGACTCATCCCACTTGTGGCTTTTCATCGTTATAAAAAGCCTCATCTGCAAAGCGGACTCCGTATTCCTTTCCTGCAGCGGCATCGAGTCAAGCTCAGCCATGGCCTCGGCAGGCATTTCAAGCTCCAAATAACCTTGCGCAGCAAGGAGACACTTTTCAAAGGACATGAGCGGCAAACTAACGAGCGACCAAGCTTTCCCGCCAGCGTTATTTTCCGCTATGTCGCGGACCGCGCATCTGTTATCAGCGAGGCAGAAAATGTGAACGTCTCCGACCTGCGGGAAATTTTGCAATATGTGCCTCTCTTCCGAGAGCGCATTTTTGTGGTTGCGGTGGATGGCGAGGTGGCGGAGTCGGAGAATTTTCCGAATCTCCTGCTCGACCTTGCTGTGCTTCGCTCGCTGAGCATCAAAGTCGTGCTTGTGCACGGGGCGAGTCGACAGATTCAAAACCTCGCTGCTGCACGAGGGATCAAAATCACAAATTCCGATGGCATCGGCTTGACTGATGAAATCACACTGCAAGTCAGCATCGACGCGGCCATTCGACTCACCAATGAAATCATGGAGGGGCTTTCATCGGTCGATCTTCGTGCCGCCTATATCAATGCCCTCATCGTGCACCCAGCAGGCATCCTTGGGGGAGTTGATCAACTCTACACCGGGAAGGTCGAGCGGGTTGACACCAAGGCCCTCCGGCTTCTCCTCGACGAGGGCATCATTCCCGTGGTGCCTCCGATGGGCTTTGACGGGGAGGGCCGTACTTATCGGGTCAACTCGGACAGCGTTGCACTGGAAGTCGCCGTAGAGCTGGGTGCTGCAAAAGTTCTCTATCTTGCACCAGGCAATGTTTTTGAGGATTGCACGCCGCTGCCGCGCCAACTCTCGATTTCAGAAACAGAAGATCTCATTAAAAAACGCAAATCCGATTTACCTGCAGGTTTGCTTTCGAAGCTTGAAAACGGCGCCAAAGCTTGTCGGCAAGGCGTGGCCCGATCGCATCTGCTCAATGGCAGCATCAACGAAGGCCTGCTCAGCGAAATCTTCAGCCACGAGGGCATCGGAACGATGGTTTACTCCAACGAGTATCAGCAAATCCGGCGCATTTTTAAAAAGGACGTTCGCTCTGTAATCTCGCTCATTCGTCAATCCGTTCAGAACGAGGAACTCGTGCGGCGTTCACGCGCAGAGATTCTTGAGTCCCTGAACGACTACTGGCTTCTGGAGGTCGACCGCTCCCCAGTGGCTTGCGTGGCTTTGCATCTCTATCCCGAACAATCCGCAGCCGAACTCGCATGCCTTCACGTTCGCAAGGCGCAGGAAAACCAAGGGTATGGGCGTAAACTCATGGCTTTTGTTGAAAATCTTTCTCGTGAGAAGGGTGTGAAAACCCTCTTTGTTCTTTCCACGCAGGCCTACAGCTACCTTCAGCAAAAAGGAGGCTTCACGGCCGCCGACCCCTCGTTACTCCCGCCGGAGAGGCTCGCAAAATACGAAGCCAGTGGGCGGAATTCCATGGTACTTGTCAAAATCCTCCGCCCGTGACGCACAGCGCTGCCCTTTTCATCGATGGTTTTGTCATTCTCGTCTACTTCGTATTGATCGTAGGCATTGGTCTTTATGCCGGACGCCGGAATGAGACTCTTCAGGAGTTCGCTTTGGGAGGGCACAAGATTCCTTGGTGGGCGGTGCTCGCCTCGATTATTGCCGCCGAGACCAGCGCGGCGACTTTTCTCGGCACGCCCGCAGAGGGCTACAAGACACTTGGTTTTGCCTACGCACAACTTGCCATTGGAACGATCCTCGCACGCATCATCATCGCTTACCTCTTCATCGCCCCATATTTTCAATTCAAGGTTCAGAGCATTTACGAATACCTTACGTTGCGCTTCGGCTCGCGAACGAAAAATATGGCCAGCGGCATCTTCCTTCTTGGTCGCGTGCTTGGCATTGGTGTGCGCCTCTACCTCGGTGGTGTGATCCTCGTTGTCATCTGGCGTTACCTCTTCCCTGGAACTTCAATCACCATCTGGACGTACTTCTGGGGTATTGTTTTTGTCACAGCCGTGACTGCCGCATACACAGCTGTTGGTGGCATCAAGGCAGTCGTCTGGACCGACCTCATCCAAGCCTGCCTGATGTGCGGAGCTGTGGTTTTTGCGATCTTCACCATCCTTAACAACATCCCCGGTGGACTGAAAAAAGTGGACGAGATGCTCAATGGCCACAATGTCGCGATGTTCCAGACTGGCTGGGAGGCTACGAAGCCGTTTGGGGAGGCCCTGCGGCAAATGCTTGAAAATCCTTACACCATGCTCGCGGCTATCCTCGGCTCGACATTTCTCACCATGGCCACGCATGGCACCGACCAAGACATGGTGCAGCGAATGCTCACTGCGGAAAACATCAACAAAAGCCGATTCAGCCTGATTTTGAGTGGATTTGCAGATATCCCGATCGTGCTCGCCTTCCTTGCCGTTGGCATTCTCCTGTGGGTGTTCTACCAAATTTCCCCGGACCCCTCATTGCCTGCCGCTCACAATGAAATTTTTGCTCATTACATCGTGCACGAAATGCCTGCCGGCATTCGGGGACTGATCGTAGCCGGAGTTTTTGCGACCATGATGGGTTCGACATCCGCTGCTCTCAATGCCCTTGCGACCTCGTTCATCCGGGATTTTTACCAGCCCTATATCAACAAGTCGTCTACCGATGCCCAGTCGATCCGTGCGGCTCGATTGGCAACATTTGTTTTTGCGGCCCTTATGGTTGTCGTGGCGACTGCAGCAGCCTACGCAGTACTCGAAACAAATATCACCATCATTCCTTTGGCTCTTGGAGTGCTCGGTTACGGCTACGGTTCCCTTCTCGGTGTTTTCTTGCTCGGTGTTCTTACGAAATCCCGTGGTAACGACATTGCAAACGTCATTTCGATGTTTCTTGGCATCGCGGCTGTCCTGATTCTAGGCAAAGTCAAAGTTCCCGCCATCGATCCTATTGCCCTCCTGAAATGGCAACTCGTTCCTGCCGAGTGGAACTTCGGATTCATCATGCCGGCTTGGTGGCCTGCCATTTCTTGGCCCTACTACGTTTTCATCGGCAGCACGGTCACATTTCTGCTCGGGATTCTCTTCAAGTCAGGCTCCATGGAAGCATTTGAAAAACAGGCTCGGGAATCGAAAGCGTAACCTTGCGATTCTATTGCTCGTCTCCATCGGGACTTTGCGGGACGGTTTCATAGACTCTAAAGAAACGATTCGTGAAAATTTTTCTTAGGCCCTTTGGCGTGTCCTTCGAGTTCTTGTAGAGCCGTTCGGCGATGGTTGCGCCGGTGGCCGTTCGGCCCAAAATTTGTTGGGAGTTTGAGATGAGGCGCTCCGGTTCGTAGGCAAAAACGTAACGGATCTGGCGATTTTGGAGAAAATCCTCATCGGGCTCTGTGTTGAGATAGAATTCGCTGCTCTCCACGATTCCGGGAAGGCTTTGATGCGATGTGCCCCCCACGCAAGGCTGACCGCTCCACCAGACGATGGCTGGGCAGAACCACCATGGAGCCACGACGCCGCCTGCGGGGCGCTCGCGCAGGCTCAGGGCGGCTTCGCGCAGGGCAATGGCGTCGGCGATGTTTTCGACACGCGCTCGGAAGGCTGCATCGCCCGGATACAGCCTCCTGTCCCACTCCGCCGCGACGGGCCAGAGCGAGATTAAAAAAACCAACCACGCCAGCCACGGCTTTCGCATCCAGGGCAAAATCCATGGCAGGCTCATTGCAAAAACAAGAGCCAGGAAATACCCCCAACGCGCGTGATACAAACTCAAGCCTGCCGTTGCGATTAAGAGCGCGAGCCAAAGTCCGCAGAACTTTTCTCGGCCTCGAATCCAGCGCCAGGCCAACAGCACAGGCGCAACCGCAAGAAGCCATCCGCACCAGGAGAAAATCCCACCCCAGCCCGGACTACGGAGTTCACCGATGTTCAAGGCCCAGCGCGCAAAGGCCGGATGGAAGCCCGCTGCGCGCCATCCATCGATCCAGAGCGTGGCTGCGAGGAGCCCCAAAAAGAGCACCACGGGCGTCGCCCAGCCCTTTGTGTTCTTTGCCTGCGCCTGCGCCTGCGAATGGAGCCCTCGACAGAGGCCCCTCGCAAGCAGAACCACTCCAAGCAGGATGAGCGGCTCGAATAATGAAACCCACAGAGCCAATGCCCATGAGGCTGCCGAGACATACCGCCAAGCGTTTGCCCTGCCCTTCCAGATTTCCACTTCGGCTGCGAGAGCAACGGCGAGCAAGAGCACGAGAAGCGACTGATGATCAGGCCGACCAAGCTGGAAGCCATGAGCCATGATCGGCGACACGGCCAACAAGAGCATCATCGCGCGCCGATACGGTAGCGCCCCCGCCGCCGACCAAGCCGCCAAAAAAACCAGAAGGCCCGCACCGAGCAGCGGAGAAATCCAAGCCCCAGCCATCGCCAGATGCCTCTCGGAAAAAGGACGCAGAATTTGAGAAAAGCCCGCGATCAAGGCATCCAGCGGTATTGTGGTATGCGGCGTGGTTCCCTCGGGGAAATTTTCCCATTCATGATGCCTGATCGAGCTGAGTCCCCCCCCCTCGATCATCCGAACTCGCGTCATGCGTGAAAAGCAATCCCCATCCAAAAAATAAATCGCGTCGTCGAAGAAAACCGAGTCCCTGTTCCAAGTGAACGCTCCGAGCGCGACCACGAGAAGAATAACGATCCACCCACCCTCTCGGAGAATGGGAGAGATTTTTTTCAGGGAACAGATTTTACCCAACATCTTGTGGAGAGAAGGAGGACACATCCCATTATCCAGTAGCAAACGCCAGAATATTGCGGAAAAAACATTGCTCCGAGTTGGTGCTTTGAGTAATGACATGAGGAGCCCTACTACCTACTTAGGTGACATAATTTTGAATCAGATGCCAGACGAACACATTTCCGACGAAAACGCCATAAACCCCGAAGCCAAAAAACCCACTAAAGTGCGGCCGGACTTCAAAGCGAGCAGCTACACAGCCGACGATCTGAGTTCCCTAAAAGGCCTCGAGGCCGTTCGCAAAAAGCCTGGCATGTATATCGGCGGCACCGACGAGAGGGCCCTCCACCACTGCGTGAGCGAGGTTCTTGACAACTCGGTCGATGAGTTTTTAGCAGGGCACTGCAGCCATATCGATGTGACGATCCATGCCGACGGCTCGATTTCCATTCGCGATAACGGGCGTGGTATTCCTGTGGACATTAACAAAGAAGAAGGCATCCCGGGTGTCGAACTCGTTCTGACCCGCCTGCACTCGGGTGGCAAATATGGCCAGGGCAACTACGAATACTCCGGCGGCACGCATGGCGTGGGAGCAAAGTGCGTTAATGCTGTCTCGGAGTGGTTTAAGGTCGAGGTAACCCGCGAAGGGAAAATCCACGCGATGTCTTTCGAGCGCGGAACAACCAAGCAGAAGCTGCATGTGATCGCCGAGGTCAAGTCTGCAAAACAGACGGGTACACTCATCACCTTCATGCCGGACTCCGAAATCTTCGAGGAAACGATCGAGTTCAAGTCCGAGCGCATCATTACCCGCCTCAACGATCTCGCGTACATCAACGCGCCACTCTCCTTCACTTTTCTCGATGAACGCCAAGAGGGCGCAAAACCCATGCAGATTCTCCACCCGCGAGGAGTGGAGGAGTTTGTCGAGCGCCTGGTTGAGAACAAAACTTTCGTCCACCCCAAGCCCATTATGATTAAGGGCACAAGGGACAAAGTGATCGTTGAGATCGGCCTGCATTATACGGACACCTACAACGAGCAACTCCTCTGCTACACAAATGCCGTCCCAAATCCAGATGGAGGCACGCACAGCAGCGGCTTTCGCGGATCACTAACTCGCGCGATCAATCAATATGCCAAGAATAACTCCCTCCTGAAGGAAAAGGATGTTGCCATCACCGGCAACGATGTTCTCGAAGGCGTGGCCGCCATCGTGAGCGTGAAGCATCCCGATCCACGCTTCGAATCCCAGACCAAGGTGAAGCTGATATCTCCCGAGGTGGAGGGCATTGTAGGCTCGATCAGCTACGAAGGCCTCATGCTGCATTTCGATCAAAATCCAAATGTGGGCAAGCGCATCATCGAGAAGTGCCTCATGGCTGCTCGCGCCCGCGAAGCTGCCCGCAAGGCGCGTGAGACCGTGCGCAAGGGCGCACTCACAGGCGGTGGGCTCCCCGGGAAGCTGGCGGATTGCTCCGAGCGCGACCCAGACCTCACCGAACTCTATGTGGTCGAAGGTGACTCGGCCGGCGGCTCGGCGAAGCAGGGCCGCGACCGGAGATTCCAAGCGATCCTGCCGATCAAAGGCAAAATCATCAACGTCGAGAAGGCCCGCCTCGACAAAGTTCTTCAGAACACCGAAGTTCAAACCCTCATCACGGCAATCGGCACAGGCATCGGCATCGCTGCCACCGAGAAGGATCGCGAGGGCAGCTTCAATATCGAGAAGCTTCGCTATGGTCGCATCATCATTATGACAGATGCCGATGTCGATGGTTCGCACATTCGCACGCTTCTGCTCACTTTTTTCTGCAGGCACATGGTGGAACTTGTTAAACAAGGCAAGGTTTACATTGCCCAACCGCCCCTTTACCTGATCAAACGCAAGAAGCGCGAGGAATACGTCGATGACGATGCGCAACTGAACAAAATCCTCATCGGCATCGGTGCGGATGAAGTGAAGATCAAAAATCTTGCGGACGGCAAAGTTTTCAGTTCCAGCCAACTGAAGGAAATTCTCGAGCTCCTCGAGCGCTTCGCCAAATTCAGCGATGCGATTCGTAGGCACGGAGGCGACTTTGAGGAATACCTTGCCGAGAGAGACCCCAAAACCGGTAAGCTCCCGACATTCATGGTTAAAGTCCGCGAAGGCAACACCGAGTGGGCGAGCTACTTCCCTGGTGAGGCAGAAGTCCGTGAATTCCACGAAGGCAATCGCGACCTCAATCTTTACGAAGATGCTGCACCAGAGCCACTCGAAGTCGAAGTGCCGGCCCCGGACTCGCCTGCGAAGTCCAAAAAAGAGAAAAATGAAAACGCGAACCGCCGCCGTGCCAAGCTCATCCAGCTTCATGAGTCCACCTCCGCTCAGAAGCTGATTGATGAACTGGCCAGAAAAGGCTTGAAAATCGAGCATTACTCGAGCAGCGATGAGCCAATCTTCGAACTTGTCGAAGGCGAGGGCGACAAAGCCGTCACCACCCCGCTTTACGCCATTCCAAAAATTCTCACAAGCATCTTGGAAATCGGCAAACGCGGCCTCTCCATCCAGCGATTCAAAGGTCTTGGAGAAATGAACCCCAAGCAACTCTTTGAAACAACGATGAATCCTGAGAAGCGCAAGATGCTCAAGGTCAGTCTCAACGAAGACAATGCCGTCGAAGCCGACCGCATGTTCACCATCCTCATGGGTGATGTCGTGGAGCCCCGCCGCCAGTTCATCGAAGATAATGCGCTTAATGCCAGACTAGATGTTTGACGCACGTGACTACGCGCGACTACATTTCGACATGAAAACTTCCGCCAATATCTTGGAGAGCCCCACAAACGAGCCTGAGATGTTTTTACAAGAAATTGCTCAGATGCCCGGTATTGGAGCGACCATTAGCGTTCGTTCCGCAAAGACCCATCTTTCCGCGCTTCTGGATTTTGTAGCCAAAGGTCGAGAGGTCACCATAACAAGCGGCGGAAAACCAAAGGCAGTGCTTCTCGCGACCTCGAACAAAAAGCGCGGCAAACCCTTCACTGGAACCAGAGAGCACCTCGCAGAAATGCCAGCATGGCAAGGCGGCCCTAAAGCAGAGGAAATCATTCGCGAAGATCGCGATTCCAGAGGTTGGTAATGTATATAGACAGCGCAATCATCGTGAAACTGCTCGTCAAGGAGGAACTCAGCGATTTCTTCCAAGATGCCCTCGAGAATATTGTGCTCACCACATCTGAACTTTCCCTTGTGGAAGTGGCATCTGCTCTCCTCTCCAAGGTCCGAACCAAATCCATCAGCGAAAAGCAACGCCTTGCTGCGAGGGAGGTTTTTCATAAAAAAATCGATGCCGAACAGATTCTCATCCTTCCGTTGGATTCGCCTGTTTATTCCAAGGCGAGATCGCTGATCGAGTTTTGCCATCCCGAAGTGTCTCTCCGCACTCTGGACGCCATCCATATGGCAGCATGTGATATTTCCCAAGACCTGCCCCTTTGTGCCACAGATGGTCGCATGCGCGCTGCCG
>VFJO01000118.1 GCA_009886045.1 Verrucomicrobiota bacterium
GGGTTCACCGGCAAATACGCCGACATCGTCGTCGAGTTGCCGCAGCGGGGACAGTTCATCTTCAGCCGCGAGTTTGGTTATCAACCACGGTGGCTGCCGCGCGGCGGCAAACCACAATCCGTCACCCGGCTGATTCCGCGCAAGGGCGATGGCCCGGACGAGCGCCCGGACAATCACAACATCGCGTGCAACGCCGCCATCGTCGCGCAGACGGACGAGAGCGTCACCGTCCACTGGCGTTACGCACCGGACATCACGAAGCAGTCGTTCACCGATTTCCGCGCGGCTTACAACGCGGCCGGCACTCCCGCGCCGTTCTATGCCGACTACGCGGACGAAACCTTCACCATCCACGCCGACGGCAAAGTGGACCGCACCGTGAAGAACGGCTGCTACCGGCTCGATGAGTGGAACGATCCGCGCAATCAGATCGAACAGACCTTGCAGCTCGCGCCTGACGGCATCCGGGAAACGGCCTTGCGTCCCGCGCAACTCTCTAAGACTCCCGAACGCCCGCTCACCGGCTCACCGGTGAAGTCTGGGCTCACCAAGAATTTGATCTGCCACTGGCGTTTCGACGAGGGCGCCGGCGGCGCGACCACGGAAGCGAAATCCGGCGCGACCACGGAAGCGCAATCCGGCAAGGCCTGTGACATCGGTGGCGTGGAGGCGTATTGGCGGCCGGGCGTGTCAGGCACTTGTTTGTCGTTTGATTCTTACAGCAGCGTCGTCTCGTTGCCTGCGGCACACTGCCCGAACCTCAACGGCGAATTTTCCGTCTCCGCCTGGATTGCGATTCAGGAGTATCCCTTCAATCTCGCCGCAATCGTGGACCGCATGGACGGCAACAAAGGTTATCTTCTCGGCGTCAATGCCAAGGGGCAGGTCGAATTCAAGATCGGCAATGGCGACGCTGTTCAGTCGGTGACGACCGAGCGCGTTCCGCTCTATGAATGGGTGCATGTCGCTGCGGTCGCCAAGAGCGGCGCGGCTCCGGTCGTTTATCTGAACGGCAAACCAGTCGCCACCGCGGCCAATGCATCCGCTTTCGTCGACGCGACGAATGCCGACATCACCATCGGGATGACTCGTTCGGTGCGGCAGTTTCCGCAGTTTGCCGAGCGCGGGGTGACCAAGCAATTCCAGACCACCATGGCGTTCAGCGGTTTGATTGATGAGGTGCAGTTGTTCGACAAAGCCCTGAGCGAATCGGAAGTGAACACAGAACACGCCGCGCTCAAGCCGTCGGAGGCGCGCCCATTGAAGCCGTGGGTGCTGCCTGCTGGACCGGACGCGTCGCCGGGATTTCGCGCCGAATACACGAAGCTGCGCTACAGCCCGGAATGGGATGGGCTTTGGCGCGTGGGCGACTTCGCGGACATCGTGGTGACCTTTGCGGACAAGCCGTGGCGCTATGTCTTCTGGCGCGGCACGCGTTATCTGCCGTCGCTGGTCACCGGCTATGGTCGTGACGGAAACTGGAGCAACGATCAAGGCCCGGAGCGTTACGAGAAGCAATGCTTCGAGCAGATGTCCGATATGCTCTGCCGGTTTTCCAACGCGCGGATCATCCATCGCAGCGCCGCGCGCGTGTTGGTGCATTGGCGGAACGCCTCGGTCTCGATCGATTACCGCTGGCCTGAGCTGGATCGTAACGGTTGGGGGATTTGGACGGACGAATACTGGACGATCTATCCCGACGGCATTTCCATCCGCCACCAGTTGGTTCACAACAACACCAACAAGCGGATCAATGCTGAATTGAACCAGAACGAAATCCTTTGCCACCCCGGACAAGCCATCGAGGATGCCTTGCACAACGACGCGGTGATCCTGGCCAATCCATCCGGTCAGACCAGAACCATCGGACGCTCAAGCCCGCAAGCCAAGAAGGGCGATGGCGACTGGAATCTCCAAGTCATCAACTTAAAGGGCCCGACCAAGCAGTTCGAGCTCGGCGAGATCGGCGCGTCAAGCGAGACCTTTCTAAACAAAGAGGTCTATTGGCGCGGCTGGACCCACTATCCCGTGCAACTCATTCCGAGCGACGGCACGAGAGTCGAGACCTTTGATCGCCCGTCGTCCTCATGCCCCGCCACCTTCCACGAACTGCGTCACACCAACGGCAACAACATCGAAGCGATGGTCATGTATGGTTTGACCGATAAACAGCCGGACGAACTGACCTCCTTGAACCGTTCTTGGAACTTCGCACCCGCCGTTACGGATACGAAAGGCTGCGATTCCCTCGGCTACGAGAAACGGGAACGCGCCTTCAAATTCGCGAAGACCACCGGACCCGTCGCCTTCACGCTGCGCGCCAGCAAGGAGCAACCGCTGGAAAATCCCGCGTTCCTCATCGCCAATTGGGGCAGCCCGGACAGCAGCGTGACTTTGAAAATCAACGGTCAGGCCAAAACGCAAGGCGTCGATTATCGGTCAGGCATCGAGGTGGACACGGACGGATCGTACACGATTGTGCTCTGGCTGCCCTTATCCACGACCGAACCGGTTTCGATTGAAGTTGCTGGCAAGAAGTGAGTCGGCCATGAGAAAACGACTTCAGAATTACAAACTTCCGGCGATGATTTCCAACGACTGCAGTCACTGATATCAATCTCTCCAAGGTTGTGGATTTTAAATGGCGCTTACGTTGGTCAGGCGTATCGCTTAACAATAAACGACTTGCAATCGTAGGCGAGACGCCCGCGCTACATTCCAGAAGCCCAAAAGCGACCGGATTTTGGTATTAGTCCTGCATATTGCCATTTTTCTCCCTGCTTGCCAGGGAAGGTGCCTTGGCAGGCGAAAGGCTCAAACGGCGAGAAAGAAAAAGTGTCAATATGTGGGACTGACCCCGCTCGGGAATTTTCGGCGCGTCATTTCGGAGTGGGAGAGTGCGGCGGTATCGGACGGGGTGTTTATTTGCTTCATATTTTTAATGGGTAATTACTTATGATTATAAAATAGGGAGTCCTTAATTCAGCGGCGGGAAACGGGATTCGCCATGGTGTCGGGCTGAGTGCGCGGGATTTTGTTCATGATTTTTTCGGGAGGTGAGGCTGAAAAAGTTTAGTTTTTGATGTCTTGATTCAGATTCATGTCGGTCTCCGTGGGCTGTCTTGAGGGGATGCCGGCGGCGGGAATATCTGCTCCTGTGGTCCAGTAAAGAGCGTTCAGCACAAGTTTGCGAAAGTCCTCCTGCTGCCAGTTCCGGTGGAAGTGGCCGCCGGTGAAGCCGAAGCCCCGACCGCCATTCGGGCGTTCATAGGCCCACGCGAGAATCTGGGGCTCGCCAGCTTTGAGGGCGGCTTGGACGGTGGGATTCGTGCCACGGCTGCCGGAGCGATTCAGGGTTTCGACAGGCGGCTTGGACGAGAGGATCGCGGTGGTATTTTCAAATGTCGGGCGGAAGCGCATGTGGTAATACCACTCATCATTGATCTCAAAAGGCTTGACGCCTTGGGTGATCGGATGGTCGGGGAGGGGCTCCAGTACAGGTGACCAAGTGGGATTCACGGACCAACCGTCCTCAAAATATCCGCCAATCCAATCGAGGAACTGGCTGCCGAGTTCGGATTTTTCGACCTCAACCCCAAAGTGCAGGCAGGCCACGCCCACCCCCTGATCGACGAGGGATTGGATTTTATCCTGATGCGCTTTCGCCATGTGGCCGCGGTGGCCATCGCAATACATAACGACCGTATCGGGTTTGTCATAGCCAACCCAAGGTTGCGGCCATTCCCCGTCGGTTGTGACAGCAGCGGTCACTTCCTCGCCACTTTCATTAAGGCAGCGGGCGAGCAGGTGGCAACCGGCCTTGTGCTCGTGGTGACCAGGGCGGTGGCTACGCCGCCCGGCAAGGAAGAGAACTTTCTTTTTGTCGCCGGGTTGGAGTTCCCGCAGTTGGATATTCCGGAAGCGGACCTCCATGGGAGCTCCTTGGTGGAGTTGTAGGGCGATCAGGCCAGACCTTGGAGCGTTCGCCCCATTCATCGTGTATTCGGCGGTGACGACACCATTGATGAGTTGAATGACTTGGTTGCCGGCGGCAATGATGCGGTATTCGTTCCAACCTTCCTTGAGGTGGGAGAGGATTTCCGCTGGATCCCCAACGCTCGCCACTACCGTGCACTCCTTGGGATTATCTCCGATAACAACCTTCTCGCCACGGGAGGCGATGATGCCTTCGTTGGCGTGGTAGGCCGCACCGGTCCATTTGTTGTCGGCAGAAATGTCCGCTTGCGGACCAGTGACGGTGTGCGGTTTGATATCCACCCGTTGGCTGCGGAATTGAATGCCGCTGTTGTTTCCCTTGATCAAAAACTCGGCGGTGAGCTCGAAGTCGGCAGGTTCGCCACCCTTCCAGACCAGGTAGGTATTTTGGGTGAGGGGATTTTCTGCCGTCGAGCGACCGACAATGGCCCCGTCTTCCGCCGACCAAAATTTCGGGTCGCCTTGCCAGCCAGTGAGCGATTTTCCATCAAAGAGGGGCGAGAATTTTTCCGAAGCGGAGGCAGATAGGGGCGACATGGCAAGCAGGGATGCGAGGAGGAATTTCATTGGGGCGAGGAGGAATTCCAGGTGTTGCGGAGAAAGCGCAAGCCCTCTCGTGAGACCTGTTCGGCAGAGTCATAGCGTTGGATCCAGATCGATGCGGCTCGGGCGATGGTCGTGTTATCCATGGGGAAGGTCTCGATCGCGATGTCGCCGGAGTAGTTGATCTCCCGAAGCGCTTGGAACACACCCGTCCAATCGACTTGATCGCGGCCAGGGATGCCCCGGTGGCTGGCACTGGCATGCACATGGCCGATCAGTGCCCCGGCCTCGCGCACCGTAGTGGCCGAGTGGTCTTCCTCGATATGCATGTGAAACGTGTCGGCATGAATCTTCAATGCTGGGCTACCGACTGCCTCAATCAGGCGGCGGGCTTGCGCGAGGGTATTGATAAAATCCGTTTCGAAGCGGTTCAGGGGCTCAATCGCAATGTTGACACCGACTTTTTCCGCCTCCCCGCAGAGTGTGCGGAGATGGCCGGCCACCATTGCGAATTGCGCCCGCTTCTCGTCCTTGGTATGGAGATGGCATCGGCCGACACAGGAGTAGAACGGGCCAGCCACGGTTTTCGACCCAAGCGCTGCCGCGAGATCGATCAGGCGGCGGGTGTAGTCGAGACAGGATTTCTGCTGAGTAGCATCCCCACGGAGGTCGTGCTGGGGAGGAAACATGCCGCAGACAGGGTTGTTTTCCATCCCGGCGTCTCCAAGAGCCCGGCTTAAAGCGGAAACATCCAACTCCTCAGGATGCAGCACTGCCAACTCGACAAAATCGGCTCCCCACGCTTTTAAAACCTTGATCCAAGGAATGTCGGCAGTGGAAAAACTGGAGGAAACGAGGAAGGAATTCAGACCGAATCGCATCGTGCCAACATAGGGTATTTATCAAGGGCTCGCTATCATCATTTCCCCATTTTTGTGTATAAAATCGGCATGCTGGGCGAGTTTGTAAGAGTTGCTCATTTTTGTGAAGTAATTCGAGGGGGGGCCACCTGAGTAGTTACATTTAAAAAATAAATTTTAGCACCATAGAGCCCCAAGTTTTATGCCCTGATCAGATTTGCCAAACACCGTTTGTGGGATTAGATATGATCGCACTTTGGAAAAATCTCGGCCCAACGCACAGTATTTGAAACTTCAGCGTAAGTTTCTTGATCACATAGCAAACTTGGACGCATTTCTCTCGATCTTGCGTTCGCTCGGGGGTGTCTGTTTTTTCATGAAAGACAAGAGCGGCAGATTCATGGGGGGTAATCCGGCGGAGTTTGCAAAATTGGGGGTTGCCAATGAGACAGAGTTGCTCGGCAAGTCGGACACGGATTTTTTTCCCACGAACCTGATCCTTCAATATCGCAAAGATGACATTCAGGTCATGAAGACCGGCAAGGCTGTGCTGAACCGTGTGGAGCCGGTCTCAAACCCCGACGGAAGCATCGCTTGGCATGTCACGAGCAAATATCCGCTGCGCAATGCCCAAGGCGAAAGCATCGGCATCATGGGAATCATGAAGGATTTCGACCGGGACGCGCTCCCTTGGAATCTTCAGGGGCCGTTCCTAAAAGTCATGAAGTATATCGACACGCACTACAGCGAAGAAATTCTTGTGAAAGATCTCGCTGTGACCGCCGGGTTGTCGATGAGCCAATTCGAGCGTCGGTTCAATTCTATCTTCGGGCAAACCCCATCGCGATTTATCGTCCGATACCGACTGACCAAGGCCAGCTATTTGCTGATAAATTCCGATAGGACGCTGGATTCGGTGGCCTTGGATTGTGGATTCTGCGACCACAGCCATTTTTCGCGTTCGTTCATCGCGATGTTTGGAGTCGCTCCCGGGAAATACCGCCGAAGCCGATTGTGAATGCTGCCCAATCCCAAGATGATGGTCTCTCGGTCGGTGGCGTCTGCTCATCTTGCAATAAATCGACTTATTGGGCTTTGAGTTTGCGATACCGGCAAATGAGGGAGTTTGTGCTACTATCGCGCTGGAGGTGGGGTTCGGTCGCGCTTTCCAATTCAGGGATGATGCGTTGGGCGAGGGCTTTGCCAAGTTCGACACCCCATTGGTCGAAGGGGTTGATATTACATAGCACGCTTTGCGTAAAGACGCTCATTTCGTAAAGGGAGACGAGGCGGCCGAGGGTGGCAGGGGTGAGTTTTTCGGCCATGAGGACATTCGAGGGGCGGTTACCTTCGAAAACGCGGTGCGGCGCGATGGCGGGAGCGGTGCCTTCGGCCTCGACTTGCGCGAGGGTTTTGCCGAAGGCGAGAGCCTCGGTTTGTGCAAAGACATTCGACATGAGCAAATCCTGGTGCCGACCGAGCGGGTTGAGGGATTTGGCGAACGCGATGAAGTCGCAGGGGACGACCCGGGCGGAGAGTTCCACAAGAACGCGCACGACGGTTTCCTCGCCGGCGCGGTAAATGGCTTGGGCTTCCTGGCGTGTCATGCCGAGCAAAGCTCCTCGCGGAAGCGGGGGGGGTCAGCGCATACAGATACACATCCTTGATCTCGACGTGGATTGTGGTGTTGCGGTCGTTGCGGGTGCGCCCCCGCGGGTTTCGCCCAGTCGCTGCCAGTTGGCCGCTCGGTCGCATGTTCCTTGGAGGCGCGAACGCTCCACGAAGGTTTCGAGCGCATGCACGGGGTGGCCGTATTTTTCCTGCCAGTCGCCACGGATGCGCCGTGCGATGAGCCCGAGCACATGGCTGGCGAGGTGAGGGACCCGCACCCAGCGGGGAA
>VFJO01000201.1 GCA_009886045.1 Verrucomicrobiota bacterium
CCAAAGAAAAGGTCGGGGTCTGTAAATCCAAAGAATTCAACCACGAATGGGCGCGAATCATACCAAAAGCAGAATGCTTTTGGATTCTACTGTAGCGGCGGTCTATGACCGCCGATGGCCAACGACTCCGGCGCTCACAGAGACGCCGCTACAAGTTGAAACTGATCTGATTCGTGGAAATTTGTGTTATTTGACTCGCTCGATCCCGCTCGTCAATGTTGACTCGTCCGCTCCCGCTCACCTCGCCCCTTCGGGCCACCCTTTGGCAGGCAGTGTTGGTCCGCATTCTTCCCAGAATGTCTCACCCTATGGGGTACCTGCGGGCTACCTGCGGCAGTCTCCCGTTGCGGCCTCCCAGCCGCCTGGGTCCGCGCAACGGCCCCGATGCTTGGTTGTGGTTAAGGTTCCCTCCAACCGCGCCGCGCTCGTTCGTTGCTCAAAAATTCATACGCTAATGTCTTCAAACTTGCAGCAATCTTCTAAAATCTCTCTTTCGATGAGCAATCTTAAGGGGTTACCCGATGCGTTGATTCGCGACAAACCTCGTTGGAGGGAGTCCCAAAGGAAACTACCCATAGGTGCTAAGGTGGCGCTATTAGGTCAAATCATCTTAGAAACCTTGGAGTTGGAAAAAATCAAAAAGCATGCAAAAAGTTTGTGATGTTTTGGAGAAGTTACTGGCTTGTGGTGTCATCCAAAAATACGCCATTGGCGGAGCAACTGCCGCAGGCTTCCATGGCGAGCCTCTGGCAACTCGTGACATCGATGTGTTTTGCTACTTGGATGTGCCAGATGGGGCGTTTTTAGTAACTCTCGACCCAATATTCAAGAAACTCGCTGAATTTGGTTTTACGAACTTTGAAGAGGAGGAAATTCTCATTCATGGATTTCCCGTGCAGTTTCTTCCAGTTTCAACACCACTGGAAAAAGAAGCCGTGGAAAATGCCATGGTGCTGACTTGGGAGGAGCATACCATTCGAGTCATGTCTCCAGAGTATTTGGCGGCGATTGCCATGGCTGTTGGACGCCCGAAAGATCGAGGCAGGTTGGTTTATCTTTGTTCTTTACAGAATTTCAGTAAGGGAAAATTTACCGATATCATCCAGCTCCATGGTTTATCAGAAACCTGGTCAGCATGGGCCAAAGGGCTTGGGTTATTGGAAAATTAGCCGAAAACAATAATAAAGGGCAGTTTGAATAAAATTCTTTCCCAAACTCCAACCATTGGTTAGAGAGATCAGCTGGGCAAATAAATCTCGTCATTCTTGCGCACTGCAAAGACCCCCTTCTACCAAAACCCGACTCCAAAAGTATCGGCTAACGCCTGCGGGAAAAACGCTCGAAGTAGCAATCACATCGAAGAAATGTTTTTGTCATCCATGATCTTGCTGAACAAAAGCTCTTTCACTCGTTACGAGCCACCCGTTAGTCGTTACCGCTGCGGACAGCCTGTCGCCATCCGCCATCCGCCATCCGCCGTAGCCGCGCCGCGCGGAGGCGGATCCGCTCTCACGCATAATATATGAGCGAATACAAAAATTTTGAAGAAATGGAAGTGTGGGGCGATTCGCAAGATTTGGCACTGCGCCGCGATCTGCAGATTAAGAAATTTGACAGAATTAACAAAATTTACGAGATTTGAAGGCTACTTAGGTAGTCGAACTTTTTTTAAAAACTGGAATATGAGCGCCGATGTAATAAATGTTAAAATATCGGATTTAGCCCAAACTTGGGGGATTCGTAGATTGGCTGTTTTTGGTTCTTGCGCCAAGGGGACAGCTCGGCTGGACAGCGACATCGATTTGCTTGTGGAATTTCAGCAGCAGCGCAAACCTTCGTTAATTGGTCATATCACTCTAGGGAAAATTTTGTCCGAAAGATTTCAAAGAAATGCTGACCTCAGCACATTTGAATCAATTCAGAATGCAAAAAATATTCGCAGGAAAGAGGCAATTTTAAGCGAGGCTGTCGATTTATTTTGTGATGCGCGAGGCACAGCAGGGCCTGATAGTGATTATGATTTGCTTCTTGTTGTTGATGACAATGCGGATAAGTCAAAGCGCAAATCTGAAATGGCCTACCGGATTTTAAGGCCGTTAGGTCAAGCTGTGGATGTGCTTGTTTGGCGTCAAAGCCGTTTTTTAGAAGAGATAAAATCAAAAACATCTCTGCCCCATACTGTTAATAAAGAAGGTTTGGTTCTTTATGCCTCTTGATCCTGCGCTTGCTAAGGAAGTTTCAACCTAGTTAGTCAAAGCCACAGAAGACTTGAGGGCAGCGCAAGTGGATTTAAAGGCCGAACCTCCACTTTTAAATGATAGTTTGTTTCACTGCCAGCAAGCTTGTGAAAAAGCCCTAAAGGCCTTACTTTGCTGCCTCCAAAGTCCATTTCGCAAGGTGCACGATCTTAATGAACTCGGCAATTTGGCGATGCAGTCATTTCCAGAATTGGATCCGTCTCTTGAAAAAATAGCCCACCTTTCGGGCTATGCTGTTACTTCGAGATATCCAAGTCACGAACCAGATCCCGAAGCGGATGAGGCGCATGCCAATTATCAAATAGCCCTTGAGTTTGTTTCAGAAATCCAACAACTCATCCAGAGTGCATCGGCAATTAATCTGTGAAGCAGGCTGCAGCCTTCCAGCAAGTAGATCACCTTCTGTAATGAAGCCAAGTAAAGCGAAGAAAGCCAAAAAAATGTCGAGCGTCCAGTGTCGAGGGCTGCGAAGTAGCCCGATTTGGCAGAGTAAGTTGCCGCGCTGCATGTGCAGATAGCCGCGCTAAAAGCGATCGTCGAGCAGCAAAAAGGAAACGAACTTCAAGAGTCGAGCTTCGAGACTCCTCCA
>VFJO01000001.1 GCA_009886045.1 Verrucomicrobiota bacterium
CGTGCCGCCGAGAAAGCCGCCGGAGAGGAAGCCGGTGAGCTCCAGGAGTTCTCCCTTGCGGGTGAGGAACAGGCTGTCTCGGGTGTCCCAAACGAGCGAGGTGGTGATGGCGCTCTTGTAGTAGGTGCCGGCAGAGTCTTTGATGACCGGGCCATATTTTCCATTACTGCTGGTTCCGCCGAAAACGCCATCGGCGCCATAATAATCGTTGTAGAGATCATCGCCCAAATCGTAGATCACGACGCGCTCGAAGCGGTATTCTGTACGGGAGGACAGCGCCCGCCAGACTTGCTGACGTGTCTGCAAGGCAAAGCCCGCATTTTCCTGGGCATAAACGTTTGAAAGGAAGTCCGCATTGCGGTAGTAGGCTTCAACGCCGGCCGAGAGTTTATAGCCCAGAAACCATGGCTCGGTGAGGGACGCCACAAAATCTTGGCGAAGGATACCATACTGGGCGCGGATGCGGAAGCGTTGGCCTCCACCGGTTAAGTTTGGCCAATTTGTAATATCGAAGTTGGATTGCTGGATTTCAGCGAATCCGATCAAGCTGTCGATGGTGCTAAAGCCGGCTCCGAAGTTGAAGGAACCGGTGCGTTTTTCTTCAACGATGACGTTGAGGTCTTTGCGGCCCGGCACGACGGTGTTGGTCGGTTGAGTCTCCACCCTCGAGAAGTAATTGAGGTTTTCCAAGCGCTTTTTGCTGAGATCCACCAGAGTCGTGTCAAAGACCTCGCCTGGCTTCACCGCCAATTCGCGTCGGATAACGCGATCCTGAGTTCTTGTGTTCCCTTGTACATTAACAAGATTTATGTATGATTGAACCCCTTCATCCATTCGGTAGGTGAGGTTCACCGCGCCGGAACCTGCGGGGAGGACTTCTGGAGCCACTACGAGGTCCACGTAGCCACGGCTTCCATAAAAATCCCGAATGGCTTTGATGTCGGCACTCATGCCTTTTGGAGTGAAAAGCTGGCCGGCATTCATTTTGAGCCTGTTGGAAATCTCGCCTGCAGGAACAATGTTTACCCCATCGAGAGAGAGATTATTGACCCTGTACTGAATGCCTTCTGTGATATTGACAACCAGTTCGACACCGCCTTTTTCCAAGGGCTGTGTTTCTATTTGAGAGACTTCGACATCGGCGAATCCACGGTTTTGGTAAAGTGTGCGGATTTCGGCACGGTCTTCTTCAACTTGGGATGGAGTGAGCCGTCCGCTCTTGTTGAAGAACGTGAGGATATCCAGCGGCTTGGTCTTCATGACTGCACGAAGGTCTTTTGAGAGGACAGAATCGTTGCCGTTGAAGACGATTTTTTTCACGATGAGCTTTGGGCCTTCAGTGATGGCGAAGATGACTCGGGCACGATTTTTGCCTGAGATTTCTTCGACGCGGTACTGGACGTTCACATCGGAGTAGTTGCGATCTTCATAGAGGCTCAGGATTTTTTGGCGGTCTTGCTCGATTTTTTCATCGTTCACGACATCCCCCGGTTTCACCGAGAGGTCACGACGTACGCGATTGAGTGGAATGTCCAGAGCGCCTTCGATGATCACTTCTTCGACCACTGGGCGGCCTTGGATGAGTACCGTGACTTTAACGCCTTGGTCGAGGGGCTCCGCGAAAAGTCGCACATTGGAAACGCCGCCGGTTTGGTAAAGTGCGCGCACATCCTGTTCTGCTGTCCGTTCGCTGTAGGGTTTGCCGACCTTCGTGGCGAGGTTCGCTAGAACGCGATCTTTGGAAATGCTGGGGGCGCCGACTGTCTCGACCGCGATCTCTTTAATGATCGGGCCGGTGGATTCTCCGGGGCTTTGGGCCTGCATGCTTGGGGAGCCTGTCGCGAGGACAAGGATAGGAAGCAGCAGGATAAAAAGGAGGTTGTTGGCGTTTCGGAGAATTCTCATGATGTAGGCAGCGACGCACAAATCGGCGGCGACGACTCAGGGAATTACTGAAGCCCTCGGGTGAGGTCAAGAAAAGGGTGCGCGATTCGCCTGATACTAGGTCGATTTTTACATTCCGAATCTGCCCTAAAATCGGGATTTTAAGTTCCTTTTTTATTTCCGAAGAGGCGAATGTGCAATCGGTCGCAGTATCGGTTGCCCCGCTTGGTGCAGACTTGTACGAGTTCCATTTGCCGTTCTGCTATGCGCACATCGCTTGTTCCCTCGGGCATCAGAAGGATTTTTGAAGGCGGGATCTGGAGGCCGATGGATGCGATGAGTGAATCGATTTCTTCGAGATCGGTGTGAGCCGTGTAAACGAATTTGAGTTGGTATTCCCCGTTTTTAATCCATTGCCGGAGGACTTCCGGTTGCAGGCGGGTGTGGTCGTGGCGCTCGATCCAGCTCGGCTCAATTTCTCCGGATTCTGGGGTGGAGTTTGACAGCTTTGGACTCAGCGAGGCGAGGTCGCAGGCGATACCTGCGGGTGGTACTGTTCCGGCGGTTTCGATCGTGATATGGTGTCCCTCGGCTTTGAGTGCTGCGGCGAGGTCATGGATACCTCGAGCGATCATGGGTTCGCCGCCGGTGAGAACGCAATGTCGGGCAGGATATTTTGTGACATCGCGGAGGATCTCCTCGATGCTCATCTCCTCGCCTTCGGGCTTCCACGAGGCGTACGGCGTGTCGCACCAACGGCAACGCAGATTGCAACCCGAGGTGCGAATGAAAACCGTCGGCACGCCCGTGAGCTCTCCTTCGCCTTGGATGGAATAAAAAATCTCTGAGATCCGCATGGTGTCAGGCTGGTTTCAGCGGCAGCGGGGCATAGCTGAGGTAGAGGGTGGGGTCGTTCAGCCCTGCCAGAAGGAAGGCTTCGCGGCGCTCAACACAGGTTCCGCATTCTCCGCAATGCGTCTCTCCGCCGACATAGCAAGACCATGTATTGAAAAAATCCACCCCCAATTCATGGCCTCGACTGGCGATTTCGGATTTTGTCATCGAGATGAAAGGTCGTAGGATGCGGACATCGGCATAGGTTCCCAGTCTCATCGCATCCGCCATGGCTTGCATGAAGTCCTCTCGGCAGTCTGGGTAGATCGCATGGTCGCCCGAGTGGGCTGCAATCACGACTCCTGATGCGTGGCGGCTCTCGGCCAAGCCTGCTGCCACGGCAAGCATGATTCCATTGCGGAAAGGCACCACGGTTTGCTTCATCGTTTCTTCTTCGTAGTGGCCCTTGGGAATGGCAGCTCCCGATTTGAGGAGATGGGATTCAAAAAGTTGGCCCATGAAATCTAGCGATATGGTGATGTGTTCGGTTTTTAGGACATCTGCATGGTGGCTTGCGAAGGGAATTTCCCGATCGTTGTGTTTTGATCCGTAGTGGAAACTCAAGGCTGCGACGACCTCGTGGTCTCGGGCGGCCTGATGCAATGCAACGACCGAGTCCATGCCTCCGCTGCAGAGGACGATAACGCGTCTTTTAAGTGTGGTTGGCATGGCGGGAAGTTTTAACCAAGGTGGCATTTCCCCGCGAGAATTGTTTGTTCGGGATCAGATTGTTGGACAATACGGCGTTCACCGCATGGTTGCACGCTCTGTGAAACCTTGATTGCGCCGCTCAGGCAGGAAGATTCTCTTTATGAATCCGGGTGTATGGGCAAGGCGAGTCGCTCCTTGGCTTGGCGCGTCATTTTTGGTGTTTGTCCTGATGGCAACTGCCCCCGCTGGGCTATCCCTTGCAGGCTGGCACACGTTGGGGATCACGGCACTCATGGGCTTGCTTTGGGTTTAGGAATCAATTGCCTTTGCCGCCAAGGTCTTGTTGCCCTAGGTGTTTTTTCCGATGTTCGGTATCTGCGGTATCGCAAGTGCGGCCGCGCCTTTTGCGAATCCGGTTATTTTTCTCTTTCTCACTGGCATTCTCATCGCCCAAGGAATGGAGCGTTCCCACATCCACACGAGGCTGGCGCTCTGCATCCTGAGGCTTGCGGGAACACGCAAGTCTCCCATCGTTGCAGCTTTTCTTGTGGCCTCAGCGCTCCTTTCCATGGGGATCAACAACACGGCGGTCGCTCTCTTGATGCCTTGGCATGGACTGTCCTCACGCTGTTTTTTCTGCCATCTGGGGATGCCCAAGGTGAGGCACTTCTCAATACAAAGACTCCAAAAAAAATCCCGTTTGATGTGCTTCTGCTTATCGGCGGTGGCCTGAGCCTCGCCGCTGCGATGCAGACCAGCGGACTTGCTGCGTGGATCGAGACATTTGCTACGTCGCTTAGTGATTTGCCACCACTCTTGATATTGTGTGCGGTTTTGTGTGCTGCCATTTGCTTGCCTGAACTTACGAGCACCACGGCGACAACAGCGGCATTTCTTCCCGTTGTTACAAATTTTGCGTGCGGGTTTCCTGCTGAACTTGGGCGCGCTGCTGATCCTCACGCTGTGGCTTGGGTGGGTGGTGCCGAGACCGGTGGCAGGCAGGTGATAAATGCTGATTCCGACGGCCGCTGTGACTTTGATATTTTCCGCGTCTCTAGCCAGCTGTTTGAAAGAAGAGCGAAGGGCTTTCTTTAGGCGTGCCAGAGTGAGACCGCGGTGCGCGGCCGAGGCCACGAAGACCGCCACGAACTCTTTTGCCAAGTTTGCTAATTCTTTGTAGCAAGATCGGATATAGTTCGATCTGCGAGGCGGTTGAGACCTCCGAGCAGGTCGTATTCCTGCGCCATACCGAGTGCCATTATGTCCAAGGATACTTTTTTGGCAAAGCCATGCCGCTCTCAGACGTTTTGGCCCTCTCCTTGCAAAATCCAGCCATGCCGAATGCATAGGAACCTTGCGCCCTGTGCGCCTGATGAAAGTGCAGCTCAACCTCGCCGGAAAGCGAGTCAGTTTGCCTGATGCTTCTCCGGCACCAGAAAGGAAGCTAAAATCGACCCGCCGATGAGCGTGGAGATGATGGCGAGCGACCATCCGATCGGGAAATGGCCACCAAAAAGTTGGTTGAGCCAGATCATCTTCAAGCCGACGAAGACCAGCACGAGACCGAGTCCGTATTTTAGGAAGCGGAACTTATGAACGACTCCCGCCAGGAGGAAGAACATGGCACGCAGTCCAAGGATGGCGAAAATATTCGATGTGAATACGATAAGAGGTTCCTTGGTGATGGCGAAGATGGCCGGAACGCTGTCCACCGCGAAGACGATGTCCGAGATTTCAAGCAAAATCAGTGCAACCAATAGCGGGGTCGCCATGCGGACGCCATTGTAATGGGTGAAGAATTTTTGACCGTCAAGGTGCGGGCTGACAGGCAGGAACTTTTTGAGAAGTTTCAAGATTGGGTTCTTATCGGGTTCAACCGGCTTCTCTGGTGCAAGAAGCACCTTTATGCCGGTCACAATCAGGAACACGCCGAATAGGATGACAACCCAATAGTATTGAATTAGAATCGAGCCCATTGCGATGAAAATGCAGCGGAAGACCAAGGCTCCGATAATGCCATAAAAGAGAACCCGGTGCTGGTATTTATCTGGAATGGTGAAATAGGTGAAAATCACGACAAACACGAAAATGTTATCCACCGAGAGAGCCTTCTCGACGATGTAGCCGGTAAAAAATTGCAGCGTGCTTTGCTGGGCGGCCTCAAGGGGGTTGAATCCCGGAATCGCCAGGAGCCTTTCGCAGTTCTGCAGGCGGTAGATCGCGAATTCATGGAACGCGAGGCCAAAAACCACCGCCATCGCCACCCAGATAACACTCCAAGTCAGCGCCTCGCGGAATTTCACCTCATGCGCCTTGCGATGGAAGACTCCCAGATCGAGCGCAAGCACGATGAGGACGAAAAGAATAAACGAAGCGTAGAACCACCAATACTCGGCGAATGGAAACAACATCATGTTTTTTGCACCCTGCCTCTTTTTTCTGAATTCAGGAATGATGAAGAAACAAAGTAATCATTAGTTTTAAACTAACAATTGCCCGTTGCTGAATCGCGGCTTTCAATTCCCAAACACATGCATATAAAGTCCGTCCATGGTTCGATTTTCCTCAATCCACCTCGCTCTGGAGCACCCATGAAACTGACCAAACGCGGCGAATACGCCCTGCGTGCGTTGATCGACATGGTCCTTGCCCGCGAGGCCGGTAGGGAGCTGATCCCCCTCAAGGAGATTTCCGCGCGGGAAAAAATCCCGCTCCCGTTTCTGGAGCAGATTTTTGTTCAACTGCGCGAGGCCGGCATCGTCGATGGCAAGCGCGGCAAGCACGGTGGTTTCTTCCTCGCGAAGCCTCCCGAAAACATCTCGATGGGCGAGGTCGTGCGTCTCATCGACGGCCCGCTCGCCCCGATCGGATGCGTGAGCCATACGGCCTACACCAAATGCTCTTGCCCCGACGAGGAACACTGCGGACTCCGTCTTCTCATGCTCGATGTGCGAAATGCCATCGCGAATATTCTCGATCGTTACAGCCTCGCCGAAGTCTCCGAAGTCTCCCTCAAAAAACTCCGTCAAGACGGCCTCCCGATTCCGTTTGCCGCTCCCATGAAGCGGGCCGGCTCGGATGCCGATTACCAAATCTAAAAGGCCCTCGTCCGACTCACCCCCAGCGCAAAAGCAAGCGCTCGCATCCGCTGAGGGGAATTTTAGGCGGTAGCGACATAGGGGTGAACCATCTTAGCGGGATCGACGACGCGATCAAATTCTTCCTCGGTTACGAAGCCCAGTTGGAGTGCGGCGGCTTTCAGTGTGAGGTCGTGGTCCATCGCGAAGTGGGCAATCTTCGACGCTTTGTCGTATCCGATCACCGGAGCGAGTGCGGTGACGAGCATGAGCGATCGGTCCACGTATTCTGCAATCTTTTTGAGATTTGGCTCCGTGCCCTCGACCAAAAACTTCCGGAAATTGGTGCAGCCATCTGTGAGAATCGTGATCGAATGGGTGATATTAAAAATGATCAACGGCTTGTAGACGTTCATCTCAAGGTATCCGCTGGCACCGCCGAAGCCGACAGCGACATCGTTGGCCATCACTTGGACGGCAATCATTGTAAGTGCCTCAGCTTGGGTTGGATTGACTTTTCCCGGCATGATCGACGATCCAGGTTCGTTCTCGGGAATCATGAGTTCGGCAAATCCCGCCCGGGGACCGCAAGACATCAGCCGAATGTCGTTGCCGATCTTGTAGAGTGAGACAGCGAGGGTGCGGAATGTGCCGGAGAGTTGCACAAGCGCATCGTGGGCGCCTTGGACGGTAAATTTGTTTGGGGCACTCACGAATGGTAGTCCGGTGAGCATGGCAATCTCCGCAGCGACCGCCTCTGCAAACCCTGGGGCAGCATTGATGCCGGTGCCGACAGCGGTTCCGCCAAGAGCGAGACGATAGACGTCTTTGAGAGCGTCCGTGAGCCGATGGATGTTGTCGGTCAGCATGCCTGCATAGCCCGACCATTCCTGGCCGAGCGTGATTGGCGTGGCGTCCTGCATGTGGGTGCGTCCGATTTTGACGATTGCTTTCCACTCTTCCGATTTGGCCGAGATGGCATCCCGGAGGTCAGTGAGCGAAGGCAGTAGGCGGGCGGTCACGTTGACCGTGGCCGCGATATACATCGCGGAGGGAAACGAATCGTTCGACGACTGCGACATGTTGACATGGTCGTTCGGGTGAACCGGGGCCTTGCTGCCGAGTGGGGTGCCGGCGAGTTGGCAACACCGATTGGAGATCACCTCATTCACGTTCATGTTGAACTGCGTTCCGCTGCCTGTCATCCAGACGTGTAGTGGGAACATGTCGTGGTGCTGGCCGTCAAGAATCTCGTCGCAGACCTTGACGATAAGATCGTGTATCTTGGCATCGATACGTGCGCCTTTGAAGTTTGCAGCGGCAGCGCCTTTCTTGAGCGTCGCGTAGGCTGTGATCATCTCGCGGGGGATGAGGTCCTTTCCTATGCTGAAGTGCTCTAGCGAGCGCTGGGTCTGGGCGCCCCACAGCTTGTCGGCGGGGACTTCGACTTCCCCTAAGCTGTCTGATTCTTTGCGGTTTTCGGTCGTGTTCATAGGGTTTAATTTCGAGAGGTAAGTCGGGAGGGCGCGTGGGTCAACGCATTTAAAAGGACTTTTCCGACTTGCGCATCATCATCGGTGCCGCGACTCCGACGGCAATCGCCAGCACCATGAGAAGGCTCGTCGCGCTTAGGGCGAGAGTTTCGGATAGGAGGGCAATCGGGGCGTCCGGCCCGGCTTTGATGATCTCGAGGAAACCAATGACAGCCCGGAAAGCATAGGAACCCGGGATCATGGCGACGACGCCCGGAAACGC
>VFJO01000234.1 GCA_009886045.1 Verrucomicrobiota bacterium
ATGCCGCTTGCCATGGATGCAAAAATAGAGCCTTTCTCAAAGTGAGTCCAGCTAAAAATATCCGGTTTTTTTTAGAAAAAATGGTGACGAGGGCTACCTGAGCAGTTACTGCTCTTCTACCAATCTGTCAAATTCCACCAACGCCTGCGATTTCACGTCCTGCGTATCGAAGAAAGTGAGGGCCTTGTCCTGCAAATCGGGATTCCCCGGCCAAGCTTCCGCCGCCGCCTGAAATTCTTCCATTGCCAGTTTCAGGTTGCCTTGTTGCGCGGCCAGTTTCGCCTTGCCCAAGCGCATTTTGCTCTCCAGCTTCACCCCATTGACAATCGCCATAGGTTTCGTTGTGTCGAAGTCCGTGGCAGATGACTTCATCTTTTGAAGGAGGATTTCTAAATTTCCAAAATCTCGTGCCTCGATGAGGTTGCGCATCTGATCAAGGCTGGCGTTGAAGTCTGCAACTTTCTCTTTCAACGGGCGCTCAAGGCCGAGAACTGCCGCACTGAGTTCATTTGCTGTGAAGGCGGCTTGCAGGCTGTCACTGGCTCCCGAAAGCTGTCCACGGTCCGTCTTGTAGCGGAAAACCTCAATGGCGCTTTGGACATCCCGCTGGATCTCCAAGGAAGCATTGACTTGCTTGGCCATATCGACCGGATATTCCGCTTCCTCAAATATCTTGCGGTAAAAATCGGCTGCAAGAACGACATGGTTTAAGCGTCCGCTATTGTAGAGCGTGGAGATGTATTCGGAGAAATTAACCTTCGCCTGTTCCAGCAATTTTTCCTGCTTCAACTCATTGAGCTTGATCCTGGCTTTGAGTTCCAGCGATCGAAGGTATTCTTCCGTGAGTTGAAGCTTTCCTTCCAAACCAGCCACGCTCGGCATGGCTGCATTCCCGCCATCCTGTGGCATCTGGGGAACTCCACCATTGGGTTTGTTAACTTGTTGCTGTTGACCCTGTTGCTGCTTCTGCCTGTTCCCCTGATTAAGTTTCCTCTGATACTCAATCACATCATCCATGATCTGCTCGGACATCATGTCGGCATTCCGGTTGGAGGTTTTTACGTCCTTTCGGATGGCCTCATTTTTGCGATCAATGCCCGCAGAAGCCTTGTCCGTGTTCCAGATCGACTCAACTCGATTAGCAAGCTCCCTGCTGATTCCGGCATCAATCATGGTGTAGTCGGCCAGCTCATTGAGCTGTTTCCAAGCTGGAAAGATTTGCTTGCCACGAAGCAGGGTGGAAACCTGCTTCATCTTGGTGAAATACTCGTTGAGGATTTCCTGAGGAACGGGAGCCATGCCAAGATAGAGCTCGAAACGGGATCGCATTTCCTCATCTTCGTGCCGGTTGTTGCCAACCGCGTCGTCAGCAATGGCCTTGGTTTCCCCGCGCTTGCCAGAATCAAATGCCTGCTTGCCCATTGAACCATCTTGCGGTTTGCGGTTCATCAGGTAGTCGAGCGCGGCCGACATGTCGCTTCCATTCCCCTTTGTGGGAGAGGGAGAGCTTGAGGCATTGGCGATATTCTCTGGCTTTGAGGGAACAGTAGTTTCCTGCGTCCCTCCCTGTACAGGCTGTTGCGGTGGTTGCTGCGCCAAGGCAATGGAACTAGCGACGATGATAGCGACGCTAGTTTTTCCGAATGGAATTCGCATAAATCAATCCTCCTTCTTTGACTTCAAGCTCTCCCTCGTAGGTTTGCCCCTTGGTGAAATAAATCTGTGCAAGACTTGGAGGAATCATCACCACGATGGGGTGGGGATTGTCGCGGAGTGAAAAGACCATGAGGCGGCCCGAGCCCTCTTTCCAGCCAAGGTCATTCTCCACCCTGAGATTGCCTTGGAATTTGGAACCGGCCAGCGCCTTGTAGCTCTCCAGATATTTCCCGACGGGGAATGACTCCAGTGTGCGCAGCGGATCGTTCAGGTAGCGGCTGAGGAAAAGTCCACCGATTGCCAGAACCAGACAGAGGACAGCGCCAAGCGATACCCAGAGGGCGAGGTGACTCTTCCGCCGCCTCTGCAAAACAGGGCTCTCCGCATCTGAAAATGGGGAAATGATTGGGTCTTCTCCTGGGTCGAGTGGTTGGTGTTCCTGCATCGCGGGAGATATTGGCGGGGTTTCGAGGCAGATTCAAGAAAACTGATTCCTGCCCTAGTTGTCGCAGCTGGGGCTTTTTCTAGCACTAGGGGCCCGCCTAGCGTGGACTTTTTCGCGCGGGAGAATTCTCCCTCGTACTCCTCACAAAAACCTCCGACCTCACCGCATGGCCCAGTGTCGTGAGCGACTCACTCATGGCCGCGATGGCGCTATCCATGGCCATGGTGCCAGTGCTCATGCGCTTTGCCCAACCTCTTGGAA
>VFJO01000031.1 GCA_009886045.1 Verrucomicrobiota bacterium
ATGCCGCTTGCCATGGATGCAAAAATAGAGCCTTTCTCAAAGTGAGTCCAGCTAAAAATATCCGGTTTTTTTTAGAAAAAATGGTGACGAGGGCTACCTGAGCAGTTACAAAAAATTTTGAACGCTCCCCAAATCCGTTTGTCTAAAATAACAGTTGAGACAACAACTCAGGTCACCGCAGTTCAGTTTTTAATTGTTTTTGCTGAACACCAAGCGGTGACCTGATCTTTTTTTAAACATTTGACCGCTTGCAGCCCGTCCGACCTTTGGCTATCAAGATGCTATGCAAGATACTGTTCTTTTGGTGGAGGATGAAAGTGATGTCGTGGACCTTCTTCGTTACCACTTTAAAAAAGCGGGCTTCAAAGTGGACGTCATGAACTCAGGCGATGCAGGGCTAGCTGCCGCGCGTGCAAACAGACCGGACGCCGTGATTCTTGACCTCATGCTTCCCGGAATGACCGGTATAGAAGTCTGCCGCGCACTGAAGGCTGATCGAGAAACCTCCATGATCCCAGTCCTCATGCTGACCGCCCGCAGCGAGGTGAAGGATCGTGTAAAGGGTCTTGAAATCGGAGCCGATGACTATGTCACCAAGCCATTCAGCCCAAAGGAAGTCGTCCTCCGCGTTCAAGGTCTCCTGCGTCGCCTCCGGAATGCGGCAGACGAGGTCAACCTGTTGGAAGTCGAAGATCTCTTGATCGATAAAGCTGAGCTCAAGGCATCGGCAGGCGGGCAACGCCTTGACCTCACAACCATCGAGTTCAAGTTGCTCCTCTCCCTAGTCAACAACCGTGGCCGCACTCTCACGCGAGAAGCCCTTTTGACCAACGTCTGGGGATACTCCAACGGCGCTGACACCCGTACAGTGGACACCCACATGCGTCGTTTACGTGAAAAACTCGGGGATCATTCCGTGAAAGTGGAAACCGTCCGAGGCCTAGGCTACCGCTTCAACTTAGCTCCTACATCTTGAGCTGGGTGGAATTGCCGCTGCTTCTGGCAGCCCTGTTTATTGTTGTATGGCTCGTTTATAGCCGTTTCATTCGCCCCCTCAGCCTAATTCGTAAAGACATCGAATTGCTTGCGAACGGAAGTTTTCGCCTTTCTCCGATTGACCGAGAGAGTGCGGTCTACCAGAGGACCGCTCGAGAAATCCGGAAGATCGCCGAGCGGCTCCAACAACTGGATGAGCAAATGATCGAAGGTGGTCTGAGCCTGCGTGGGATTCTCTCAGGCATGAAAGAAGGCATTGCGATTGCCGGCCGAGGCAGAAGAATCACTCTCGTCAACGAGTCTCTCCATTCTTTCTTTCCCGCAGCCAAATCGCCCGTAGGGCGCTCCGTGCTTGAGGTCTTCCGGCGTCATGAAATCGAGCAAGCGGTCACTGCGACTCTTCTGGACGGAGGCAAACACGATCTGGCGTTGGTCTTTGAATTTCCGCAGCCGGGGGGGTCGATGAGCCATCGGCATTTCGATATTCACATCTCGCCGATGTCAAAAACTACGGAAGAACCGCCTCAGGCCGCACTTCTTGTTTTTCAGGAAGTCTCGGCTATTCGGGCGCTGGAATCTGCACGCAAGGAATTCGTGGCAAATGTTTCTCACGAATTCCGCACTCCAGTCTCTGTGATCAATGGCTATGTGGAAACTCTTTTGGACGGAGCCACGGAGGACCCGGAAATGACAAACATGTCCCTCCGTGCCATCCACCGAAATGTGCAGCGGCTTTCCTTGTTGCTTGAGGATTTGCTCAGCATTTCCAGCATGGAGAGCAAAAATCGGAGGCTCCATTTTTCCAAAGTAAATCTCCACAAGCTCGCCGAGCGCGTCATTGAAAATCTTGAGAAGGGCGGCGCAACGAAAAATGCCGTATTCAACATGGCCTGGTCGGATGAATCGGTCTTTGCAGAAGCCGATGAGCAACGGATCGAACAAGTTTACTGGAACCTCCTCACCAATGCCATCCGCCACAGTGAAACCAATACCCCTCAGATCTCGCTCAAAGCCCGCCTTGATGCGGACCGGGTGGAAATAGCGATTGCTGACAACGGCACAGGCATACCTCTCGAGGATCAGGCCCACATCTTCGAACGCTTCTATCGCGTCCACAAACACCGCGCGAGGGATGCGGGAGGCACCGGACTCGGCCTCTCCATTGTTAAAAACATCGTTCTCGCTCACGGGGGGGAGATTTCGCTCCGCAGCACGCCGGGAGCTGGGGCCACCTTCATCATACACCTTCCCATCCTTCAAAAAGAAAACATCCCCACCAAATAATTCCCGCGACTTTTTTCAGAACTGTGGGTTTCAGTCATTGAAGATATGAAACACATCCCATCACTTCTCACGATCGCAGTTCTGTGCGGATCCTCGATCCTAGCAACTGCTCAACAACCCCCACCCCCCCCACCTAGCGGAAAAGAGCCCGATAAGACAAAGTCCGCAGACTGGAAACAGCAACGTGACTTCATCGAGGGCCTGCCAGAGGACGTCCGCAAACGCTTCAAAGAGGCTCGCGAGGAGGCCATGCAGGATCCTACAATTCAGGCTCTCCACCGAAAAGTGGAAGCCGCCTCAAAAGAATTGCGCGATGCCGTACGGCAATCCATTGCAGAAAAAGATCCAACCCTTGCAACACAGATTGCGGATCGCATGAAAACCCATTCAAGCGATTCGAAAAACAAGGAGAAAAAGTCTCGTCCTGAAGGGGGAGCTGAGCCGGCCATCCAGAAGGTTCCACCCGCCGAGCGTGACCGCCTTGAAGCCGCCCGCAAGATTGCGAAACAGGCTCCTGCCGTCCAATCCGCCGAAGCCGCAATGAAATCCGCTCAAACACCAGAGGCTCGGCGCGAGGCGGGGAAAAACTTCCAGAAAGCCATGCGCGACGCGATTCTCACCGTCGATCCGTCCCTTGCTGATGTTCTTGATCAAATCACAAGCCCCAAGCCTGCGCTGTCACCAGGTCCGGCAAAGTCACCGGCAATGGAGCAGGAACAATAGAGCTACTCGGCTAATAGTGGCTTCACGCTCTTGGAATCTCTCGAGCTGGAGCCACTGACAACGGATTGGGACGATTTGCTGTCATCGGCTGACTTATTTTTGCGCCAACTTCCATCCTTAAGCATCCGGGTGTAGGGACCGTTCACGATTTGCGGAAAGTAAAGGTCTCTACGATTTTGAATCGTTGTGCATGATGCAAGAACCATGAGACTTAATGAGAGAGCAACAAGGATGGGATTCATCTCGTCAATCTAGAACTTCCTGCACGCTATGTGTCAAGGATAGGGAGTTTCTCATTTCATGCTGCAGCAGGGCCGACTATTACCATGCGACGCGAATCCCATGGAAATCACAGAAAAATTCCTCATCTCGCTTGCAGGCTGGCCAGTTTTTAAAGAGGCGCGATCGATCCGCGATGCCGGCCGTATCCATGACACCCACTACGAACCCCCAGTTCTTAAAGGACGACTCAACGACGGCGGGCGCCAATTTTTGGCGGGATTGAAAATCCGGAATCCGGTGGATATCGAGAATCTCTGCTCGTGTCGGGACTCCCGTCAGCGCGAACTCATGTGCGCCCACTCGATCGCCGTAGCTTTGGAATTCCTTTCTCCGGCTCCGCGTCACGCCCCACCAGCTCCAACAAATCTCAAGGCCACGCAAAAATCCGAAACCACTTCCGAAACCCCACGCGTGGAACTCCGACTCGAAGGATCTCTGCGCCACCTCGACGCCGAGATTTCCTTTCACTACACGCGGTCTGGCATTCAGAACCCCACTTTGGAGGCCAGCGCCCTGGCGAAACTCGTTTCCTGCGGATTCGAAAATGAAGCAGGAAAAGCCGTGCTGCGCGGCGAGGATGCGATTGTACGTTTTTTTGCCTCCGAGTTGCCTCGACTCAAAAAAGAATGGACGATCCATGAAGGCGAGCGCTTCCAGCATGTGACCAAGGACATCGTCCGCTTCGAACCCTGCTTCGCAATCAAAGAACGCAGCGATGGGTGGCTGGATTTTCATGTCCACTTCACCGCAGGAAAGAACGCGGTTCTTAGCGGACAGGATTTGCAACGCCTCCTCCAAAGCGGCAAGCCCCAACTCCGCTTGGCTGATGGCCGCATCGCCATTCCCGATGCCTATCTTGCCAACGACTTAGAGGAAGTCCTCCGTGACTGCGACCCCTCACAAGAGCGGGGAGCCTACAAGCTCCACAAATCCCAGCGTGGATACATCGAATCGAGCATAGCTCAGTGGACCGCCAAGCCCCCCCCAACCTTGCCTCTTCCCCAAGCAAAGTCTCTCGGCCCGCTCAAGGATCGGTTGAGGCCGTATCAGATCGAAGGTGCGCTCTGGCTTTTAAATAATGCCCACGGCTCCTCCGCAGGCTTGCTTGCAGACGAAATGGGCTTGGGTAAAACCGTGCAGGCTCTCGCAATGATGGAAGCCGTACCGGGCCCACACCTCATCGTCTGCCCCTCCTCACTCGTCTGGAATTGGAGCCGGGAAGCAGCATCCTTCTGCCCACACCTCCGTGTGCTCTCGCTCGAGGGCTCCGGACGCGCAGACCAATTCTCCGGAATCCCAACCCATGATTTGATCATTACCAGTTACGCTCTTCTCCGGCGCGATGCGGAGTACTACAAGCCCTTCATCTTTTCCACCGCGACACTCGATGAGGCCCAACACATCAAAAACCCTGACAGCCAAAATGCCAAGGCCGCCTCGACAATTCGCTCGAAAGCCCGCTTCATCCTCACTGGCACCCCGCTTGAGAACTCGATCCGCGACCTCTGGTCCCTCTTTGACTTCCTCCTGCCCGGCTACCTAGGAACCCGAAAGGATTTTCAAGAGCGCTATGAGAAGCCTCTGGCCTCAGGCGAGTCGGCATCCGTTTGGCCAAGATTGCAGCGGCGAGTGAAACCTTGGATACTCCGCCGCACCAAATCGGAAATCCTTAAGGAACTCCCCCCGAAGATCGAGCAAGTCGTACAGGTGGAACTCACCCCGGAGCAAAAAACGGCCTACACACAGCTTCAAATCGCAGCGCGTGCGGAGGTCGATGCGATGCGCGAGTCCGGAGGCGCTGCCCGCATGAAGGTGCTTACAGCTCTCTTGCGTCTGCGACAGGCGTGTTGCGACCTGCGACTCTTAAGCGACAAATCCAAGGCTCCATCCGCTAAACTCGATGCCCTCCTGGAGCTCCTTGGCGAGGCGGTAGACGGAGGGCACCGCACGCTCGTCTTCAGTCAATTTACTTCCATGCTCGACCTCATCGCTCC
>VFJO01000266.1 GCA_009886045.1 Verrucomicrobiota bacterium
CAAAAATAGAGCCTTTCTCAAAGTGAGTCCAGCTAAAAATATCCGGTTTTTTTTAGAAAAAATGGTGACGAGGGCTACCTGAGCAGTTACGGTTTTTTAATTGTGCCGACAATCCCGGACTCGACTCAAACTATGCCGTGTTTGGTCGCGTGGTGGGGAATTCGGGATTGGCGGTTTTAGATCTTATTGCGAGCGTACCGACGCGTAACTATGGCGGAGTTTTTTCCGAACTGCCTGTGGTTCAAGCGACAGAGACAACTCTGACTTTTATCTTTGTTGGCAAAGTCGAGCGAGTGAGTGTGAGCGTGACGTCTTTCGAGCGAGTGGAGCAGGGATTTCGTATCAATTGGAGCACCTCGCCGGCCGCTACACCCGTGAGTATCGAGCGGTGCAGTGATTTGGTGGGAGCCGCGTGGGAGGTCATTTCTACAGGAGAGACGGACGGCACGCTCACCGACGCGAGTCCCCCGGCCAGCAAGGCTTTTTATCGCGCGGTGATTCCCTGAGTTTGGACTCTGCGAGGTCTCGAAGCTATCTCGCCAGCGTTTCGTAGAGGGCCTTGGTTTGTTTGGCGATGGATGTCCAAGAGAAGGTGTCGATGGCGCGCTGGCGGCCGCTATTGCCGAAGGCTTTTTGCTTCGCGGGGTCGGCCATGATTTCGTTGATGTGAGTGGCCAGATCGCGGGAGAATTTTTCCGCATTCACGGGTTCGAAGGGACTTTCGGACATCTGCTCAACGGGGATGAGGTAGCCCGTTTCGCCGTGGACGACGACTTCCGGGATGCCGCCGACGGCGCTGGCCACGACCGCGCATCCGCAGGCCATGGCCTCGAGGTTGATGATGCCAAAGGGCTCGTAGATCGAGGGGCAGACGAAGACGCCGGCGTGGCTGTAGAGTTCAATCTTGGATTTGTTATCGAGCATCTCGTCGATCCAGATGATACCCTCGCGGAGGCTCTGGGCCGCGGTGACGGCGGTTTTCATTTCGGCCGCGATCTCGGGTGTGTCGGGCGCTCCGGCGCAGAGCACGACTTGAAAGCCGGGGTCGAGGTGCTTGATGGCATTAACGAGGTGGATGATCCCCTTCTGGCGGGTTATGCGGCCTAGGAAGAGGGCGTAGGGTTTGGCTGGGTCTATGCCGAAACTCGCGAGCGTGGCGGAGGTGGTGACCGATCGGTATTCGGTGGGGTCAATGCCGTTGTAGATCGTGTGGAGGCGCGACGGGTCTATGTGGAAAAGTTTTTCTATGTCGTGGCGGGTGCCTTGGGAGACGGCGATGACAGCGTCGGCCATTTCGAGGGTGGTGCGTTCGAGCCAGCAGGTGAAATCGTAGCCGCCGCCGAGTTGCTCGCGTTTCCAGGGCCGGAGGGGCTCTAGCGAGTGGACTGTGATGACGAGCGGAATGCCGTAATTGAGTTTCGCAAGGATGCCGCCGAAGTGGGCGTACCATGTGTGACAGTGCACGACCCCGGCGTCTATGTTGGTCGTATTGAAATCAAGGTTGCGCTGGAGCGCGCCAAAGACGGATTGGAGGGGCTTGGGCGATGTCCAGCCAGTCGGATCGAAGCCGAAGCCGCGAGCCGTGAGTTGGTCGGATGTTGTGTCTTGGTCACCAAAGCAGCGCACCTCCACTGGCATGAGCTTGGAGAGTTCACGAGTCAGGTATTCGACATGGACACCTGCCCCGCCGTAGATGTGGGGAGGGTATTCGTTGGTGAGGAACAGGGCTTTCATGAAAGTAGATTTTTTTACATTAGCCGGCAGGGAATCGAGAATTCGAGCTGGCCGCCGGCGGGTTCGAGCCACACGACCTCGATGGCCGTGAGCGAGGCTTTTTTAACCAGAATCGCACAAGGTTCGTTTGTACCTAGGAGATCCCCGATGCACGTGCTGAAATCGGGCTCGTGGCCAACGATCAGGACCGAGTGGCAGCCTGTGTGCGGCGCGAGACGGGCGAGGAGCGTGGTGGACTCCATTCCACAGGCCAGCCAACCCTCCACAGTGATCTCGAGGCCGAGCGCCTTGGCGACGATCTCGGCTGTTTGCCGGGCGCGGGTCACGGGACTGCTGAGAATGACGCTTGGCGTGAGACCTTGGCTGGCGCAGAACTTTCCGACTTTGGCGGCCTGCTCCAAGCCACGCGGCGTGAGTTTTCTATCGAAATCCGAGTCAACCAGATCTTCGGCCTCGGCGTGTCGTAGGAAGTAAATGGTCATCGTGTGGGAGTCTCGGTTACATGCTCATACCGCCATCCACAGCGAGCACTTGTCCGGTGATGTAGGAGGCCTCGGCGCTGGCGAGAAAGCTCACTGCGGCGGCGATATCCTGTGTCGCTCCGAATCGGGCCACTGGAATCTGCGAAAGAGCGCCCTTGCGAACTTCCTCGTTCAGGACGGACGTCATATCGGTCTCGATGAAGCCAGGGGCGACCACATTGACGGTGATGCCACGACTGGCGATTTCGCGGGCGATACTTTTGCTCATGCCAATGAGCCCGGCCTTGCTGGCAGCGTAGTTTGCCTGGCCGGCGAGGCCCATGAGTCCGCTCACGGAGCTAATATTGATGATGCGACCGGAGCGTTGTTTGACCATGGTGCGCAGGACAGCACGGGTGAAATTGAAGGCGCCTTTGAGATTTGTCTGGAGGACGACATCCCAGTCATCGCTCGACATCCGCATGGCAAGTGTGTCGCGGGTGATGCCGGCATTGTTCACCAAAATATCACAACGGCCAAAGTCGGTGAGAATTTGCGCCCCTGCTTTCTGCACGGCGTCAAAGTCGGCGACATCTACCGCATAGGGTCTGGCTGCACCGGGAGTGGCGGCGTTGATGGCATCGGCCGTGCGGGCCGAGTTGGATTCGGTACGGCTGACGACTGCAATTCTTGCGCCTTCGGCGGCGAAGTATTTTGCGATGGCCTCACCGATGCCGCGTCCCGCGCCAGTGACGACGGCGACCTGATTTTCAAATCGTTTTGTGCTCATGCTCAGAGGCACAGCAGACCACTCGCAAGAGGGAATGAAAACATAATTTTCTATCGGCCTGCGATCTGCCGCGAATCTGGGGTGGCGAGGCTTTTGATGACCGTAGTGAGATATACTGGCTCGTGGTGCTTGCCCCGGTATTTGGTGATTTCTCGTTTTTCCAGGACGCGGAATCCTAAACGCTCGAAGAGCTTTGCGCCGCGCCGGGATTCGAAGGTCACGACTTGGCCGAAGACCTCCTTCTCGCCGTGTGTGCGCAGAAAGTCGAAATACATCTGGGCCATCGCTTGGGTGGTAGCGAGTTTTTGCGCCTCGGGTAGCACATTGAAATGAAAATGGGCCGTGCGGCGGGGAACGGCCGGCACTTCACGCCAGGAATTTTTGAGAATCCATTGGATGAACCCGCGAGTGGCTTCGTTATATTGACGGTAGCGAAGCATACCGATGCCAAAAAGGCGGAGGTTTTGAAAAAATCCGTACCATTGTTGGCGTAGCTGGCGCCGAGAGCCAAGGAGGTAGCCTTTGACTACGCCGCTCTGTTCCAGCACGAATGCGGCCTCAGCTTCCACGTCGGTGTAGTAGGCTGTGAGATAATCGGCGAAGAGTTCCCTGTCCGAAAAAACCGGATCGATCGGCTTGCCGAGAAAACCCGTTTCACAACAAAGCCGCCGCACCGCGGCACGATCGCGCGGTTCGTAATTTCGAATAATTGTGTCAGGCGGGATCGGCACAGTGACGTATCCTATGCACTGCCCAGCGTGCAGAGAAGGAAATTGAGGGCGCAAACGATTGCGACCCGAAGAGTGGGAAGCAAAAAAAAGACTGCCGGGCTGGGCAGTCTTTTTTGGGTTGTTTTTTGAGATCGGGAGTTGAAGGGCTTCAATATTCGTCCTCTTTTTTTTGCCGATGCGGTCCCGGTGGCGGAGGCGGGCTTTGGCCAGATGAGGTCGGCTTGAGGCCGCGCAGCGATTTCACAGACTGGGTGAGGCGAGCGCGCACGGCGGAAAAATCAAGGAGAAGGTGGCTGATGCCGATCATGCCCGCGATCGCCACAATAAAGACAAGATATCCCGCGATGAGGTGGAACCAAGAAGGCTCTGTGAGCGCGTTTTTTCCAATCGCAAATTCTGAACCGAAAACAATGGTGCCGATCGTAAGCATGAGGATGCGGGCCAGATTCCCCGTGATCGCCAGCGGTGCCGAGCAAAGGAAAAGAACCCACTTCTGCCACCATGTCTTGAGTTTGAAATGCCCATACAGCGCGCTCGCCATCATGAGAGCAAAAAGCGACCGAATGCCGGAACATGGATCCGCCACATCCACCGCAAATTTTTTCCCGGCTGGAATCCCCAACAGCGGCTCAGGCGCCGAAAGAATGCCCGTACCATTGCGAACGACATCAATGCCAATGAAGTCCAGCGAAAAAACCGCCGCATGCGACATCATCACGCGGAGGGGAAACGCGATGTAGTTGTCGAGAAACGGGACTGGCCAGGCAAAGACGAGGAAAATCAGCGGGAAGCCAAAAAATAAAAGGGTTCGTCCTCCGAAAAGGAACCAGATCGACCCCGCAACCATGCTTTGAAAAGCAAAGAACCCGATGTAGTGAGTACCCATGCGGAGGCCTACCCAAAACAATGCAAAGGCTAAAATCACAAAAACCATGCCCAGCCAGGAGGATGATGGGGTTGGTAGGGGATTTTGCCGGATGGCATGAACAAAGATGGCCAGAGCGGCAGGCAAAACAATGAGACAATGCTGCCAATCGGGACTGCCCATGGAGATGTTCAAAAATTGCTTGAATGCAGACTCGTTGAATTCTCCATAGCCCTGCGAGTAAGGGATAAATGCAAAAAGCAAAAATGGCACCACCCAAGCTAGCCCGAGCGCGATGAGCTGGCGGTCGGAGGCATGGGAGCGAATCTGTGAAAGATAATTATTCACGCGTGGAGGCGGAAGACTGCATTTTTATGTGCTGCTCGACAATGTCAAAAATCTGCGAATTTTTTACGGGGTGGAGCGTCCAAGCCCCCGCTGCCACTGCGGCCTCTGGAGAGAGTCGTTTTTTTTCTAAATTGCTAACAAATTCGCTCTGCGAGCGGATTTCGCGAAGCCGGTAGCCCAAGCGATGGGCCGTTGTGGGAAGATCTAGCTCAAGATAGCTATCCGCAATTGAGTGATCACGCGAAACAGCCTCCCAGGCCTCTCGAGTCCAAAAGTGTCCAGTTCCGATCATGGAAAGAGCCACGGGCTGTTTGTAGGTATCACTGACCATCGCAAGCCAATGAGCATTCGTTGAAGCATCCACCCGACCTAGGTGATAGGCCAAAACGTCCGCTTGTTCCTCAGCCATGCATCGTGCCAAGCGTGCCGCCAAGTCCGGAATCAGAGGCACATGGTCGTATTCGTGAAAGAGAACATGCGTAAAAGAAGTCGCGGTGAGCCAATCCGACACTCGGGTAAAAATTTCACGATAGCTTTGTTTTTCACGTTGGTGATCTGATGTGCGATGTCTTAACTCGTTGAGGAGAAATTTTTTGTCATGGGCAATTTTTTCAAATGCCTCTGGGCCTCCCCCGTAAGCCAACAAGATGCGTTCCTTCTCGAATCCTGCTTTTTCCCAAAGAGATATCGTTTTTTCGATGGATGCCGGGTCGCGATGATCGAGCAGTACGAGGAGGACTTTCGTTAAGTCTTGGGCGCTTGGCGAGCTAACTTGGGGGCTCAGACGCGGAAAATCCACCTCCGGATGGGCGGTGAAGCCGATGGACTGTTTCCAGTAGGTCACACGCGGCTCAGGCAAAGGGAGCGGCACCACGGCACAATTGCAGCCCAGCAAATGAACCCGCCCTCCCCAGTAAAAAATAAGACCGCGCCCCAGCGGCTTACCCGTTCGGCAATCGCGAATCTCGGAACCGATCAAACGAAAGAACCACACGCCTATATTGCGGAGAGATTGCTTGAGTTGTTTTAACATTTTTTAGACAGAATCGGAGCGAAGCGGAAAAAGACTGCCGCAGGCAGCCCGTAGGGCGAGATGAGCGAGTCAATTAACAAAATTAGCAAAATTGGGTGAGAAAAATTAGGATTCTCTTGCCATTTTTTACCTCTCCGTTTTCTCTGTGTGCTCCGTTTTCTCTGTGTGCTTTGTGTGCTCTGTGTGCTCTGTGGTCAATTATTTTGCACTTGGTTTCAGCAATTCGGTATCTTTCCTCACATCCTCAAACTCCTTCAGCGCCATGCCGACGACTTGATCCATATTGTAGTATCGGTAGGTGGCCAAGCGGCCAATGAAGGAAATGCCTGTGCAGCCGCAGTCGGTCGGGAGGTGGGGCGCTGGCGATCGGGCGGCTTCGTCGGCTAGTTCCTTGTATTTTTTGTAGAGAGCCGAGGAATCCGGCGCAGGTATCGGATAGTAGGGCTCCTTACCGGGGCCGAAGTCATCTGGGTATTCGCGAACGATCGTGGTGTTTGGGCAATTCTGCCCTGTTGCGTGCTTGACCTCGACAATCCGAGTAAATGGCTCCTCACCGGGATAATTCACCTGCATCGCCGGTTGGTAATGTTGAGGAGGAACAGGAAAAGCTGCTTGCGATGGCTGAGGGGCCCTTGAAGCCAACGCTTCGGGCGTGAAGGATTCCGCCTCGAAGCGGAGCGATCGGTAAGGCAGGCGGCCGAGTTGGAAGTCGAAGAATTCATCAATCGGCCCGGTAAAGACGAGATGCTTAAACTTTACCTGCGGAAGAATATCACGGTAGGAAGTATTCAAGCGAATCTCTAGCTTGTCACCGCAGGCGTGGATCATGTTTTCGAAGAGCTTTGTATAGCCCTGCTTGGGAAGAGCTTGAAACTCGTCGCTCAGATAGCGATCGTCGCGGTTCGTGCGAAGCGGGATTCGCCCGCACACGCTGGCATCCAACTCTCTCGGATGTCTCCGCCATTGCTTGAGCGTGTAGCCTTTGAAAAACTTCTCGTAAAGCTCCCAGCCCACCTGCGAAATGATGACCTCCTCGGAGTTCGCGGGATTTTCTATCGCAACCCGCTTCTCCTCAAGCCAGGCTTCCATCTCTTCGGTCGTCGACGCACGGCCGATGAGTTGCTCGAAGGTATTCAGATTGATGGGAAAACTCCAATACCTGCCATCGGTATGTGAGAGGATTTTGTAGTCCACCGCATGCCATTCCGTGAACTGCGAGAGGTATTCGCGAATCCTCGGAGAATTCGTCCGGAAGTAATGCGGTCCGTAGGTGTGGATGAGCACGCCATGCGAATCATAGTGATCATAAGCATTGCCGCCGATGTGGTTACGCTTGTCCACCACCAGACAACGCTTGCCCAGTTGAGTTGTGAGCCGCTCGGCCATGGTTAAGCCGGAAAACCCGGCGCCTATAATGAGGAAGTCGAACATTTTTTAGACAGGATGACAGGATTTGCAGGATTAACAGGAGAGCTTTTAGGCAAAATTGACGGAATTTGGCGTTGAAAAATTGGGATTCTCTAATTTAAGAGAGAAAAAATCGTTGAAGAGGATTTTCGGCTCAGATCCGCTGGCGAGGGGAAAAGTTTCACCCTAAAAACTCCTGCAAGCCCGTCCAACTTACGACGCGAATTCCACTTCGCTCATAACTTTCCGCGCCGCCGTAAATCAAGAGGGGTGGCAAGGCAGATGATGAGGCCGGCAAAGCCGCGCGATGGGTTGCCGCAATGTAGTCCGAGGTCACCGTTTGGCCGGATTTGATTTCCACCGATTGGAGACCGTTGGGCGTTTCATAGACGAGATCGGCTTCTCGACCAGAGGCATCCCTCCAAAAATACAAGTCTGCCGGTTGCCCCGCGTTGAAGCGGGCTTTAAGAAACTCGCCCACGATAAGGGTTTCAAACAACGATCCACGCGCGGGGTGCGTTTCCAGAATTTCGGCAGAGCGTATCCCCAAAAGCCAGCAGGCCAATCCCACGTCATGGAAATACAGCTTGGGACTTTTGATCACTCGCTTGCCAAAATTCTGATGGTAAGGCGGCAAGAGATGGATCAAGTCACTGGACTCTAAAACGGAAATCCAAGACCGTGCCGTGGTGTGCGAAATACCCACCTCGCCCGCAAGCGTGCTTAAATTTAAGACTTGTCCGGTTCGACCCGCGCAAAGCTTCAAAAACTTCTGAAAAACAGCCAGATCTTTGACATCTAAAATCTGCCTGACATCCCGCTCCGCATAAGTTGCGACATAGCTTGACATCCAATCTGTAATTTCCACAGGTGTCTCATAAAGCCCTGGGTAGCCGCCCCGCAAAAGCATGGCATCCCGCGGCTGGAGCATGGTTGTCGGCACTTCAGAAAGAGAGAGCGGCAAAAGCCGAGTCATCCCAACTCTTCCAGCAAGGGATTGCGAAATGCCCGCCATGAGTCCGAAATGCTGTGATCCCGTCAAAATAAAACGGCCCGCCCGCCGATCCGCATCCACCAATGTTTGCAGATGGGAAAACAAATCCGGCCACCGCTGCGCCTCATCGAAAATGGCCCCTGCGGAAAATCGGGAAAGAAATCCTTTGGGATCTTCCTCGGCAAAAGCCCTCTCCTGAGGGTCCTCCAGAGTGACATAAGTATGCTCGCTGAAAACCGACTTCACCAGAGTTGTCTTGCCGGCTTGACGAGCACCCGTCACCGCTACAATCGGAAATGAGGCCGCTAACCGACGTAGAGTGCTTTCAAGATTTCTTCGAATCATGGCTCGATTATGCAGATTGAAAGTTGAATCGTCAATCTGTATTTTGCGGGTGAATCCGGAAAGTCAGATAGAATTTTTAGACAGGATTACAGGATTTGCAGGAGAAACAGGAGGGGTTTTTAGACAAAATTGACCAAATTCACAGACCCAGAGCGGAGAAAGACTGCCGAGGGCAGCCCAATTCGCTTGGAGGGGCCTCCTCTATGAAGACTTAAATATCTCCAAGTCAGCGACCTCTGACTTATTTGTCCTCGCACCTGCCTCGGTGCTTACTTGTGTTCGCGATGGTTAATTCTGTTGAATTCCGGCTAAAGGGTTCCAAATCTCTTGAAAGCCAAAATTTTTGAAATGCTTGGTATTCACGGTCGCAAAGCGAGCGACCCCATGGTGTCTTAAGGTCAAAGCCAGGCGGGCAGCAATGATATGGCGATATCCAGCATTTTCCTTAGAAACACATTCCCAGAGTCTTGTGGAACCAGCTGAATCATAATCTATGCACCTCCATGCTGGATTGGATTTTAAAGCTCGGCAAAATTCAGCGGCCTCGAGTGCGGTATATGGTTTTTTAAAAACCGTTGGATTACGAACAAGATATAAATTTCCACCAAAACCAGTTCGCAGATCACAAACTCTTCGCCATTCGAACCTGCCTCAGCAAAAAACCTGTTTGCCGCATCGTGATGGTCGGAATCCGGATCCGCTGCGTGAATGAACAAATTCGTATCAGCGCTGAGCATCCTTGGAAATTAGAAAACGATCCTCAATAGCCATCGATTCCTCTTGGCACTCGGAAATATCCCTCAAATGCCCGCCACTCCGTCGCAAAACGGGAAAGCTCCACTCCTTGGAAGAAGACTCTGGAAATGTTCCGGCGTAGGATTCCATCCCACGGCGAACGAGTTCCGCAAGGGACCAGTCACGCTCCTCAGCGATTCTCTTGAGGCGATGAAGCAAGGGCTCTGGCAAATGAATCTGCGTTCGCATAATGATATCAACTTGTGGTCAATGCTACTTCGCTGTCAAGTTTGAAGTCCATTTCCCTTGGAGGGTCATCCTCCGTGAGGACCCAAATTTTGGACTAGGCGTGACGGGTAACTGGTGGCCGGTATCTGTAGCGGCGGTCTGTGACCGCCGAGGCGAGGGAAGGACAGGGAAAACTGAAAACCACAGACTTGAAAGCCGAAAGCCACCTTTTGCATTTTTTTATCTCCGTGCTCCCCGTGTCCTCCGTGGTTAAATTCTTTTAGACAAGATGATCCGCCTACGCGCTACGCGACTACGGCGTGACGTTGGTCCGCCTACGCGCTACGCGACTACGGCGTGACGGGTCCGCATTCCCCTGTGGGACTACGGCGTGACGGGTAACTGGTGGCCGGTATCTGTAGCGGC
>VFJO01000268.1 GCA_009886045.1 Verrucomicrobiota bacterium
ATCCACGCCGGCGGCTCGAAGTTTCTCGGCTTCTGCGCTGAATTTCGTGCGGGCGAGGATCGTGATGGAGGGGTTTCTTTCGCGTACGAATTGGATGGCTCCTGCTATATCGGGAGTGGCAGGGAAGGTGAAGGCGACAAGTCGCGCCTGCGGTATGCTGCAGAGGTCCCAGACTTCCGGTTGCCGAGCATCTGCAAACAACGCCGCCAGCCCGTTGCTGTGAAGCTCGTGAATCGCTTGGGCGTTCAGATCAATGACGAGGGAGGGAATTCCCTCATTGGCCAAGGAGGAGGCAAGACTACGTCCGATCGGGCCATAGCCGCAGATGATGGCGTGATCGGTGAGCCCGCGCACACGCTGGGCCGGGGGCAACGTGGCCGGAGGGTGCCAGCCGAGTTTCCCGGAGTGCCTGTGCAGCCAGTTTCCAAGAGGTTGGGCAAAGCGCATGAGCACTGGCACCATGGCCATGGATAGCGCCATCGCGGCCATGAGTGAGTCGCTTACGACACTGGGCCATGCGGTGAGGTCGGAGGTTTTTGTGAGGAGTACGAGGGAGAATTCCCCAGCGCTGCCGAGTCCGATGGCGGCAAACGCGGCCGCGCGCCAGCTTAGTCCCATGACGCGTGCAATGATGCCGACCAAGAGTGTTTTTCCAAGAATGATGGCTGCGGTGAGCGTTAAAATGATCTGCCACGATGCAATGGCTTCGCGCAGGTCGATGCCAAGACCGACCGAGACGAAGAAAATTGTCAGAAACAAATCTTTAATCGGAGCGATGTCCGAGAGAATGCGGTGCTTGTAGATGCATTCGCTGACGGCCAAGCCTGCGACGAAGGCCCCCAGAACGAGGCTCAGGTCCATAATTGCTGCAAGGAATGCTACTCCCACACAAAGCCCCGCCACTGTTAAAGTAAAAAGTTCTTGGCTCCTAGTGTCTGCAACGGCTTTGAGCAAGCGCGGGATCACGTATCGAGCAAGAGCCACAGCGATCACCACGAATGCCACGCCTTTTCCAAGAGTCACTGCGAGCAAGGGCGCAACAGATCCTCCATTTTCGGCCGTGACGAAGAGGGCGGGCATGAGAACAAGAAATACGATAATGAAAATATCCTGAAAAATCGCGATACCGAGCGCGAGGCGTGCGCCGGAACTCGCTGAGATGCCGAGATCATGATAGAGTTTCACACTGATCGCTGTGGAACTCAGCGCGCATGCCACGGAGACGACTGCGACGAGTGGCCAGTCGAGGCCAAACAACAATCTGGCAGTCAGTCCCGCCCCGAGCATGGTCACCCCCACCTGCACAGAGCCACCGACAAAAGCAAAGCGGCGGAGATGCCGCAGCTCGCCGAGGGAAAATTCCATTCCAAGCACAAACAGCAGGAGCATGACTCCGACATCTGACATCGAAGCAATCGCCTCCCTTGCCTCAGGCCCTGCTACCCTCTCAAGCAGACCGCTATTTGCGATTGCCAATCCGCAGAGAAAGTAGGCGACGAGGAGCGACTGGCGAAGTTTGAGAAGAACCAGCGAGGCCAAGACGACGCCGACGAGCATGAACGCCAACAAAGAAAACATTGGTGGCACACCCGTCGCAGCAACTGGCAGAACTCCGCCCGTCTGGTTGATCAACTGTTGCATCGCTGCCTCCAAGTTCGCTTGGCAAGCGGGTTTTAGCGAGGCGAAGATTTCCTGCGTTGACTATTTGTAGCGGATGATCGAGGCATCGATCGAATGCAGGGTGAGCATTCCGACGCTCATGTAGCCTGGATTGAAGACGGGAATGTATGTCGTGGACGTACTGGTGCCATATTCCGAGCGGGAGCCTGGACTGCTTGGTCCGCAATACTTTGTATTTGCGACTCCGGCACTGTAAGTTGTCACAGGAAAATAGGACGTGTAGCCCGGCACATAGTAGTTATATGGACGTCGCTCAGTGTCCTCGTGGAGCATGATGGCGGCGTCTCCGCCATGAAGGCGCGTGTTGTATTGAATCGCGCGGATCATGAAGCTGTAACGGGCATTCGCGGTGAAGGAGAGCCTGCCGATCACTGTGTAAGGGCGATCGGGCGGTTTCGAGAAGATGGGAACACTGTATTCCTTCGGTTTGGGAGGAAACACCCGTGCGGTGGACGGGCGGTAAAACTGAGAGGTGGAGGAAACCGACTCGCAACCGATCAGCAGCAGGGCGAAAAACAGAAGCGGCAACAGGTGATGGGTGGCAAACTTGGTCATGCTTACTTTCGACAGCAATGTGTGGGCTCTCGTTCGGAATATGAGTTTTTTTGACAGGAGGACAGGAGGACAGGATTCACAAGAAAGCTTACGGGGATGGTTGATGGCGGAAAAATGTTATCCGCATCGATACCTAACCTCTCTCTGTGTCCTCTGTGGTTAATCCTTCTGCTTCGACATTATTTCAGAAGCCGTCGCAGATACGCACCGTAACTCGATTTGCCGAGGCGGGTGATCTGGGCTTGCAGGCCGGCTTGGTCGATCCATTCATTTCGCAGGGCGATTTCTTCAAGGCATGCGATTTTGAGGCCCTGACGACGCTCGATCACGCTGACGAACTCGGCGGCTTCGAGGAGCGATTCGTGTGTGCCGGTGTCGAGCCATGCCGTGCCTCGGCCGAGGAGTTCGACTTGGAGTTTGCCCTCCTCAAGGTAAATCCGGTTCAGGTCGGTGATCTCGAGTTCCCCGCGCGCGGAGGGCTTCAAATCGCTGGCCAGAGCGACGACCCGATCGTCGTAAAAATAAAGCCCCGGAACGGCAAAGTTCGACTTTGGCTTTGCAGGCTTTTCTTCAATCGAGAGCACTCGTCCATCAGGAGCGAATTCCACCACCCCGTAGGCTGTGGGGTCTGCGACATGATAGCCAAAAATCGTGGCCCCCTCGGGCTGGGCGTCTGCACTCTCGATGGCCTCGACAAAATTTTGCCCATAAAAAATATTATCACCGAGAACGAGGGCGGACGGGGCTTTTCCAACGAAGTCCGCACCGATGTGGAAGGCCTGTGCAAGCCCCTCGGGACGCGGCTGTGCAGCATAACTCAGGGAAATGCCAAACTGGCTGCCGTCCCCCAGTAACCGCTGAAAAAGCGGCAAATCCTCCGGCGTCGAAATGAGCAGAATCTCGCGAATCCCAGCCAACATGAGCACGGAGAGCGGATAGTAAACCATCGGCTTGTCATACACGGGCATGAGTTGCTTGCTCACCGCAATCGTGAGCGGATACAGCCGCGTGCCGGATCCCCCGGCGAGAATGATGCCTTTGCGTGGTATAGGATTTTGCATGTCGATAATGAAGTAGGGAATGGGTAAAGATAGAATCCAGAAAGCGAAGTTTCAGTTTCATAAAGATTTGTCTATTGGGTGACAAGCTCGGTTCAGCTGAATCTTGTTTAAGATAAAATCTTATTGAATTGCACAGATTTTTCAAATAATGACTTTTTAGTCACTCATCATTCCTTCCATGAAAATTGCCTGCTTTTTGTCTTGTTTGTTTGTTCTACCGGTTCTCCATGCGCAACAGGAACCAATTTCTCAATTGAGCTTACCTGGGAGCACTGCACCAAGCCCTATAATGAATCAACCAGTAGTTATTTCTACTTTTGAAAATGTGGAAATGGAGCGCCTTCGTATAGCAGAGGAAAGTGCTAAAGCAGAAAGAGACGAGCTTGATTTTCAAAAACAGGTTGCCTCTATCCAAAAAAAACTTGCAGAAGCCTCTGCAAGCACGATAGTTCCAGAAAGCCTTCCGACCGATTACAGGTCTTTCTTAAGTGCAAAGGCGGGTGATATTCAAAAAAGCGCCGAGTATTATGCGGAACTAAAATCAGTGCTGAACGATCTTTTGCCGAACAGTCCTTACAAAGCCAGAACAACTTCGGACTCATCAAATCCTCTTCGGGCCTCAGAAAAATTGGCCAAACTATCAAATTATCCAGAGGATGGTGACATTTCCCGCACTATTTCTGGCCAGATTTCTTCATTGAGCGGTGGGCGAGTAGATGATCAACGTCGGCAATTGGAAATAAACCGCGAACTTCAGCGTCTTACCGCTGAGAGAAAGCGTCTTGAGTGGAATCTTAAAATGTCCTACAGCCCAAATTTGGTTGATGGAAAAACATCTTCCACTGAGGATGAGCGACAATTTGTTCGTCAACAGATTGATGATGTGAAAGCAGAAGTAAAGCGTTGCGAAGATGAAAAAAAATCTCTTTCCCATCTTGTCACAACAGAGACTCGCAAGTTTCAATTTCAGCAGTTCATAATTGAGTTAGCTTTACAGCAGAGATATATACATTCTCTTATTGCTTGTGGTTTTTACCGTTCCTCTTTTAAGGGGGGAGATCTGAACCTTAACAAAGATGCTTATCCTTCGGGCCGCCCTGCTCAGGGTAGTGGCAGTGAGAATACTCCTTCTGTTCAATCTGCTGGCGGCGCACCAACTCCACTGCCCGTTATATCTACGATTACTGGAATGGAAGCTTTTCTTCAAAATCGCATCCGCGATTCCATTCAGGAAAGGGAATCCATCGACAATATGCTCCTCGAAAACCAACTCGGCGCCGCCGAGAGTCTTCTCCGCAAAATGGTGCTTACAGCCAAATATCAACCCGAACTCCAAACTATATCATTTCAAAGTCGCCAGACCATATTACAAAGCGGTCGAAAATTGCGTCAAATTTCAGATGCCGTTAATGCAAAGGATTACAATGAAATTCTGAAATTGGTTGATTCAATCGAAGCAAATGAACCTCTTGCTGGGATGGCCGATCTCAAGTCTTTTGCTAATGAGCATCCTCGGAAGGCTTTTCACTGGGCCCGTCAAGCGGAACTTGCAATGAAAGCGGGTGATAAAAAAACTATGTCCTCCCTTATGGATATTGCAATTCGTAGAGCACCGTTGGATCAGGAAGTTGCGCAAAAAATTCAATCTATTCAGGAAAATGCGCAAAGTAACAATGATCTCTTAGTGGAGTTAAAGAAAATCGTTTCGGCCGGCGATTATCGCACTTCCTTCGAAAGAATGAATGAATTTGTTCCACTTGCGCAGTCGGCAAATACAGATTCCAAATTGAAAGATGATTACGAGAAACTTATCGAACGTGAAAAATCACTTCGAGTAGCGATTGAAAAAACTGATTCTCTTGAAAGTAAAGGCCTCATGCCTGAAGCGTGGATCGAGTTAAATACTCTGCCCCAAGCTATCGTAAATGATGTTCGTATTTTAGAGCGCAAGAATCGAATTTCAGTTGAATGCCCAAAATTTATTAAAGCTTATCACAAAGCAACAAATCATGAGCGTGAGAATCAGTCTGCTAAAGCCTTAGCTTGGTATCTTAATGCCCTTGTCGAATCACCAAGCAATAACGCGATTATTAGCAAAATCAACTTGTTAGGTGGGGACATCCTTAAAAACTAATACCCATGGCACGCACAAAAAAATTCCTACTTGGAAAAAATTACATATTTCTGTTAGTCATTGGGCTAACAGGTTTAATTTGTTTTTTTATGTTTAATTTGGACTTATCACAGAGGTTTTCCCAGCTTCCTGAATTTCCTGTGGAAAATTATCTGGAAAAAAACAGTATCATTGGTAGAGAGGATTTTAGATTAGAAGGAAAAATAGAAAACATTCTGTTTAGATCGGACGACGGCAAGACTTTTTTAGTGTCTGTAAAACCTGTTAATTCGGATTACTTACTTCCCGTCGTAATTTCTTCGCAAAAAAAATCTATTCAGCGCGAGCAGATTCTAATCATGAAACTTCACACAGATAGCAGTGAATTAATAAAATGCGAGGACTACGATTCGAAATAATTTTTGAGACTTCTAAAGTTTGCTTGTTTTCAGGATCAGCTAAGGTAGTGCAAGCGCAGTGTCATCCACCGGAGCGACAGATCCATTGAAAAACCAAGCCAGGCGCTTGGGGGTGTGGACGGGTTTGGAAGGTGTGTTTGCCGCCCATGAGGCGCCTTTGACGCGGGGATGGAGGGTGTCGGCGTCGGAGAATCCCCAGGCTTGTGCTGGGATGGCTGCAAGTTTGAGGGGCTGGCTGGCTGGAGATGTGGCCAGATTTCCCCAGGGGACGAGTGTGTGGTCGGCGTCCCGGATGCTCATATTCACAACGAAGGTTCTGGCGGAATCAAGAAACGATGTGCTCACGGTCTTGCGGTAGGCGGGCGGGACGAAGAGGGGTTCGACTTTTGGCGTGGTGGGAGTGGGAATGCCGAGATATGAAGCCAACTCACGCACGAACCGTCCGCTGCGCGCAGGGTCAAATTGCGCCATTTGCCCGGGCCAGAGCGGGCCGGGGAGCTTGCCGTCGTTGTCGGCAGCGAAAAGTGTGATGCCTGTCCCGATCTGCCTCATGTTAGAGATGGCCCTGGAGCGGTCGGAGGAGGCTCCAAGTTTTGAGAGGCCGCCCAGCGAGAGCGCTGCAAGAATGGCGATCACGGCCAAGACAACGAGCAACTCCACGAGTGTGAAGCCTCCGTGCAGCGTTCTCACTCTGCCGGCACCAACCGCACGATGCGGTCGGGTTGGTTGAGAACGATGTAAAGGAAGCCATCGGGTCCGGTGCGCACATCGCGGATGCGGCCGAGACCGGAAAACAAAACCTCATCGGCAACGACTTTTCCATCTTGGACCCGAATGCGGTGAAGCTCGCCACGAAGTCCGCCGGCGAAGAAGTCGTATTTCCAGTTGGGAAATTTGTCGCCCGTGTAGCAGGCGAGGCCACAAGCGGCGATCGAAGGTGTCCAATGCAGGAGTGGTTGTTCCATGCCCTCTTTTTCCGTGAGGCCGCCGTTGAGAGGGCTGCCGTCGTAGTTCATGCCATAACAAATGACGGGCCAGCCGTAGTTGGCGCCTTTGCGGATGCGGTTGAACTCATCCCCGCCGCGCGGGCCGTGTTCGGTGGCGTAGATGGCATGGTCGCGCGGATCGATCGTCATGCCTTGCGGGTTGCGGTGCCCGTAGCTCCAGATGCCGGGAATCGCGTTTTTGTCGCCAGTGAAGGGATTGTCTTCCGGGATGCGTCCATCTGGGAAAACACGGTATATTTTTCCATTCGGGCGAGTGATGTCTTGCGCTTGCAGCATCCCTCCGCGCTCGCCGACGATGAAATAAAGATACCCGCCATCGAAGATCATTCGTGTCCCGAAATGGTGCCCGGCAGTCGTGTAAAAATCTGGCGCTGCTTGGAAAATGACCTCCTCATCAGTCCAAGTGTGATCACGGATGCGGCCGCGCACGATTTTCAGCATACCGCGTTTTTTCTCTCCCTCGCCATCGAGAGGATCCGCAAAAGCCAAGTAAATCCAACCATCGTTCGCGAAGTCGGGGGACGCCGCGACATCGAGCATCCCGCCTTGACCTAATTCGAGAACTTGCGGGGTTCCGGCAATGGGTTCTGGCAGGAGCTTGCCATCGGAATCCATCAGGCGCAGCGGGCCGGAGCGCTCGGTTATGAGTCGGCTTCCATCGGGAAGAAAAGCGAGGCTCCAAGGAGTTTTGAGCCCTCCACCTGCCACGGTTTCGATTCTGTAGTCGTGCGCAGAGGATTTCACGACGCCGCCTTCTTTTGGCTGGGGAGGCGGTGAGGCTTGTGTCCGCGTGGTCTTTTCCTTCTCCCTCAGGAAGACGACGAGTGAGCGGATCTGCTCACCCGAGAGAGTTTTTTCAAAGGCCGGCATGCTGAGGTCAGGCAGGCCGTGTGAAATCACGCGGGCGATGCCTGCATCGGTGTCGCCGTGCTTCCAGATGCCGTCGGCAAGGTTGCCGCCGAGTCCGCCTTCAAAGCTGGATCCATGGCAGGAAGCGCAATTTTCGAGATACAGGTCGTTTGCCTTGTCTGGCTTCGCTTGGACACCGATCGCGAGCCCAAAGGATGCGGCGATGCATGCTGCGCTACCTGTTTTCATCGGCCAATGGAGGACTAGCCCCCTGCGATAGCCGGAACAATGCTGATTTCGTCGCCTTCTTTCAATGGCGTGGCTTTTTCCTCCAGGAAGCGGATGTCTTCATCGTTGACAAAGATATTCACGAAGCGGCGAACGTTTCCGCTCTCATCGCAAATACGCTCGAAGAGGCCGGGGTAGGCGGTGTTGAGGTTCGTGAGGACTTCGCCGATATTCGCGCCGGTGGCGGGGACGAGTTCCTGCTCATTCGTGAGCTTGCGGAGGGGGGCTGGGATGCGGACTTGGATGGGCATTTTAGTTGTTAGTTTGAAGTTTTCAGCTGTGGCGTGAAGGGAGGTTTAGTTTTGGGCCTGTAAGACCGCTGCATCGTTGGCGATGAGGGCTTCGAACTCGCGAAGGCTGGGGTTGATGATGCGGGGTTCCCCACAGTGGCCGTGGATGGCTTCTTGAGTTTTGAGGCCGTGGCCGGTGATGCAAAGCACGATGCTCTCGTTGCGCGGGATTTTTCCGCTTTCGATGAGCTTGCGCGCACAGGCGACCGTGACGCCGCCAGCGGTCTCGGCGAAAATGCCGGCGTATTCTGCGAGTTCGCGGATGCCTTTGATGACTTCTTCGTCGGTGCAATCCTCCGCGCTGCCGCCTGTCTCATTCATGCTACGGATCGCGTAGTAGCCATCAGCTGGAGTTCCGATGGCAAGGGATTTCACAATCGTATCGGGTTTTGAGACCGGCTTGACGATGTCGCTATTTTTCTTCTTGGCCTCGGAGATCGGGGAGCATCCGCTGGCTTGTGTGCCATGGACCGAGAAGGGTTGTTCCTCGAGGATGCCGACTTTGATAAATTCTTTGTAGGCTTTGTGGATTTTGGTGAGAAGCGAGCCGCTGGCCATCGGGATCACGGTGTGGCGCGGGAGCTTCCAGCCGAGTTGCTCGGCGATTTCGAAGCCCATGCTCTTGGAGCCCTCGGCGTAGTAGGGGCGGAGGTTCACATTCACAAACCCCCATCCGTATTTTCCAGCGATCTCGGAGCAAAGGCGGTTCACTTGATCGTAGGCGCCTTCGATGGCGATGACTTGGGTGCCATAGACAAGGGAACCGACAATTTTGCTTTTCTCTAAATTTGCGGGAATGAGGACATAGCTGGTGAGCCCGGCAGCAGCGGCATTTGCGGCGACCGAGTTGGCGAGGTTGCCTGTGGAGGCGCAGGCTACGATTTTAAAGCCGAGTTCGCAGGCCCGGCTGAGGGCGACCGATACGACGCGGTCTTTGAACGAGAGGGTGGGGTAGTTGACCGTATCGTTTTTGATATAAAGCTCATCGACCCCGAGGTGCTTGGCGAGGCGGTCAGCCCGGACGAGCGGGGTGAATCCAACTTGAGCCCCCACGGTTGGGGCGCCATCGATCGGCAGCAACTCGCGGTAGCGCCACATGGTCTGCGGACGCGACGCAATGACATCGCGATTGATGTGTTTTGCGATGAGGTCGTAGTCGTAGGCTGCTTCAAGGGGGCCAAAATCAAATTCGCAAATGTGGATCGCTTCTTTTGGGTACAGGCGTCCGCATTCCCGGCATTTTAGGTTCGAAAAGAATGTCTGTTGTTCGCTCATGGATGGATTTTCTTTTCTCAACGAGAGCGGACGAGCGATGGGACACCTGCGGATTGGCTTATGTCCTTCTCATCTTTCCCAGGTTATTACTTTCGTAATTTCCCAAGCTGGATTTGGCACCTAGGCCTGGGTGGGATGTTTCCATCACACTTCAGCGGTTGCCGTGGCTTCACAGGGCCAGTCCCTCTGCCACTCTCGATAAGATACACCTCATTCTGCGGTGGAGCGCCGCTTCGTCAAGGAGAAATTTTCGGCATAACTGCTTTTCTCATCGCAGGGCGGATGGGTAGGGTGTTGATTGGAGGCTGTCGTTAACAAAGCTCCGTGGACCTTTCGCTCTACCAGAATCCTGAATTTTCCAGAGGTGCTCCTTTTTGGAAGGAAGTGCTGTGGTGGTTTGCGCGAACGATTTTTTTTGAGCCATGGTTTCCCCAACCATCACGCTTGCGTTGTGCGGTGCTTCGAGCCTTCGGAGCCAAGATCGGGCGCGGTGTGGTGATCCGCTCGCAGGTGAACATCAATTTCCCTTGGCGGTTGGAAATCGGCGACCATGTGTGGATCGGCGAAGAGGTGATGATTCTCAGCCTAGACCGAGTGCGGATCGAATCTCACGTGTGCATCTCCCAGCGAGCCTTCCTTTGCACGGGCTCTCACAAATTTAAAAAAGAAACCTTCGATCTTGTGACCAAGCCCATAGTCGTGGAGGGGGGATGTTGGATCGCCGCTGGAGCCTTCATCGGGCCCGGTGTCACGTTGCACCGGAATACCGTTTGTGCTGCTGGGGCCGTGGTGATGAGGGACGCGGGGCCAGATGCGGTTGTGGCGGGAAATCCTGCTGCAGTGCGTGAGGCCTGATTTGCGGCTTTGCAGGAGCAGTTGAAACAGGCAGAATCCGGCGATGGTTTTGAGCAATTCGATTCAACGGAGGTGTGTCGCGTGATGCAGGCCCTGCCGGGGTTCCGCGATTTTTACCCTGAGGATTGCGCGCGTCGTAACCACATCGTGTCAATCTGGCGGGAGGTCGCGAAGCGTTATGGGTTTGTGGAATTCGACGGCCCTGTGCTCGAAAGTACCGATCTCTATCGCAAGAAAAACGAGGAGGGAGCCGAGATTCTCGAGCAGCTTTATTCTTTCGCCGACCGCGGAGGACGTGAGGTTGCCCTGCGTCCCGAAATGACGCCCACCCTCGCGCGCATGGTCGCCGCTCGCGAGAAGCACTATCGCAAGCCGATGAAGTGGTTTTGCGTATCGAATTTCTTCCGCCACGAACGCCAGCAGAAAGGTCGCCTGCGTGAGTTTTTGCAGTTCAATGCCGACATCATCGGTGAGAGTTCCCCACAAGCGGATGCGGAGACCATCGCGCTGGCGATCGATCTGATGCGCGCGTTTGGCTTTACTGCGGAGAACTTCGTTGTCCGTTTGAGCGATCGCAAGGCTTGGATGGACTTTCTGGCATCTCGCGGCTGTGACGACGCCTCTTGCCGCATCGCGCTGGCCTGCGCAGACAAGCTTGAGCGCGAACCGGAGGAGAAGCTCAATTCCAAGTTGGCTCCGACCGGCCTCACGGTTGCCGACCTGAAGGGCTTTATTGCGGCAGGCAGTCCCGAGGCGTTTGGGCCTGCCATGGACGCCCTCGCCGCGCGCGGGCTCACGGGTTTTGTTCAGCCCGACCTCTCGATCGTTCGCGGCCTTGCTTATTACACCGGGGTGGTCTTCGAAATCTTCGATCGCTCAAAAAATCTCCGTGCCTTGGCCGGTGGCGGACGCTACGACGGGCTCATCAAGGGGCTGAGTGACGGTAGCGTGGATCTCCCGGCCATCGGATTCGGCATGGGCGATGTCGTACTTGGCCATCTGATTGACGAGACTCCCGCTGCAAGTTTGCAGCTGCAATCGGCACTCGCGGCTTCATGCGACGTCTATGTTATTATCGCGGACGAATCCAAGCGCTCCGAGGCTCTCCACATCATCCAATCCTGCCGCGAGCTTGGTCTCACGACCGACTTCCCGCTGAAGGCTTCCAAAATCGGCAAACAATTCCAAGAAGCCGAAAATCTCGGAGCCTTCCATGCCGTCGTGGTCGGCCAAGAATGGCCGCTCGTAAAACTCAAACACCTCGCCACTCGCTCCGAAGAAACCCTCGAACACACCGCACTGGCTTCGAAACTTAAAACTCAATTTAAAACCTAAAACTCTGCTATGTCCTACCGCACTCACCATTGCAACGCCCTGCGCTCCGAACATTCCGGCCAAGAAGTCACTCTATGTGGATGGGTTTCCTCTCGTCGCGACCATGGTGGCCTCATTTTTATAGACCTCCGCGACCGCGAGGGAGTGACGCAGGTCGTCTTCCGTCCTGAGGAGCAAGCCGAAGCGTCTAAAAAATCCCACGAACTCCGCAGTGAAGATGTGATCCGAGTGGCAGGCAAAGTCTCTCCTCGCCTGGCTGGGACTGAGAACGCGAAGCTCGGCACGGGCGCGATCGAAGTCGTCGCTTCCGCGCTCGACATCCTGAACCCCGCCGAAGTCCTGCCATTCCAGTTGGACGATAAGGTTTCCAACGAAGACCTCCGGCTCACTTACCGCTACCTCGATTTGCGTCGAGAGCAAATGAGCCGCAACCTGCGCCTTCGCCACCGCGTGGTTAAAACCATGCGCGATGTGATGGACTCCGAGGGCTTTCTCGAAATCGAAACACCGATCCTCTCGAAGAGCACACCCGAAGGGGCCCGCGACTTTCTCGTGCCATCCCGCCTCACTCCAGGTTCCTTCTATGCCCTGCCGCAGGCTCCGCAGCAATACAAGCAACTCCTCATGGTCGCCGGTGTGGAAAAGTATTTCCAGATCGCCCGCTGTTTCCGCGATGAAGACCTCCGCGCGGACCGTCAGCCCGAGTTCACTCAGCTCGACGTCGAAGCCTCGTTCGTCACACAGGACGACATCCTCGGCCTTATGGAGAAGCTTCTCGCCACCGTCTTCCGTGAAACCAAGGGTATTGAAATTCCCACGCCCTTCCCGCGTTTGACCTACAAGGATGCGATGGGCCGATTTGGCAGCGACAAGCCCGATACGCGCTTCGGTATGGAAATCACCGACCTTGGCGACATCTTCCGCGACACGCAGTTCAAGGTCTTCCGCGGCGCTCTCGATGGCGGTGGCGTGGTCAAAGCCATCAATGCCTCCAGCCTCGCCTGCATCACCACCGGCCAGATTGAAAGCCTCACCGAACTCGCCAAACAGGCCGGCGCCAAAGGCCTCGCTTTTATCAAAGTCGAAAACGGTGAGTGGAAGTCTCCGATTGTCAAATTCTTCACCGACGCTGAAAAATCCGCCCTCACCGAGCGCCTCGCCATCAAGGAAGGTGACCTCATTTTGTTCGGCGCCGACACGTGGGAGACCGCCTGTGAGACTCTTGGCCGGGTGCGCCTACGCGTCGCCGATATGCTCGATACACTTAAGGGCTCGACCGCTTTGAATTTCCTCTGGGTCGTTGATTTTCCGCTCCTCGCCTGGAGCGATGAAGAGCAAAAATGGAACGCCGTCCACCACCCATTTACTCGCCCTTGTGCCGATGATGCCGCCCTTCTCGAGTCTGGCGAGTACGGCAAAATCCGTGCCGTGGCTTACGATGTCGTTCTCAATGGTGTCGAAATCGGCGGCGGAAGCCTCCGAATCCACGAATCCGATCTGCAATCCAAGATGTTTTCCGTCCTCGGCGTCAACGAGGAGAAACAACAACTCCTCTTCGGCCACATTCTCAAAGCCTTCAAATTCGGCGCTCCTCCCCATGGTGGCATCGCCCTCGGATTGGATCGCTTGGTCATGCTCATCGCCGGCGAAGATAGCATTCGCGACGTCATAGCATTTCCCAAAAACAATCGAGGCGTGGAAATGATGACCAGCTCGCCCGCCGAAGCCGATTTCAAGCAACTCCGCGAACTCTCGATTCAAAGCACGATAAAAAAACCGAGCTAATCACCAGAGTTCCCAAGCTGGAGTCCCCATCGAGAAAAGAATGGGCAGTGAGGGGATCGAACCCCCGACCAATAGTGTGTAAAACTACCGCTCTACCGCTGAGCTAACTGCCCGAAGAAAATGAAGCCGATGAACCAATGTCGACTCTGTACTCATTATGATTTTCCATGCCCCTGCTGCAATAAATTTCAACTGTTTTTTTAGGATCGGAGCGGATTGAGATCTCTGCAATGGGTCTTAAGTTGTGCATTTGCTAAGCAGCACGTGATTCGATAATGAAAAGCGAGTGTCTCCTTTGAATTCTCCCGTCCGCGTTTTGGTCTTCACTTTCGCATGACTCCTAAATTGCCCAAAAGCTGGGATACCGCTCTGGCGATTCTGTTGCTAGTCGTAGCTTGGGCCTGCCTCTACCTGCCACATTTGCGAACGAATCCGGGCTGGTATGGTGACGAGACCCTGACTTTGATGATCGGAAAGTCCCTCTATGAGGGGCAGGGCGCTGATCGCGCCATGCAAGCGACATTTTGGCATCCGAGTTACGCCTATCAGCCGGGTTACGCTTGGGCGGTTGGGCTGGCTTCGGTGGGAACGGGCGGTGATATCTTGGGCGGTCGCGCGCTGAATACACTGATTGCGCTATCTATTGCATTGTGCCTGTATCTTTTCGGCATCAAGATTTTTGGAAAGTCTCCGGCCCTTCTCTCAGCACTGATTTTCCTCTCCTACGAACAATCTGTGGTGCATTTTCGATGGATTTATTCGCACAATGCCGTTGCACTGGGATTTGTCATCGCAGTTTTATTTTTAATTCGCAAAGCCTCAGTGCGAAGCGATCTGGCGATTGGCTTTGGTTTGACCATCGCAGCCTTGAGCCATCCGCTTTTTATCCATGGATCCATTGCAGCTTGGTTATGTCGTATCAAGCGACCGCTCTCTTGGCTTCGAATGGCGTTTTTTCCGACATTGGCCATCATAGCTCTGACGCTATGGACATGGACGCGACTCACCAACAAAAACTGGCTTGCTGAGGATTTTTCAAGTTTGGGGCAGTTCTACGCTCAATTCAGCAAGGATAATGGCTCTGGGCTCCAGTCCCTGAAAAATGTTTTCTTCTTTTATTCGCAGGACTTTTTTCACTTAGGAGCCTTTGTTTGCGCCTTGATCTGCTGTTGGAGACGATTTCGTGTCATTCCACTTTTTCTAGCGGTTGTCTCTGGGCTACTGCTTCAAAATCGGCAAAATCTCACGGTTTTTTATTATCAGGCCGTTGTTTTTCTTCCCATACTGGCACTCGCTTATGCGGGAGCTTTGAAGCTTTTGCTTGTTTATCTGCGGGCGATTGCAGGCCGCTCTTCTCGAGTTGCCGCGCTTGTAGCTTTTATCATTCCCGCCATTCTTTTTGGTAGTTCTTTTCCCAAGTCGTTCAATAGCAGCATAACGCCTCGCAATCAATTTTGGGTCACACAGAATCCCGCTGAGGTGGAGACCGCAGCCGTATGGATCAACTCCCATGTTTCGCAGACAGACCTTGTCGTATGCCACCAGAATATCGGTTGGCTTCTCAATTGCCGCACAACGGACTTCATGCAGGCCACAGCGTGGAGTGGTAGACCGACTTTTACTTTTGAAGTGCTTCCCGCAAAAGAAAGGTTTTTATTTCCTGCTGACATTTCCTCTGCGAAATATGTTGTTATTGGAGACATCGACCAACGCTGGACATTTGGGCAACCAAATCTTGGTTGGATTTTAGAAAAACTCGAGAATGAAAAATGGCCTGTAAAATGGCAGGGCGACAACTACTTGATCGTTAAAAATCCAGTGATATTGGACTGACATATAAGATGCATTATCAAGAAATTACATCATGTCGCCTCTGCGATAGCTCCAGATTGGAAAAGGTTCTGCACCTTGGAAATCAAAAACTCACGGGTGTCTTTCCTCGCACTCTGGATGATGACTTAATTTCTGGTCCTTTGGAACTTGTGCGATGTGTTCCCGATGGCGAACTATCCTGTGGCTTGCTTCAACTTCGCCATTCCTACCCACAAGCTGCGATGTATGGGGAAAATTACGGCTATCGGTCTGGCCTGAATCAATCGATGGTGAGGCACTTGGAAGGAAAGACCAAGCGTCTTTTAAATCTTGTGCATCCCTCGGAAGGAAGTCTGCTGGTAGATATCGGCAGCAATGACGGCACTTTGCTGAACTCTTACCCAAAGAATTTCCGGCGTGCAGGTATCGACCCAATTGCCAAAAAATTCTCCCGCTTTTACGATCCCTCAATTGAAATTGTGCCCGACTTTTTCTCGGCAGAGACATGGAATCGGAATCTCGGACAGGGCAAGGCCGCTGTTATCACCTCGGTTGCGATGTTTTATGATCTGGAACGACCGATCGAGTTCGTTGAAGAAATCGCAGCACATCTGGCTCCGGAAGGCGTCTGGCATTTTGAACAAAGCTACATGCCGCTCATGCTTAAGAACATGGCTTATGACACCATCTGCCACGAACATATTGAATACTACGCCCTGCGCCAGATTCATTGGGCGCTTCGCAAGTGTGGCTTGAAGATCATAGCCTTAGAATCCAGCGATGTGAATGGTGGTAGCCTTGCCGTTACGGCGGCCCTGTCGAACTCTTGCTACCCGGAAGCATCAGAGATGGTGCACTCCCTTCTCAATCAAGAAAAAGCACAAGGATTGGATGAAATGACACCGTTTTTTGAATTTCGGGATAGTGTTTTCCGTCACAGAGATGCTTTAAAAGCCGCCATCAAAGTTTTTCAAGATTCTGGATTGAAAGTCCTTGGATACGGTGCATCGACAAAGGGGAATGTGATCCTGCAGTTTTGTGAGTTCACGAAAGTAGATATTGCGATGATTGGAGAGGTCAACCCCGATAAATTCGGCGCAGTGACACCGGGACCACATATTCCTATTGTGTCAGAGCAAGTTATGCACAATGAAAAGCCTGATATCCTGCTTGTGCTTCCCTGGCACTTCCGTGAATCAATCATCGAACGCGAGCACGATTTTATCCAACGCGGCGGCCGATTGCTTTTTCCCCTACCCCAAATCGAATTGTTTCCTGCTTGAAGACCTTAGTTCTCATTCCCACTTTTAACGAGAGGGAAAACATCAGCCAACTTTTGACGCTCTTGGAGGCGGAGGCTTTGGATGTTGATGTGCTTTTTGTCGATGATGGCTCGCCCGACGGAACGGAACTCGAGATTAAACGCCTTGCTGAAATCAATCCACGGATTCATCTTCTGCAGAGAGGTGGCAAGTTTGGAATCGGCTCCGCGCACAGAGATGGTATTCAATGGGCCTACGCAAATCGCTTCGATCGACTTGTCACCATGGACTGCGACTTGACGCATTTGCCAGCAGACATCCCCTCACTCCTCACTGCTTTGACCGACTCGGATGTTGCTATTGGCACGAGATACCGATCCCCAAAAAGTTTGGAAGGATGGAATTGGAGGCGAAAATGCCTTACACGGACAGCTCATTTGCTCACCCGTTTTTTTCTCGGACTTCCCTATGACTGCACCGGCGCCTTTCGCGCCTACCGCTTGGATAAAATTTCGGAGGACCTTTTTAAAATAGTCCACTCGCCGAGCTACCCTTTTTTCTTCGAATCTCTCTTCATACTGCATCACAACGGATTTAAGATTTCTGAAATACCGATCAGCCTCCCCCCTCGCACATATGGCAGTTCTAAAATGCCTCCTGCGGAGCCATTTCGCGGCATAAACCACCTTTGTAGAATGGCGCTCGACCGAATCCTGCTTCCCGAGAGATTCGGATGCCCAAAACTTCAGCTCGCTCCCAATCCCAACCTTGCTCCAAGTGATGGATGGAACGCCTACTGGGAAAGGTCCAAGGAGTCTGGGAACCTCTTTTATAAATCTATTGCAACAATTTATCGACGAGCAGTTATTGCTCCTCGATTAACTAGAGAAATCCATAATTTGTTTCACCAAGGCAACGCCGTGCTTCATGCTGGCTCCGGGAGCGGACATGTCGATAGGTCTATTCAATCTTTTATAAAAATCACTGCCGTAGATTCCTCTCTGCAAGCCCTTGATATCTACCGCCGCTGCGTGCCACTTGCAAGCGCGGCAGTTCACGCCTCAGTATTCGAGTTACCATTTGAAAGCAATGCATTTGATGGAGCTTATCATCTTGGTGTCATCGAGCATTTCGGCCCACTGGAAATCGGCGAATTCCTGCGAGAACTTCATCGCGTTATCAAACCCGGCGGGCGTCTTCTGATTTTTTGGCCGCACCAAAGAGCCACAAGCGTTTTCGTGCTAAAAATCTGGCACCACATTGCAGGAAAAGGCGCAGCACCTCTGCATCCGCCTGAAATTTCGCTTGCTAAAGACAAAAATTCCGTGGCGAAAATCCTTAAATCTTCAGGTTTCCAGATGGATTCCTACTCATTTGGCATACGGGACTTCTGGATTCAGGCAGTCATTCAGGCGACTCGAGTTGACGATTAATTTCGATTTTCACCATGTCTCCGACCCAATCCTCAAAATTTTGTTTGGGTTCCCACCCGAGGTCTTGCCGCGCCTTCTCGATATTCCCGACTCGTGGCAGAGGAGTATCAACTCGAAAAAGAGATTGATCCTGAACAATATAATCTCGGAAATTTAACCCAACGCTTCCAAAGGCAACCTTACAAAAGTCCTCAACACTTCGCCCGATGCCGGAGGCAAAAACATAGTTGCCAGGACAATCTGCCTCCAAACTCAAGCGAAACCCTCTCGCAAAATCCGAAGCATGAGTCCAGTCCCTCACCGCCTGAAGATTGCCCATTTTGAGATCAGACTTCTTTCCGTTTACAATAGAAGCGACACCTTCCGCGATCCTCTTTGAAACAAAATCCGCACGACGCAAATGCGACTCGTGATTGTATAAAATTCCAGTCACGCCAAAAACACCCTTGGTCTCGCGGAGGTAGTCTACCAGATGCTGTCCTGCTAATTTTGCAAAAGCATAGGGATGCATTGGAGTGGGACTTGTACACTCATCCTGCGGTGTGAGGCGAGGCCTGCCAAAAATTTCGCTCGAACCCGCAAAGAAAAATCGTGTTTTAGGCGAGCGCTCCACGATCCATCTCAAGAAAATCAGCACTACATCCACAGACATTTTGAACACATCTCTCTCAAATTGGTCCGTATCCTCTAGCATGCTCGGGCAAGCTAAGTGGTAGATTTCGTCTGGCCGAGAACCATCTAAAATGTTCCAAATACCGGCTTGATCCAGTCCGTGAAGTTGAAAGTCCCCGCAACGACTCGAAGAGCGAAAAACCTTCCTGCCAGAAGCTTCCAATTCCTTGCCAAGCCAGTAACCCGTTTGTCCTCCTGCGCCCGTGATGAGCGAATTAAACTGATTATGAAAGGAATGCGCTGATGGCATTTGAAATCTAATTTTTTTACGGAGCTCGCGCCTGAAGGTATCCAAATATTTTACTACAGACTGGAAAAACCCTCACCTCTCGCACGGCCCCGGCACATGCACCCAGGCCATGCCTGCAGCTTGGGCTGCCTCGATGCCGATGGGGCTGTCCTCGAAGACCACGCAGTCTTCAGGCGCGACGGACATGAGTTTTGCTGCGAGCAGAAATGGGTCGGGGTGAGGCTTCCCGTGTTTGTAGTCTTCCGCGCAGACGATGGCTTGGAACAAGTGGCGGATTCCCAGTACGTCGAGTGTGGTTTCGACCAACTCGCGGTGACCGCCGGAAGCCACGGAAAGCGGTACGGTGCCGTGCATGGACTTTACGATCTCCATCACCTCGGGCACGGGAACGACTTCAGGGATGAGTCCGAGGTAGTATTGCTCCTTGCGGTGTACCGTTTCATCCACATCCAGCGTCAGGCCGTATTTTTCATTCAGCAGTCCGACGATCACGGTCGTGGGACGCCCCCCCCATGCGTAAAAGAGCTCCTCGGGATACTGGCCGCCAAAATCTGCCATGGCCATGGACCAAGCGCGGTAGTGCAACGGCATGTTGTCGGCGATGGTTCCGTCGCAATCAAAAATGTACCCGCCAAATGCGCGGTTCGGTATGTCGAGTTTCAAAGATTTCCCCTGAGTGTGTGATTAAAAAATGTCCCCAGGTGGAGTCGAACCACCATCTGAGCTTTAGGAGAGCCCTGCTCTATCCACTTGAGCTATGAGGACGTTGAATGAAAGGTGCTTGCAAAATAATTTGCTGCATTTTTGCGATAGGATTGGCAGAAGATAAGGCAAACTTTTTTACAACTCGATTGTTTACGTGTGTTCTACACTCTTCGCAAGCTGAAAAAGTCGTGTTGCTGCCGCCGACCCCGTACTGCTCTTTGCTGAGGCCTTGAGTCTCGGGGACGTTCGAGCGCGGAGACAACGACTTTTCGCCTTTGATAGGCGTGATATCGCGGGCGATGGGCGGCAGCATTTCATCTCGTATGGCGGTGATCCCTTTTGCCTGAATTGGAATAATAAACTGCCGAATTTATTTTTATTTTTATTTTGAGCTGCTTTTTAGGCTTGTTTGTTTCAGAAATAGATTTAGTCAGTGAGGCAGCAAAGAATCCACGTATTAAATGAGCAAAGATTTTTTACTCTTAGTCGCGATCGGCGTTTTAGGCTTCTTTGCGTGGAAGCACTTTTCAAAACCCAAAGTGCTCACGCCGCAGGATCAAATTGAGCAGTTGATTACCACAGGAAGTGCTTCAGCCACTGACTTGGCGGAGATCACCGACAAGTTTCCAGACCTCGTTTCTAGGGAGCTTCGCAACCGAAGAATCACTGTAACGGGCGTTTTAAAGAGAGCCTTTGTAAAAGGTGTGGGATCGCATGATTTGATTCTCGAGCTAGAAGGATCCCGCAAACGCAAGATCACCTTCACCTCGGATGTGAACGGCTACGCGCGCGCCAACAATCTGCTCGGCGTGTCCAATCAAAAATTCCAAAAACATGGCCGCGATATTTTGACCTACGAATCCTCTTCGAAGTCGACTCAAGGCTCATCTGGGGGAGGAGTGATTCAAAAACTGCTTGGTCATATGGCACCTTCTTTGCCGAAGTCAGTGTCAGCGGGCGATTCACCAGCCGGTGCCGAAAAACCAAAGTCTATGACTCAAATGGTGGTGTTCAGGGAATCCGATACCGTGACATTGGACGGCATCTTTCAACAGATCACAAATACCGTCATCCATATCGAATGGCGCCCTTCCAGTAGCTCGTTGTGAGATTTTCAAGTATAAGGGCGCCAAAGCGGCGCGATCACTGGGCACCTGCGGGATTTTTACCCCTCATCAGCCACGCGATGCCGATGCAGATCTCATAAAGAATATACATCGGCCCGCCCATGAGGAACAGAGTGAGGATGTCGGATGTTGGGGTAATGAGAGCTGCTAGGATAAAGATGACCACGACTGCGAAGGCGCGGGTGCGGCTGAGAAGCGCGTGGTCAACGACGCCGAGTTTGACCAGAAGCAGCACGGCCAGTGGCAATTCAAAGGCAAGGCCAAAGGAAATGACGAATTGCGTGGCGAACGAGTAGTATTCGCGCACGGTCCAAGTCGGTTGCCAATTCATCGCTTGGGCGTCCTTGAAAAAAAACTCCAAGGTTTGCGGCAGGACGACGAAGTAGCTGAACGCCGCGCCGCCGAGGAAAAGCCCCGACCCCAGCGCAGCAGCGGGGAAGATCATGGTCTTCTCTTTGGTAGTGAGGGCGGGAAGAATGAACTCCGCCAAAAAAATCACGATCAAAGGAAAGGAGAGGACCAAGCCAGCATAAAAGGAAAGCTCGAGCGAGATGGTGAAGGAATCCGCCACGCCGAGGGACTGCAGATTCGCCGCACGCTGGGGGTCCACTGCCACGAGTGGGCGTTGCACGACGGATGCCAACTCGGTGCGGAAGACAAAAGAAAGGAGCATCCCGGCGACCAGTACCGCTGCGATTTTGATGATCGTGAAGCGCAAATCCTCGATGTGCGAGAGGAATGGCTTCGACTCATCACCACGATTCCGAAAAGCAAAAAACTTTTCGAGCCATACAGATGAAGGTTTACCCGAGTTGTTCACGCCAGCGGGTGAGTTCTCTTTGGATGTTTTTCGGTGAGGGGGCGCCAGTCGTGCCCCGCGCAGCGAGGGCGGCGCGCAGGTCAAAGGTAGCTATCACGATGTCGGGAGTGAGAACGGAGGAGGCCGCTAAAAACTCCGCCGAATCGAGTTGGTGCAGCGGCGTCCGGGTTTCTTGCGCTAAGGCAACAAGACCGCCGACGATCTCGTGCGCCTTGCGAAACGGCACTCCGCCCTCGACCAGGCGGTCGGCCAGATCGGTTGCAAGCAGCAAGGGATCGCTCGCCGCAGCCAGCGCCCGATCCTCGCGGAGCGAGGCCGCATCAAACATTTCAGGCAAAATCGCCAGCGTCTCAGAAACGGATTTCACCGAATCAAAGACAGCCTCTTTGTCTTCTTGCATGTCGCGATTGTAAGTAAGCGGGAGACCCTTCATCACTGTGAGAAGGCTTATGAGGTTTCCGTAAAGCCGGCCTGTGCGACCGCGCGCCAGTTCGGCGATGTCGGGGTTTTTTTTCTGAGGCATCAAGCTCGAACCAGTCGTGTGACGGTCGCTCAGTTCGATAAATCCAAACTCCACCGAGGCCCATAAAACAACATCTTCACTAAGGCGCGATATGTGCATCCCAACAATCGCAAGGTTGGCCAGCACCTCGCAGGCGAAGTCCCGATCCGCAACGGCATCCATGCTGTTCGTCGTCACTTTGGAGAATCCCAACTCGGCGGCCACAGCCTCGCGGTTCAAAAGGATCGTGGATCCAGCAATTGCTCCCGAACCAAGCGGACACGCGTCCATGCGCGTGGAGGCGTCGGCTAGGCGCGAGGCGTCGCGGTCGAGCATTTCGACATAGGCTAGGAGGTGGTGTGCAAAGAAGACCGGCTGCGCGCGCTGGAGGTGGGTGTAGCCGGGAATGATCGCGTCCTTATGGCGTTCTGCAAAGCCGATGAGCGAGATTTGGAGCGAGCGAATCCCACCGCGCAACTGCTCGCACGCGTCGCGAAGCCACAGGCGGAAGTCGAGCGCCACTTGGTCGTTCCGGCTCCGTGCGGTGTGGAGCTTGGCTCCCGCCGCGCCGATGCGCTTGGTCAACTCGGCTTCGATGTTCATGTGGACGTCTTCGAGGTCTTGGCTGAACTCAAACTTCCCCGCTTCAATCTCTGCGCGAATCTCAAGCAGACCCGCTTCGATTTGGCTGAATTCCTCCGAGGTCAGAATGCCCGCCACGAGCAATGCCCGCGCATGCGCAATGCTGCCCCGGATGTCCTGCCGGTAAAGCTGCCAATCTACATGCACCGAGGCGCCGTAGCTCTTTAACAAATCGGATTGCTCCTCTTTAAATCGTCCTTTCCACATAAAAACTTAAGCGTTCAGAATGGCAGCATACCAGCAACGTGAACCGTGGCGAGCAGGAAGCCCTGAGTACTTATTTCTACGTCACAGAATCGTTACATACTTCCCCTTCTCGACCAGTCGCAAGGGAGTTTAGAAAGAACTCGGTTTTCCTCGAACTCAAACAAAAACATGAAAAACAAACTCTACACAATCAGCCTCGCGATGCTCAGCATCTCCGGCCTGCATGCTCAATACACGGGGCCGACCTCCTCGGCCTCTTCCTACATCACGCCCACCGCTTCCAACTGGTTTTCCACCTCTCTCCTGACGGTGGGTGACTCCGTAGGCGGCTACAGAATGGTCGGTATCCCTGACGGTCTCGGTGCCTATGATAATAACAACGGCTCGATCACCCTGCTCATGAACCATGAGCTTGGAAGCACGGTTGGAACGACCCGCGCGCACGGTTCGATCGGCGCGTTTGTCTCTCAGTGGACCATCAATAAAAACACACTCGCGGTCACTGCGGGACAAGATTTAGTCCAGAGTGCCTCGAACATGTACACATGGAACGGCAGCGCTTATGCAGCCGGAACTACCGTGATCAACCGACTCTGCTCGGCGGACCTTCCTGCCATGAGCGCCTTCTACAACACCAATACTTCCACCGGCTACAACGGGCGCATTTTCATGAATGGCGAAGAGAAAGGCGCTGAGGGACGCGCCTTTGGCTTCGTTGCAACTGGAACCGATGCCGGAAAAGCCTACGAGCTTCCTTATCTCGGCCGCTTCTCATGGGAAAACTCGATCGCCAACCCACACACGGGCGACAAAACCGTGGTCATGGGAAATGACGACTCAACACCCGGCCAGGTCTACATGTACCAAGGCACAAAATCCAATACGGGTTCAGCCATCCAAATGGCCGGTCTGTCCGGCGGCACGCTCGCAGGCATTAAAGTGACTGATGGCGGCGCAAACTACGGCAACACCGCCGTGACATCCGAGAACAACGGGGCCATCAATGGCACCTTCACTCTGGCCAGCGTGACCGCGAATGTCACGAACACGTCCACAGCTGGGGCCAATTTACAGACTGACTCGACAACCGCCGGAATCACACAGTTCGCTCGCCCCGAGGACGGTGCTTGGCTTGATGCCGATACCTATCTCTTTGTGACAACAGGAGGAACTGTGACGAGTGTCCAAACATCCAAACTCTATCGTCTGGATTTCTCGGATGCCAGCAACCTCTCTGCCGGTGGTAACATCTCGATGGTCTTGGACCGCGCAGATTTGGATGCAACGGATGGACAAACTAGGCCAAGCGGCGTCGCCATGTTCGACAACATGACGATTGGCGACGACGGTCTGGTCTACATTCAAGAAGACCCAGGTGGTAACAACTACAATGCCCTCACATGGCAGGTTAACCTCACAAATCCCACTGCAGCCGTAAAACTCTTCGAATCCGATGCGACGCGCTTTGTCACGGGAGCAGCGAATTTCTTGACGATCGACGAGGAAAATTCCGGCATCATCGACGTAACAAGCCTCTTCTCGGATGCCGCTTGGTATACCACTGGAGCAAAAGCCTTCCTATCCGTCACCCAAGCCCATTACTCGACCTCTGCCGAGCTCGTCGAGGGCGGTCAACTTCAGTTGATCACCAACGGAGTATCCCCGGTTCCAGAGCCCTCCACATGGGCGCTGATCGGCATCGGAGCATTCTTCGTGATCTGGCAAATTCGCCGCAAACAGAACGCCTAAGCGGCACATAACAAAATAACAAACCTAGTAGGCGGGAGTCCTTGACTCCCGCCTATTTTTTTTGAAAGACGCTTAAGATCCCCGCTTCTTACAGGTGCCCAGCGATTGAAACTCATCGCAACGGGCTTCGATTTTCACCATCTTATTGGTCGGTGAGAATCCCAGTCGGCGCGTGATGCAATTTTCGAGCAACTCCATGTTGGGATCCTCGAATTCGATGATTTTTTTGCAATCCACACAGACGAGATGGTTGTGCGTCGGATGCTCGAGGAAATTGGGGTCGTAGATTTTCGTGTCGCCGCCGAGATCGAGTTCGCGCAGGAGTCCGCTGGCAACAAGCAACGGCAGTGTGCGGTAAACAGTGGCCCGCGAGACCGAGCGGTCGATGGCGCGGGACATGTCGAGGAGTTCCTCAGCAGTGTAGTGTTCATTCGTGCCAAACGCTGCCTCAATAATAGCCTCGCGCTGCGCGGTCTTGCGCAGTCCTTTTCCCGCAAGATACTCGTGTAGAATCTCGCGTACGCTCTCGCGTGAGACAGTGGCCATCAAGGCATCAAACAACCCCGTGCGCCCCGAGTCAAGGCGGGGGGCACTCAGCCGCAAAAGACCCAGCTTGATTGCTCGCCGAGGATCGCGCATCGTCACGCCCATGCAAGCAGTCTCGACCGACCTCATTTCCGAAATCTTGGAACTCAAGCGTTCTCGCAATGCCATGATTCTCGCGCACAACTACCAGATCGCTGCCATCCAGGAAGTGGCCGATTTTGTTGGTGACTCGCTTGGTTTGAGCCGTCAGGCGGCGGAGACGGATGCCGATGTCATCGCTTTTTGCGGTGTCCACTTCATGGGCGAAACGGCGAAAATTCTGAGTCCTTCGAAAACCGTCGTGATTCCCGACATGGATGCCGGGTGCTCGCTCTCGGATTCCTGTCCTGCAGACAAGCTCGCCGCCTATCTCGAGGAACATCGTGAGAAAAACTACTATGTCATCGCGTACATCAATTGCAGTGCGGGCGTGAAGGCGCTCGCCGATGTGATTGTGACGAGCGGCAATGCCGTCAAAATCGTGGAGTCTGCGCCGAAGGACCGCAACATCCTCTTCGTTCCCGACCAGAATCTCGGCGCCTGGGTGATGGAGAAAACAGGACGCCAGATGGACCTGTGGCGCGGCAATTGCTATGTCCATGTCGAGTTCACCCGCGACAGCATCCATCGCATCAAAACTGAATTTCCAGCGGCAGTAGTCGTCGCGCATCCCGAGTGCACGCTCGCCGTGCGTCTGCTGGCGGACGAGGTGTGCTCCACCGAAAAAATGGTTAGCTACTGTCGCGACAATCCGGCCAAGGATTTCATTATCGTCACCGAGAGCGGCATGTTACACCGGCTCCGCCGCGAGGTACCGAACAAGAATTTCATTCCCGGGCCGACCGACTCGTGCGCCTGCGCCGACTGTCGTTACATGAAAATGAACACGCTCGAGAAGCTGCGCGACTGCCTCGCCAACCTTGAGCCGCGCATCGAGATTCCCGAGGATGTCCGCTCCAAAGCCGAGCACTCGGTGCGTCGCATGCTTGAGCTTTCCAAGTAAAGCCGCAGGGTTTCCCGTGACGCGGACGCGCTCGGAGGCTATTGATGTGGGATGACTAAGTTGAATTTTGCGGATTTGGGCCTCTCGCCCGAAATTTTAAAAGCCGTCGCCGATCTCGGTTTCGAGGAAGCTTCTCCCATCCAGTCCGCCGCGATCCCCGTTTTGCTCGAAGGGCATGATGTCGTGGGCCAGTCGCAGACGGGTTCTGGAAAAACAGCCGCATTTGCCATCCCAGCCATCGAGCTTTGCGTGGCCTCCGACCGATCGGTGCAGGTTTTGATCATGTGCCCAACGCGTGAGTTGGCCACTCAAGTCGCCGATGAGGTGCACAAACTCTCCGCGCACAAACGCGGCATGCATGCCGTTCCCATCTACGGCGGTGCTTCCTACGAGCGCCAGTTTTTCGAACTCAAAAAAGGCGTCCAGATCGTGATTGGAACCCCAGGCCGCATCATGGATCACATGGATCGCGGCACCTTGCAGCTCGGCACCGTGAAGATGGTCGTGCTCGACGAAGCCGACCGCATGCTCGACATGGGCTTCCGCGAGGATATCGAAAAAATCCTCTCCGCGACGCCCAAAGAACGGCAAACCGTTTTCTTCTCCGCGACAGTTTCTAAGCAGATCCGCGACCTGATCGAGCGTCACTCGAACGAGCCGAAATCTGTCAAGATCGAGCAAAAGCAACTCACCGTTCCGGCCACCGAGCAGTGGTATTACGAAGTGCAGCAGCGCATGAAGTTCGAGGCGCTCCTGCGCCTTATCGATTTCCACGGCTACAAACTCGGCATCATTTTTTGCAACACCCAACGGATGGTGGATGAGCTTGCCGACGACCTGATCGCGCAGGGATTCTCTGCCGACCGTCTCCATGGCGGCATCGCGCAGGCCCAGCGCACGCGAGTCATGAACAAATTTAAGAAAGCCGAATTCGAGTTCCTCGTTGCGACGGATGTCGCCGCACGCGGCATCGATGTGGACGAACTCGAACTCGTCGTGAACTACGACCTCCCCTATGACTCCGAGGACTACGTGCACCGCATTGGCCGTACTGGCCGCGCTGGTCGCAAGGGCATGGCTATTACTTTTGTTTCTGGCCGCGACATCTACAAGCTCCAGCACATCGAGCGCTTTACCCGTACGAAAATCCTACGTGGAAAAATCCCCACCGCCGGCGAGGTCGAGGAGCGCCGCGCCGAAGCCATGGTTCAAAAAGTCCGCGAAGTTCTCAATCGCGGCAACCTCTCCATGGCTCTCACCGATCGTTTGCTCTCCGAAGGCTACAATTCGACCGACATCGCCGCCGCCCTCTTCGAGCTTCTCGCAGGTCCCGAGACTGCGCCTGAGAAGGAAGTCGATGAGCCCCGCAAAAAAGCCGCGCCCTCGCGCGAGCAGCATCTGCAAGACCCATCGCCAAACCTCCGCCCCGCATCGCGCGGCATGCAGTGGGTACGAGTCGGCGCCGGTCGCGAGACCCGCATCTCACCCCGCGATATCATCAGCCTCCTCGAAGACTCGCTCGGCCTCCCTGTGCGCTCCGTGGGCATCATCGACATCCTATCCGGCCAGTCCTTCGCTCAAGTGCCCCAGCAATTTCTCGATGTCCTCCGCGATGCCCCACGCCTCGTCGAAACAAATGCTGGCGACATTCAGATCTCACTGGCTCCCGTCGAGGATTCGAAAAACGACTACCAAGCTGGACCCAAGAAGAAATTTTCGAAGAAATCCAAAGGGCCAAAGTAAACATTGTTTTCCCTGATGGGTTCTAGTCTTGAGAGTCTGTCTTGAAATACTCAGTCGACTCCTCCATTTTAGTCTTATGAATACCGAATTCGCGCCGATCTTCAAACTGGGTCGGGCAGAGCGCCTTCAGCTTGTCGAAGATATTTGGGACAGTTTGGTTGTAGAAGGTAATCCCGACCCGGTTTCTGACTCGAAGCGCGACGAACTCCGTTGCCGCAAGGAGCAATACTCGCAAAATCCTGCCTCTGGGATCGCGTGGACTGATGTCAAGCAACGGGCACGCTCCTTGCATGCTTGAAAAAGTTATCTTCACTCCCGAGGCGGCGGATGATGTCGCCGAGGCTTACGCTTGGTATGAGGAGCGCGAGCCTGGGCTTGGAGAAGATTTCCTGCGCTGTGTTGAGGCATGCCTCATGCTGGTGTTAAGAAATCCAAGACTTTTTCCGTGCGCCTTGGATAATTTTCGGAGAGCTCTCATTCGGCGTTTTCCGTTTGAAATTTTCTATGAACCGACCCCTGAAGGTCTCGTTATTTACTCCGTATTTCATTGCTCCCAAAACCCTGAAAAGTGGCGAAATTGGCTTGGCTACGATGACTGAGCGGGCTTAAAAACAGCCGCCAGCCGTGCCGGAGTTACACCCGCGAGGCATTCCACCGCATCAGTTGCCATATGCAGGTCTGCCAGTGGATTTGTCGTGGCCACGGCTAGCACGCGCATTCCCGCGCGCAGGGCGGCTTCGATACCCGCATGGGCGTCCTCGATGACGAGGCACTCGTCTGCAGGAAGTCCGAGTTTTTCGGCGGCCAGCAGGAAAACATCCGGCGCCGGCTTCCCATGGAGTACGTCATCCCCGCAGACCACGGCTTGGAAGTATTCATCGAGACCGGTCGCTGCGAAAATTGCGTTCAGATTTTTTCGAGGTGTTGAAGATCCTACAGCGGCTGGAATGCCCTCCTCGCGTAATGCAACGAGAAGCTCGCGGGCACCGGGCAGTATGTGCACGCCCGAGTCCTCGACGAGTTGGCGGTAGATTTCTTCTTTGCGATCAGCTAATTGTTGGACTTCCTCCGCCTCCGAGGCCCATTGCAGAATGTCGGGGATGATCACTTGATTCTTCTTCCCGAAGCCGAGTTTGAAATGCCCTGCTGGCAGTGGCTTAGAGATTTCTTCTGCAAGAACTTCCCAGGAACGTTCATGCTGCAGCGAAGAGTCGATCACCACGCCGTCCCAATCGAAAATCACGCCTTTTAAGCCTCCTAGGATATTGTTCATGCCGTGATCCGTAGCTGCCGAGTGGAAAACCCGCAAGCTTTCAAGGCGTCTCCAGAAATCCTGCGGAGTGCTTTTGATGGGAGCGAGACGATAAAAAAAGATGCAACCAAGGCGTGCCTCTGGCGCCGAGGTGAGGCTAACGGGCGGTTCATCCTGGGTGGGTTCCAGTTTTCAGGATAGCTCGCTAGGTCTTTAACCCCTTCATAGTTTAGGGCTCTAGGCCATATCTGAACTCGCACTCTAGCAGTCATGACGATGTCACGCCGGTTGCTTCCCTGCTTCATGCAGCTTCCAAGAAAAAAGATAGGCGCCCGAGAAATCTCATCCTTCGCCTTTCGGTAGACGTAAGATCTATACAAAGTTTTTCGCCCCTGCGCAATAATCGCACCATTTTTAACCAAGGATCTTTCAACTTATGGACCAAGAGAGCATGCCCAGCACGAAATTTTCCCGCATCGTCGCATTAACCGGTGCCAGCGCTCAAGTGAGTATGAATTATCTCAAGCACTATGGTAAACGTGCGCTCGGAGGAAAAGTGGATTCCGAGAGACTGCACGAACGCAATGCGAGTGCCATTTACAAAACCTTTAGCGAAATCAAGGGCGGTCCGCTCAAGCTAGCTCAGATGTTGAGCATCGACAAAAACCTCCTCCCACCTGCCTATGCCAAGGAGTTTGCTCAAGCGCAGTATTCTGCTCCGCCGCTTTCGTATCCTTTGGTGGTGAGAACGTTTCACCGCGAGTTCGGGAAGTCTCCAACCGAACTTTTCGACACGTTCACACAGAACGCCGCTCACGGAGCCAGCATCGGGCAGGTTCATCGTGCGACTATTGGAGATCGAGCCTTTGCGGTTAAAGTCCAATACCCCGGCGTTGCGAAGAGTCTCCAGTCGGACCTGAACTTCATCAAACCCATCGCCCTCCAGATCCTCGGACTTAAGGAAAGCCAGATTGCACCCTACATCGCCGAAGTCGAAAAACGCTTGTTGGAAGAAACCGACTACACGATGGAGCTTATGCGCTCCATCGATCTCTCCCGCCGCTCCGGGCATCTGCCCAATATCCGTTTCCCGATCTACTACCCCGACCTCTCTTCACCCCGCATTCTCACACTCGATTGGATCGATGGCGTCCCGCTGGACCAATTTGCCGATTCGCCGAGCACATCTCAAGCTGAGCGCGACCGGATTGGTCAGGCTCTTTGGGATTTTTACGACTACCAGATCCACACTCTCAATGTCTTCCACGCCGACCCTCATCCGGGAAATTTCCTGATCAAAGACGGGCAGCTTTGGGTGATCGATTTCGGCTGCACGAAACAAATCGATCCGGATTACTACCGGAAGCATTTCCGTTTTCTCGACAACGAAGTCCTCAGCAACCGGGTGCTGTTGGAAGAATGCCTCGCTGAAATTGGGGTTTTTTATGAATCCGATAGCAACGAGCTGCGGAAGAACATCCTCGAAATCTGCGCGGTCTCGATTGAATTGCTCGGGCGTCCTTTTCGCAACGGCTGTTTCAATTTCGGTGACGAGAGTTTCATTCAAGGCATGTACAAACTTGGCGAAGATAATCTTCAAAGCCGCGACCTCCGCACCATGAAGGGCGCCAGCGGCGATGTCGACGGCGTTTATACTAATCGCGCTTACTTCGGCCTCTACAGCTTGCTCGCCCGTCTTCGCTGTCGGGTCGAAACCCGCTTGCCGGAATGGTTGCAAACTGTCTCGGCGTAGCGGCCCTCGTGCTTATTCCCATGCGCAATCGGGCTCCAGCGATTCGTGCATCCAAAAGCCAACCTCGAGCGTAACTTTACCTGTCCGGCCGGAATGGTTCGTCCGAGCTTCAACAAAACTCCAACAAAACTATGAAAACATCCCTAACAATCGCAGCGGCCTTTTCGGCAGCTATTTTATTCAGCGCACCATCACTCCACGCCAGCGAAGACAAAAACATTGTCGCAGTCGCAGCAGGTGCTGGACAGTTCAAAACCTTGGTCGCAGCAGTCCAAGCGGCTGGGCTGGTTGACACGCTCAGCGGCCCTGGGCCGTTCACGGTCTTTGCGCCGACCGACGCAGCCTTCGCAAAGCTTCCTGCCGGCACAGTCGAAAGCCTCCTCAAACCTGAAAACAAAGAGAAACTGGTAGAAATTCTCACCTATCACGTCCTGCCAGGGAAAGTGCTCGCCGCCGATGTCACCACTTCTTCGCCAAAAACCGTAAATGGTAAAACGGTGGAAGTTGTTGTCGCTAATGGTAAAGTCACATTTGGCGGTGCTAACGTTGTTGCGACCGACGTAGCCGCCAGCAATGGTGTGATTCACGTCATCGATGCCGTGATTATTCCTTGATTTGTCTTTTCCTAAACTGAAAACGGGGGCTCCAAACAGCCCCCGTTTTTTTTGTCTTTTTGCATCGTTCCATGACTTTGCACAATGGCGATGCGAACCGTTCGTCCAGAGAGTATCAAATGGTTCGACTTTGGTTTGGGATTGTATCCATCTGTTTTAATCCTAGCCTAATACTAAAATCTGAATGCTTTTGGACTCTGCTGTAGCGGCATGTCTATGACCGCCGATGGTTAACGACTCCGGCGCGCATAGACGCGCCGCTAGTGCGAACGCGCACATATGAAATCAACCAGTGAAAGTCTGAGTCATCCCGAGACGAGCAACGGGAGGGCAGCCGGAGGCAACTGCGTCGTCGTGAGACGGGGTGGGGAGCAGCCCGAGGCAGACCTGCGGTCCCAAACAAGAGTGAACCCGATTCGGTTTGTAACAGCGGCGAGGCTGCTAGCGAGTGGCGAAGCCAGTGGCCAGAGCCATATCAGTTTTCTCTCACATCTCTCGTATAAAGGGGAGAAACGGGCTGTTGGGGATGGTTGGGGTGAGAACGCAGGGAAGGTGTCATATGGAAGCGTTGAGACCCGCTTGCCGGAATGGTTGCAAACTGTCTCGGCGTAGCGGCGGTCCCAGGTCTTATTTCTGCGATTTCGATGAAATATAAACGCGATTCCACGGAGGTATTCAGGCGTCAAAAGCTTGTTTCTCATCAGCCATCCTTCGGAACGACACGGTGTCAACGCAGAGTTCGGATACACGCCCTTTTGGCCAACCTCCTTCCGTTGTTCTATCTCAAAAGCCACGCCCTTTCGAGCACTTATCCTCTCATAGCATGGCACGCTTTTTCCGAGTTTTTTGGCTTCAGGATGCGTTTCGTCGACGATTTTGATCGATTCGTCGATTATTCAAAAAAAGTTTTTGCAATAAATGCTCTAGCATTGAGAAGTTCCTGAGCGTTCCCATCAACTGACTTTTTTTTATTACTTGTGAAATCCATCCGCGTCACAGCCTCTTTTCTTTTTTTCTCGATCGTGGTCACTTCGAGCCTCAATGAGGCTCTGGCTTTCCCACCTGCGCCCTATTACACGATCTACGGAAATGTCCGCGATGAGTATGGCAATTTAATTCCCGCCAATGGATCAACGGTGGTTTTCTTTTACAACTCCGCAGAGCACAGTCAGTATTCGATCACCTCTGTCGGAGCCAAAGATTTCAATTACGAAATCCGGATGAAGATGGACATGAATCTCAGCGACACGAGCGTCTATGATTCGCTGGCGGTAAATTCTGGGGTCGCCTACACACTGGCCATCGATATCGGAGGCGTTCTTTACTACCCGATTGAGATCTCCACGCCGCCCGCTGTTGGAAATCCCGCAGACCGTCGTCGGCTGGATCTGACTCTTGGAAAGGACTCCGACAAGGATGGCTTGCCCGATGCTTGGGAAAAATCGCAACTCTTCTACGCAGGCCTGAACGTATCGGATCTCTTGCTCATCTCGCCCAGTGGGGATTTTGACAAGGATGGCATTAGCGACCAACAAGAATACATCAGCGGCACATATGCCACAGATGCCGTAGACTTTTTCTACCTCAGGATGGTGGGTCTCAGTGATCAAGCCGCCTTAGTGGACTTTTACGGAATCACATCGAAGACATACACTATCGAATCCAGCACGGATTTGGTTTCTTGGTCACCGGTCAGTTTTTCCATGCAGGTTGGGGGATCAACCATCTCTTCTTATGTTGCCACGCAGGTCGGCGTGGTGCGGGCTTACATTCCCGTCTCCGCTGCGGCACAGAAAGTCTTCTACCGATTAAAAGTCCGATGAAACGCCTCGCTCTCTTCCTCTTCTTGTTTCTGGCCGTGCTGAGCGGCATCCAAGCCCAATGGGTCTCGAAAACTTACACTCTTCCTCCAGGATGGTCGAGCATCTGGCTGTCGGGAGACGCCACCTACTCCACGGTGGGCAATCTTTTTCCTTCAGCAGTTACCCAAGTCTGGCGTTGGAATCCGAACCCAGACAAAATTCAGTTTATTCAGTCGCCTTCCGACGCGACGACCGAAAGCGAGGAGTGGACTGTGTGGAAGCGCGATGGCACGGAGTCGAAACTTAGCCGTATCATAGGCAACTCCGCTTATCTTGTCTTCAATAGCGCTTCGAGCAATCAAACGCTGAGCCTCACGCTTCTTCCCCGGCCCCCTTCGAATAACTGGCTGATTTCTGGGGCGAACTTCATGGGCTTTCCAGCACTCCAAAACTCTAAGAATTTTTCCCAATACTTCGCCAGCTTTATCAACTCGGGCACGACCGGCCTTCCCGCAAATACGAAGGTCTATAAATACGTTGGCGGAAATCTTTCGACCTCTAATCCTTTATCGCTTAATGTCTCGGCCAGTTCTTCGGAGTTAGTCGCTCCAAATACCGCTTACTGGTTCAGCATGCCGGCCGTGAGCGATTTTTCCGGCCCGCTCTCCTACGAGATGGCGAGCTCGGATGGGCTCGCCTTTGGACGCTCCGTGTCGATGCTCACGCTGGGCATCAAAAACCGCACCACCGCCAGCCTCACTTGCAATTTTTCGCTGGACGCATCGGCGACTGCGCCGAGCGGTCAGCCAGCTATCACTGGCCCAGTCGCGCTGAATATCCGCAGGATGAATACTGATGGCACCTCAACAACCGTGGGTGCAGCGAACCAAACGGTCACCATTCCCGCCAATGGCATGACGAATGTGGATTTCATGGTCGATCGCTCGGGGATGTCGGCCACCTCGGGCGCTCTTTACGCCTCGGTCCTGCGAATCCGAGACACTTCCGGTTTCACGGATGTCCAGATTCCTGTCACGGCCCAGCCTGCGGATCGTGCGGGTTTGTGGTTCTGCCAAGTTGAGGTCAATGGCGTCACAAGCACAGTGGATGGCAGCGCGGCGACCGGGCAGTCATTTCCTTTGAATTTCTTGATCCACCGGAGCAGCGACACCACCACCCTTCTTCGCCAGGCATTTGTTGGAAAGTTGGCATCCACTGGCAATCCGCTGGGCATTGCGACCAGGGAGGCTCTCGTCCTCGCCACTGGAGTCTCCGATGTCGAACCCTCGCGCTTCTACTCGCCGATCATGCCTTACAATTCCAGCGTCATCAACGGCACCGGCAGCCTCGCTTCCACAGTGACATGGACCATCGTCCACGACGCGAATGATCCCGTGAATCCTTTCATGCACACCTACCATCCAGATCACGATAATCTGAACGCCACATTCACCGCCTCTGCGTCCGAGACTTACACGGTGACCCGCACCTGCACCTTCACCATCGATAACTCTCAAAGCACCGCTTCCTCACTCGTTGGGAGCTACACCGAGACGATCACCGGCCTCTTGAAAAACAGCAGCCAGAGCCCAGCCACACTTTCCGTTTCAGGCAACTTCATTATGAGGCGCCTGTCCGAAATCTCCACACTCACCACTCAATAACCCATCCGCCATCCATCTCCACAATCCACCGTCAACACTATGAAAAAACTGCTCACCACCCTTCTTTTCGCGACCGGCATCTCGCTCGCAGTCGCCCAAGATTCTGCCCCGTATTTCCTGAGCTACCAAGGCCGTGTCACGGACGGTGCCGGTCTCGCGATTGGCAACTCAACTCCTGAGAACAGACTGGTGCGATTCCAAATCTACTCAAGCGCCACCGGCGGCACAGCGATCTATGGCGAGCAACAGACCACCACGATCTCAGGCGGAGAATTCAGCGTTCTCATTGGAAACGGGCAGGCCGTTAGTGGTGTCAGCGGCCCATCGAATAACACCGCCATCGCCACCATCCTCTCAAATATGAGCAACAACAGTCTGTATCTGGGCGTGAGTGTGGCCGCATCGGGTGGTAACTTTACAACAGAAATTTCTCCCCGGCAGCAACTTGTCGCGGGAGCCTTTGCCTTCCGCTCAAAGATCGCCGAGACCGTGACCAGCCAAGGCGTCACGGCCTCCATGCTGGCTACGGGCGCTGTCACAAGCGACAAAATCGTTAATGGCGCTTTAACGAGCGACAAAATCGCTGCGAGCGCTGTCACGAGCGACAAAATCAATGCGGGCGCTATCACAAGCAACAAAATCGCCGCAGGCGCGGTGACTGTTGATTCTATCAACAATGCCTCGATCACTTCCGCGAAAATTGCAAGTTCCACCATCAGCTCTTCGAATATCGACGGGAGCAGCGTAGGTCTCTGGTCGGTAACTGGCTCCAACATCTTCCGCAACTCTAATGTGGGCATCGGCACTTCCTCTATTGGAGCTCCCCTCACGGTGCAGCCGAGTTCTACGAGCAACAATCCGGATGTTAACGGTATTTATGTCCTTAATCAAACAGCAGGTAAAAATTCTGTTATAGCCACTCGAGTCGCTTCGGGTGGAGGCGCACCTATCTATTCCATGGATATCGCTGGCGTTGCCGGATGGTCGATGGGGATAGATCCCAGTGATGGACAAGCATTTAAAATCGGCGCCGCTTGGGATAACCCTACTGGAACAAATACCCGACTCACTTTAGATCGCAGCGGGAACATGCGCTTATTGAGTGGGACAACACTCTATACTTCAAACATTGATTTATTTAGCAACAGTAATTCTCTGACAGGTCGTATGGCGGATAGTGATTGGTGGCAAATTTTTGGGGAGGGTAGCAGCGACAATGGGAGCCTGGTCATTAGGAGTGGCGACAATTCAAATGAGCCGATTATTTTCAGGCAAACCGATAGCGAAAGGATGCGTATTCACAGCAATGGCTATGTTGGGATTGGAACGAACAGCCCAAATGCTCCTCTTCATATTTCCGGCACAGGATCGAGCGTGTCCTACTGGAGAAATGCAACAGGGACCGGTAATGGATGGAGCGACACGTCTTACACAACTTACTCCGACGCATTTAGCCTTATCGTAACGAATGGTATTTTAGCCGATCTTATCTATCTGCAATCGGATGAAAGAATCAAAGTCATCGAGAATTTCTCCGACGCGGAGAAGGATTTGGAAACCCTCTTGAAGATTCAAATCACGGACTTTCACTACAAAGATAGCGTTATGAATGGGAG
>VFJO01000116.1 GCA_009886045.1 Verrucomicrobiota bacterium
AGGTCATCCGCTTTCCCGAGAGGTCAGGATGTCTGAGCCTCAACGCTTCGCCTGCCATAGAACTTCAATCCAACGAAAATGAAAGAAAATGCGACAATACGCGGGACTGACCCCTTTTTTTGCTCCACCGCCATGAGATGCCCAGCATCGACCATTTTTTCAAGGAGCTTGGGCACTTGCTGCTCAAGTTTCGGTCGGTCTTGCTTGAGGTCTGCAACGAGCAAATCGATGAGGATTTCGGGTGTGGCCCGCACTCCATCGTCCGAGCCCGGTGTGCGTGGGAGCTTGTCGATAAGGAAAATCAGCGCGCACAAGCGTGAGCGCAGATCCCCCTCGGGAGTTCCATCCCGCTGCTTGCGGATAATCTCATCGTATTCGCGTTCCAGTTGGCCGGAATTGATAAGGTCGCTTGCGATCTCGTCGTAGATGAAGTCGGCTGGCACAACAACGCCCAAAGACGCCTCTGCTGTCTGGCGCGCGGCCTCGAAAACAATCTGAAGCTGGGAGCGCAGCTGCGCTTTGGTGCCCGACTGGTCGGTGTTGCGAAGTACCTTCTCCCAAAAACGGCGACGGGTTGGCAAAAGCGGATAGTCTGCGGCGAAGACGGCATCGTCGGCATGGGTGGATTCCAAACGCGTGCCCTGCAGTTGTCGCGAAATCTCGCCTTGGTTCTGCTGCAGACAGGATTCAATAGCGGGAATTTGCTCCGGCTTTTTGCGAAGAACCGTCTTGCGAATCACCCCCTCCACATCGGCGTCGGAGAGCTGCACGCGAACCGTAAAACGGGCTTGGAGGCGCTGGAGATTTGGAGTGGTATTGAGGGCTGATTGACCGGTGCCAAGTAAGAGCAGCCGGTTGTCGAGCTTCGTGCAGCAATTTTCGGCAATTTCCTGAATATCCATCGCCCTCTGGACGCGGTCGCCAATGAATTGCTGAACCTCATCCACAACGAGCAGCAAAAATGGAAGCTCGCCGTTTTTTTCGAAAATCTTGCGCACGATATCGAGCGCTTGGTCGATCGTCGGCGAGTTGTCATCGCGAAACTGATCGCGGATGGCGGCTTGTGCGTTTGCCGGCGTGCCATAACTGGAATCGGCCGCCACAAGAGCCTCGGCAAGCTGCGTGGAGAGCTTGAGATTCTTGACCTCAGCAAAAAGGGTCTTGCTGCGTGCCGCCAAGAATTTTTCGACAGTTTCTTCATGCTCGGACTCCCGCAACCACAGAAGGAAACGGGCCTGTGCAAGGTTCTCAGGCAGGTTTGCTGCCCGAAGAACGAGCTGAATAAACGCAAGGCGAACATTATCCATCGACCCCGCGCCGAGCGTCCCCGCAGCGGCTCGGAGACCGCCCGCCTGCTTGCTCCGATTGGTCAACTCCGTGAGAAGATCATTGATCTCCACGGGCAGCTTCACGAGGGAGCGCGCGGTGGCTCCGTCTGGAAAATGGTAATCTTCCCAGAGATACCGGAGGACTTTGACAAGATGGGATTTACCACTTCCAAAAAAGCCGCTGATCCAGCCGGCTTCCTGCTCTTTTCGGCTGAGATTGCCCAAGTAGGCCCGCAGGATTCGTTCAAGACCCTTGGCATATTCGCCTTCGCAAACAAAAGTCTCCAGCTCAAAGCGGAGGGTTTTAATCAATCGTTCGTCATCGCCGATTTCTGCGACTTTGGAGACGCCGTTATTAAGAAGCTCGATCGCTGTCGGGTCGCGGAAATAGATGTCGCGGTTTTTCATGCCTGTATAAAACTTTCAGTGGAGGTGATTGGGAGCGCCATATAGTTGAAGCCGTCGCGGGCATCCATGAAGCGGTAGATATTGCGTTGGTATTCTCCGGGGAAAAACACAAGCAGCCTTCCGGAAATGGAGTCCTCGACACGATCGATGAGGGTGGATACGCGCATGAAATCAAACAAAGACGACAAGCCGGCAATGGCGACCACACTGGCCGAGTCGTGCCTTGCACAGACTTCCCTCACCATTTCTGAAGCCCTGATCTCAAGCTCGTCGTTGGCTTCAAGATGCTGGGGTTCGGCAAATATGCCCTCCCGGTATTCATGCTTGCCGATCCACTCCGGAAGTAGCGGGGTGAGATCAACCAATGCCCATCCATGCTTGGACTCCAGCGTGATCGCCTCGAAATGGGGCATCTTTGCACGAATGCGCCGCTCCTCACTCGGTGGATAAACGGCAAACCAAACGCGTTGCTTGCCTGCGATATTCTGTGGCCAAGGAAGATTCAATTGCCGGGTGTAATTGTTGGCAAGGCGATCGATGGCGTTCATACGGAGAGATTCTGAATTTCAGAAAGCATCGGGAAACTTAATTCCACAACATCGCCAATGCAGCGAAGGTTGAGATAACCGAGACGATGCGCCTCCTGTGCAGTCGAGCGAGCCTTGTCAGCTGACAAGTCCAAAAGAATGCACCATGGGCTTGTGAAAACAGCGGCCCCGTGAAATCCGCAACAAGTGGCGAGAAAGAGGGCAAGTGTGGCAGCAGCAGGAGAGGGCTTAACACGTGCTCGGATTTTTTTACTTCGCCCTACAAGATGACCTGACTGTGTCCATGATGAGGCGGCGTTTCGGGCAATTTTATTGGCATCGGAATATTGACCGGGAAACGCATCATCTACTGCCTTCTCCAATTCGGTGGTCTCGACAATCTCGCCCTCCGATGCATCAAAAATCGAAGTGCAGGTTGCGCGTAATAGCGTATCTCTGGCGGCCGCGATCTGGATTGCGAGCAGCGGGAGCGAGGCGTTGTCGAGTGCGTGCATTTTTCGCAAGAGACGGAAAAGCGAAATCCTTTCATCCAATCCGTAAAGTTCCCTCAGATGCCGCAAGGTTTTCTGGCGTGTGCTGTCGGTGGTTTTGGAAAGCTCATTTCGACTGATGACAGCTTCAATATAGGCCTCCGCAGGTGCCCCCTCAGGAACGCAAGTCAGCAGAGTATCCAGCTCGGAAAGCATCATCGTTCTGCTGATGTGGGCACCACCTGGCGTGAATTTAATACCTAATTTCTTCAGGTCTGATTGGTTTGAGGAATCAGCAAAAAAGGAAAGATAAGTCATGTTCTATCGCAGAAACAAATCAGATTCATTTTTTCTCCGCCTCATAGTTTCCAAGCACAGGCTCGCTGGGGCGAGTAATGATGGATTTTGAATTATGGATTTTGAACTCATTCAGCATTTTTCAGCGCTTCGAAATTTCCGAGAACTTCTCCTATGACGACCGTGTAATTGAGATTCCCGTGATCAAGGTCCACATCAGGCAGAAAATCCTCGTCCAGCGAACCGAGAAGCGCTGGCACATCAGACTCATTCCACCCTGCATCCTTGAGCAGAATCACGGTCCCGGCAACGGTGCCGCTGGCGAGGTAGTGGAGATCGACGGCGGCAATATCCTTGCCCTCGCGCTGGGCGAGAAAGCGTTCTGATGAGGCCGTGCGGAGTGTGCGTTTCCAGGAGATCATTTTTTGACAGGATTTACAGAATTAACAGGATTAGTGGGACTCGGGCAGGAAGACGGTCAATGATGGATGTTGAATGTTGGATGGTGGATTCATTCAGAATTCAAAATTGCTCATTCAAAATTTCGCAGCCTGTGCAGAGTGTGCGTTTCCAAGAGATCATGGGGTGTTTTCAGAGTTCAGTTTTCAGGGGTGAGGCGAGATTCCCAAATTTCAATCAGTAGAGCCCAGTCGGATTGGTCAGCAGCCTCCAGTGCGAGGAAATACTTTTCCCGTTTGTGATCGGACTGTGGGGCAAGTTCTGATTCAGGAAGGTCGAGGCGTCGGAGCAATTCGAGCAGGAAGAGGCGAATCGTCCTGCCATTGAAGTCTGCAAAGGGGTGAATGGTCAAAAACCGTCCCTCTGCAAACGCAAGAAACTCTAAGGTGAGATCGCCTATGCGGGAACTGGCTTCCTGCCACCGGGCGGCAAGATCAGCGCCATAATCCCGCATGAGCACTGGAACCATAGGCGGCTTGGGCGGTTCGAGATTCCCGACGCGAACATCAATCGTTCGCCATTTTCCTGCCCAATCAGGAACCAGATCGACAGAGATGAGTCGGTGGATTTCAGCCGCAAGATTTTCATCAAGGTAGTGATTGGAAAAATCACCGCGATAGATGCGGGATTCGACGACGAGAACTTGCTCGGCCAGGAGTGGAGCTATCTCGGAGTAGGAGAGGATGCCCCGTGTTGTTTCAATAAAGCGGGTAGCTCGATCTG
>VFJO01000030.1 GCA_009886045.1 Verrucomicrobiota bacterium
CTTCCTGCACGTCGGCGAGGTTCTCGGTAAAATACATTTCATCACTGGCACGGGGCTTGGATCACTCCCACTCCGCCGTCCCGAAGTTCAAGGTTTTGGCGTTTTCGGAAACGGCACGCTTGGTTTGGTCCGCAGCGCCATTGACGAAAGTTGCTTCGATCTCGATGCGGACTTTGACTTCGGCATTGGGGTCAGCGGCAAGTGTCGCAATCATTTCTTCCGCGATCTGCACGAGGCGCATCTTAGCGGCGGCGGGCGCGACGGTGGCAGAGCCGTGGAACGACTTGGGGCGCGCTGTTACTGGCGTCGTCGGCAAGGTCGGTTGTGTGGTTGGCTTGCCGGGCGTTTCCTGAAGGGTGTTGCTGGTTGATGGGACGGGACTGACGGGAGAAATGGTGCCCGGAGGAGCGATGACAGCCTGATTCGTGACTTCGTAGGCGACGGCCACACCGGGTTCTATCAGCAGCAGGGTGTCGTCGAATTGCACGTTGGCGTCGCCGAGCTTGAAGCCATCGAACTTGCCTTCGTGTTCACCGTAGGCGGTGCCGAAGAAATCGCGGGTTCCGGCTCCCTTGACGATGGCTTGCGCGATGACGCCGCGATCCTTGAGGCGCGGCAGATAGAGATAGCGCAGCGTGTCCTCCCAGAAGTCCGCGGCTTTCACGGCGGGCTTATCGGCCTTCCAGTAAAGTTCCTTGAGCTTGGTGCGCAGGTGAATGGGTGACCATGTGCTGATGACCCATTCGTTATCGAGGCACACGCGTTCGATTTCAGGTCCCAAGGCAGCGCCTCCGGTGTTGAGGGAGAAATTCTCAACGCTAGGCTTTCCGGTGGGGTTTTCCTGTGATGGACAGAGCAGCCATTTGAAACATTCGCGGGCGACTCGCGGCAGCACTTCTTCTGCGCCCTTGAGTTCTTTCTTCGCCTGCTGTGCTTGAAGGTTGTCGAGCACCAGTCGCATGGCTTCCACATCCTCGACGATGGAGTTCCAAGCCAAGGCGACGCGGATGCAATCGCGCAGCCGCGTCAGGGCGCCGTGGTCGGGGGCGAGGAAGAGCAGGCGGTTGCCGCGATACCTCGGCTTCGTGCCGTTGTTGCGCACGCAGTCGAGCACGCCTTCGGTGGCGAGGCGCGGTTCCTCGCGGGAATAGAACTGTTCCGGCGGCAGCACGACCAGACGCAGCGCGCTGTCGTCGGGCACATCGCTGTGAGGGGTGAAGATGTGCGTGCCATCGAAGAACGTCGCGCCGGCTGCGAGCTTCTTGACGATCTCCGCCATGCGTCCGCGCACTTCATTTTTGTCCTCGAAGCGCTTCTTCCGTTCCTCCATCTCGCGGCGCAAATTGGCGCGGGTGTCGAACCAATACCGGGTTGCGTCCTGTGACTTGTCACCGGAGGAACTCATGTAGTGGAGCTGGTCGGCCAATCGA
>VFJO01000103.1 GCA_009886045.1 Verrucomicrobiota bacterium
AGTGTTGAGGGGCGCTGCCGCGCGCCTGCGCGCTTCGTTCCAATTTGGAGGGACGACCTCCGTGTCGTCTCAAGCCTCAGCCGCAAAGCGGCGTCTCAGAGTTAGCAAAATCATGGACAGCAAAATCATTTATCTGGGGCATGCGCAGCGAGCGGATCATGCGGTTTGGGTGGCAGTGCCGTCTGAAAGCGATTTCCGCTTCGCCCGTGATTGAAAAATGGTTCAGGCGAGGACGCTGACCCTCCAAGCCGTCGACGCCCGTCTTCATAGCCGATCCACTCCCATAATCCTCCTGTAAATCCTGCATATCCTGTCCTCCTGTCTAAAAATCAGTTTTCGGGGGCCGCTGCTTTCGGGCCGGATCGCTACAGACCCGCTGGCGGGTTTGAGATTGTTACGAAATTGTGACATCCCCGTTTTTCCTCTTGCTAAATCTCGAGGAAGTCACAATAAACACTCTTTGAAATTTAGAACCCTATGAAAAAAACCATCATAGCTCTTGCTATCGCCGTAGGGCTAACCTCGTTCGCTGGAAATGCGAAAGCCGAACTGACTATCATGTCAAACATGAATAATAATGGTGTTATTTCTTCAAAAAATGACGCCAATATTTGGTTTAAACTTTCTCAACCACTTGATGGTCTGTTCAACACGCTGGTTTTTTATGGGGCAAGCAACCAAACGGTGAGTTTGACATTGAATGAATCCAGTGGTCATTTTTTACCGCAGGGCGCTTATATTAATGGAATTGAAGATTTCTTAGGAAATAGTAAAAGCGCTTATAACTTTGCACTACCTTCATCATTGCAAAATATGCCAGCAGATGATAACGGGACTGCGTTTACTATCCGAGACATTAGTTCCTCCGGAGATGGATTCTATGCAGGCGATGATGGTTCCATAACACACACCGTTGTGAATCCTGACTATGCAGCAATAATCACACCTGGTTTGGGATCCCTGCAATACAATGGCGCAAATTATCAATTTGCTTTTCAAAGTGTCAGCACCTCCTCAGCCCCCGAGCCCGGCCAAGTCGCCGCCTCCCTTCTGCTCCTCAGCGGTATCGGCATTTATCTCTGGAGGAAGAAAACTCGTCTTGCGTGACCCATTTCAAAGGGATTTTTGGACAGAATCGGAGCGCAGCGGAGAAAGACTGCTTTAGGCAGCCCGAAGGGTGAGCGTAGCGAATCAATTAACAAAATTGAGTTGAGCCTCTCGGCCCAAGAGAAGGAAGAGTTCGGGGCAGATCAAATGCTTTCCCACCTACTCCTGTAAATCCTGCAAATCCTGTCCTCCTGTCTAAAAAATCCGTTCTCATTTTCCGCTTGCTGCAAAACCTCATTTTCTACTCCGTGTCCTCCGTGTCCTCCGTGGTTAATTCTGCTGGATTCCCGCCCCTCTGGCCTGTTCGTCG
>VFJO01000104.1 GCA_009886045.1 Verrucomicrobiota bacterium
GGCCCATGGCGTGAGTGGAAAATCTAAAAAACGACTGAGAATCACCGATGGCGAGTGCAACCGCACAACAAAAGCGACATCTTTCACCCAGCGCGCAGCCCAAGACCCCTCTGCCTTTAGCTCGCCGCACTCTAAGACATCAAAAGGCTTTTGCTGATGCCGCTCGCGAAATGCGAGACCCGTAAAAACCGCGAAATCCGGCGGTGCTGGGTTGCCCAGATGATGAAAAACAACCCCCTTACGCTCTGGCAAATCCCCCACCCGCCCAGAAGTAAAAACCTCCACTTCGCACCCCGCCCGCTGCAGACCGCGAGCGAGATGATCAAAATAAGTCCCGATTCCACCACTCCCCGGCAAACCGGCGAACTCGCTACTGATTAGCGCAACTCTCACTGTCGCGAAATAATCTCCCTGATTTTCCCACCCAGCAAATTGTAAGCCGCCGACTTGAGATGGACGCCATCCGATGAGTAGTCCGCCATGAGCAATTTCTGATCATTCCCCAAGAGACCAACAATATCAATAAAAGGTATATTCCGCTCTTTCAAAACAGCAACAATTTCCCCGCGCACCAAGTCCAGCGTGCCATTGATATCCGCAAACTCCGTGGGCGGCGGCAGAACATAAACAACAGGGATTGGTGCAGCAGCGTCCAAAAGCTTTTCCAAATCTTCCTGAATTCGTTCCAGAGAAGTTCGCCCCTCCCGCAATTGAAAAGCATCGTTGGTGCCACCGAAAACTACGATCCACTCCGGATTGTATTTTTTGACATCCGCAACTTGTCCGGCGACTTGAGAAATTGTATAACCGTTTCCGGCCAAATTTCTAGTCCGTAAAGGCAATAAACCGATCTCAAAATCCCAGTGCCGCCCACCTGCAGCGATCGAATCACCAACCACAACTACCTTCGCTCCAGATATTTTACAGGAGTAATGCGATAGAATCTCCAAAAAAATGAAATGAAAGTGCTGGTTTAACACCAGCATACCAAAGCAAAATATCCCGAAACCTGCGAAAAGAATACACAGGACGAAAAGCGATTTCTTAAGTTTGTTTATAATATGAAGACGCGCCTTATGCAGCGCGATTGTTAAAGATTCAGAAGATTTTGTGGTGCTGCTTTCGGATTATCCAAGTGCACATTGTCGCTGCCAAAAAAAGAATCCGGAAAGTAAATTGCGCTTTCAAGATATCCGTGGAAAATCTTGCCGAGGCCCATCGCTTCAACATCGGATTTCATTTTTTCTTCGAATGTCCCGCGCTTTGACTCCGGTTGCACAGTGCAGCTCAATTCCAAAATCCCTCCCTCCTCATCAACGAGGCTTTTTATTTTTAGCAAATATTCGTGGTTGATATCAGAAATGAATGTCCGATTGGGTTGCACTTCGTTCAGATATGGGATTGGCGAAATCCAATTCGAGCACCTAACGATTGGTAATTGGGAGAGGATGGCCAAGCTTGGATTGGTGATTCTTGTCTTAAAAGCCTTCTCTTTCCAAGGGGAGAACTCGGCGTTGTAGAATGGCTTCAATACATAGTGGAAAGTTCCTTTATGGGAAAAATCCATCCCGAAAGTTGCCGGAGTGATCGCAAGAATAATCTTTTTACCTCTGAGGTCGTTACCCTCGGCAAGCCTCTTCAAAAGAAAATACTGCCCGGCTAAAGTGCAGGGATTCACCATGCTCAGGGAGTTGATGCGTCCAGAGTAATCCTTAGGTGGATACATTTGCGTGGCAACACTATCGCCCAAAATGAACACCTCCGAATCCGGCCACTTCTGCCGGGATTTTGCGATACTGTCGTAAATAAAGCCATTTTCCACCGCGTGCCCCTGCGCATTGAATCTGAGCAACAGCCATCCCACTCCATTTAGGAATAGAAACGCAACCACCAGGAACACTCCAGATTTGATCAAAAAGCTTTTCATCTTCTAACTAACAAGTCACATCTTGCTACAGAAAAGAACAATATAAAACCACTGATTACTCGGATGAACACGGATATGAAGAAATGAGGACGGATGCATTAGCGGGGCGAATGGGGCAGGGCAAAAACAAAAACTCTGCAAGCAGGCTTACGAGATTTTTGCTTTTTTTCTGCCAATCCCAGTTGGCTGGGATCATTTGCCTTGCTCACGCCCTGCTCGCTGCGCCTTTCGGGCCATCTTCGATGTGCTTCCTCGCGCATGGCCCCAAGGCGCTCGGTTGTGCCCATCTGGGAAATTTGATTCGCTGCACTCACCCCCCTTCGGGGCTGCCTGCGGCACTCTGTCTCGCTCCACTCGGCTGTGGTTAGTTTCCCTCCAACCGTGCAGCGCCCGTTCATTGCTCAAAACTGGAAGTAAATGAAATCCTTCTCCCCAAAGTAGCCTCTGTAGAAAATCACGCTCAAAATGAGCAGGTAGACCGCCCAGCGGAGTGCACGCGGAAAGCGGTCGAATTTCAAGGGAACATCCCGGTCGCGGTCCACCCACTCCACTACAACAACAATTCCAATCCACACCAAGCCACCTCGCATCGCTGCGGGCAAACTGAACAAGCTGGGAGAAAAAAGTTGCCCCAAATACTCGAAGGCATGGCCCAGATTTTCGGCTCGGAAGAATGTCCATGCCAGACACACCACGGAAAAATTAACCAGGATCAAAAGCAACTCCTTCAAACCGGGAAGCAAATGTCCCTCAGCGATCTTCCCCATATGCTTTTTGTGCACTCCCAGCACATAAACGGGAATATACAAGACCGCGTTCACAAGTCCCCACATGAGGAATGTCCAACTTGCCCCATGCCAAAGCCCGCTCAAGATGAAAACAATAAAAATATTCGATACGGCCGCCGCTACCGTGCCTCGATTCCCGCCGAGTGGTATATAGACATAGTCGCGAAACCATGTGGAGAGCGATATGTGCCAGCGCCTCCAAAACTCCGCTATATCCCTTGAGAAATACGGCGCCTTGAAATTCATCATCAACTCAAACCCAAAAAGCCGTGCAATTCCCCTTGCCATCAAAGAATACCCTGCAAAGTCTCCAAAAATCTGAAATGCGAAATAGACGAGGCCCAGCGCCCGCTCCGAACCGCTGAACTGCGATCCAGGGTTGAAAAGATTCTCCACATAAAAAGCCAGATTGTCCGCAAGAACCGCCTTGAGAAAAAATCCCCATAAAATCATCCGGAGGCCATCAACCGCTAGCTGATAATCAAAAGGAATCGTCTTTCGAAAAAATTGGGGCAATAATTTTTCCGCTCTCTCGATTGGCCCAGCCACAAGTTGCGGAAAAAACGAGACATAGGACAAAAATGCCACTAAGTCACGCGTCGGCGGCATCGTGCGCCGATACACGTCAATCGTGTAACTCAGCGTCTGGAATGTGTAAAAACTGATCCCAACCGGCAAGATCACATTCAATGTGATGTCGCCTAATTGGAACCCAAGCTTTTCGGTTGCCGTCTTTAAAGAATCCGCAAAAAAGTTGAAATATTTAAAGAAAAAGAGCATTCCGAGATTGAATCCCAAGCTGATGAACAGAAGCCTTTTTCTACCTTTCTCACAATTTGTTGCCTCCATGCGGAGAGCAAGCGTATAGTCGATCACAGAGCTTACGAAAATGAGCGAGAGAAATCTCCAATCCCACCAACCGTAAAAAACATAACTCGCTACCAGAAGGAACAAGTTCCGAGCAAATGGCCGCTTGTAAAGGAAAGCCCAATAGAGCGTGAAAGCAACGCAAAAAAAGACTAAAAATGTTACACTCGTGAAAAGCATCTTTACAGCTCAGTTCGGTTTTACACTTTCGCGTTGGTGAAAAATAGGCGGCTTTGGTGTTTAGGAGCCTGCGATTTCCAAAAGACGGTTGGCAAAAACCTCAACCGGTTTCGGCGGCAGCACTTGCCTGATTTTTCGACCTGCCTCTAGCCCGATTTCCCTGAGCGTTTTGCGAGAATTCCACGCTCGCTCAAACGCCGCATCCAGAGATCGAGAAGAGGGACAATCCGCCAAGAATCCAGTTAAGCCATCATTAATGAACTCCCCGTTTCCAGCAACATCAGTTGCAATCACCGCCCGGTGGCAAAGCATGGCTTCCACAAGCGCAATCGGCAATCCTTCATGGCGAGATGGCAGGACCAAGGCATCGTGATCCATCCAAATTTTTTTTACATCAGCAACATGACCACAAAACCTTACTTGGTTCTCGATCCCCAAAAACCGACAGAGGTCTTTGAGCGATTCAGCGCAACAACCAGAACCAAAAAGCGAAACCCTAAGTGACCGTTTTCGCCATTTCTCGGCGGAAAGCACTTCAAACAAAATATCTTGACCTTTGGAAACAGGCTCCAACCTGCCCACACAGGCCAATTCCAATTCAAATTCCCCTGCAGAGCGCCAAGACGGTTGCTGATCAAAAGGAACGCCAAATGGATTTCTGACAACTTCTGCGTGTGGTATTTTCTCGCCGATTTGACACTCACAAAGGCCAAGATTGTTTTGGCTTACAAAGAAACACCTCTCTGCGCTTTTCAAAAACTTCCGCTTTCCGGGAAGAATGGAATCAGGCGGCCAGAATCCAACACTATTGGCCTGGCACAAATTAACATAGCGGATTCTATTTTTTTCGCATTTCTCGCCCCACTCGGGATTGGATACAACACGCCCATCGCTAAAACAGAGCAGATCCGTTTTTCCGGATGAAAGCCACTGATCAAAAGCCAAAGTCGTTAAATCGCGGTTGGGAAGCAATCGAAAGCGGCGCCCCATCAATTCCAACTGATTAGGGGATACCGGCTTGCGCTCGAAAATTTCGACACCACATCGAGCCAACTCGGCAATTTCCTTTGGCCTCGAAGACCAACCATGAACACAGGCAGATACCTTATGCCCCTCACGAACAAGAACCTTTGCCGCCTCGGTCCAAAGCAACTCCGAACCACCCCACAGAGCGGTATCCATTGTGCTGATGAATTTGAAATTCATGGGAGCGCTATGAGACATTAGTTGTTTTAAGAATTTCAAAGGTAGCACCAAGAACTTGCTCCACGCTGATTTGATTCATACAGAGAATGTTTTGGGGACAATCATCCCTCCAATGTGGCACTCCTGTTGGATTGTGCTGGCAACCGATACATTCAATTTGTGAGTAAACGCCTATTGAACGCGTTTTGCTGTGTAGGAAAAACTCTGCGGCTGTAGGTCCGAAGAGACCAACGCAAGGAGTGCCAACGCTACCCGCCATGTGGAGTATACCCGAATCGATTCCAATAAAAAATCGGGCTTTTTCCAAAAGAGCCACTGTCTCGTATAGTGAAAGGCTACCGACAAGATCATGTGCACCACTTACTCGAGGAGATTTACGATTAGTAGCTGAACCAACGAAGTCATCGCCAACTTGAATAGCTTGAAAACCAGTCCTCTCAATAATTTGTGAAACAAGCATCTCCCACTTGGGTAAATTCCATTCCTTAACTAGCCAAGTGGCACCCGTATGAATAACAAAATAATTTCCATCTCGGGTCGAAAATTTTTTTTGTTTTTTAGTTTGAAGGTTTTTCTGGGCATATCGCGGCGAAGCTAATTTGAAAAGTCCTGTAGCAGGAACTGGCATTTTGAACCAATTGCCAAAATTAACCAGAATGTGAGATTTCTCCAGGGGATTTAAAGAACTCAGGTCGCTCGGAAGATTAGGTTCTAGTGTGAGGTCTGGGGTAAAGAGCGTTTTTGCAAAAAAGCCATCCCTGCCAGAGTCATTGATAACCATATCTACTGCCTTGCACATTGAGGGAATCGGCATATTTGCAGGAAAGGTTTCAAAAACAATAATCTTTTTCGGATTTAACCGTTTCATTTCCTCGACAAAGGTGAGAATGCAAATGAGGTCTCCAATTCCTCCTTTTCTAACTATGTAAACCAGTTCCCTTCTTAAAACCTTCCTGAGTAAAAAGACGCGAATCCTCTCGCGTTTTTGCAGAATGAAATGGATCAAAGCATAATAGTATAATGCTTGATTAATTTTTTTTCTAAAAAATATCAATTTTGCTTTCTTCTAAACAAAAGTTGTAGATTTTGTTTTAGTAAATCTCTATCGACGAAATGCAAAGATATTCGTCAAAAGATCCGTGTTTCTGTATGACGCATTGAGCAAAAATGGTCTGTCGTGCGGCATCACAGATTGCATATGATATCGAAAGCCGGATTCTTTTAGTAAGTTCAAAAGCTCCCCGAGCATTTGTGGAGAGTTTACGAATGAATGGTATTCTACAAAAATCTTTTCCACATTTTCAAGAAGTGGTTTTGCATCAAATAAGACATCACATTCCGCGCCTTCAATATCCATTTTTAGGAATTGCACTGGTTGATTGAGAAAGTCTTTTAAATCAACCGACTCTACAATCACTCCCTCCCCCTCGTTGATGATCTTTCCGGAATCGGAGCCTTCCGACAAAAAGCGTAGCTCAGTAGCTTTAGTCCAAATTGCCTTACGGTAGACCTTGACATCCTTAAAGCCTGCAGAAGTAAGATTTTCAACAAGGTAACTGTGGATTACGGGATCAGGTTCAAAGGAAAAAATCTCAGCCTGAGGGAATTTTTTTTTGAAATAGAGAGTAGCTAAGCCAACATTAGCCCCGCAATCTAGGATCAACGGACTTTTAGAGTCTGTCTCGAAAGAATAAATCTCTTTTTCCCAAATCTCCTTCCAAGCCTCCGCGAAAGATAATCCATCAGGAATATGCATTTCGGTGCCTGCAAGCATTGTTTTGGTTGCTTCGTAGCGAGGCATTTTTGCCAAGCGTTCCTTCTCGGCAACGACATACGGAACCGGTCCGGAATTTGCTTTTGTCGCGGAGTGGATTTTGCTTTTGATCCAACTTGCGGTTTTGCGGAGTTTTTTTAGCATCTCAGAATTTTTCCTCTTTAATTTCTTGAAGCAGAGAAAAATTAAACCTTGCGAACAACACAAGTGCCAGATTTGTCTGGAACCGGTATTATGAACTCTGGCTTGTCAGCAAAAAAAGCATCTACAGCTTCTGTAGCACCAGGCCAACACAAACTTGAGTAGTCGTGCATGACAAGAAACCCGCCCCTGCAAAGTCGGGGATAGAAATACTCCAACGCGGCTGTAAATGGTTTTTCCAGGTCACAATCTATGTGAACAAAAGCAAAATGACCCTGAATATTTATACCAGAAATACTTTCAGGAAAATACCCCTTTAAATAAACAACATTTTTTTCATTTTCCACCAACTTTTTAACACCATCCAGCGAAGTATCTTGAAAGTGGCTTACATCGACTTTTGAGTCAGTTCCTCGGATGTCACGAGAATCAAAGCCCTCGAATGTATCCATCAAGTAGCATTTTGATTCAACGATGCTTGCATAACGGCTTAAAAGGAAAGCGGAGTTCCCCTTGTAAACTCCCAATTCTGCGACATTGCCGGCGATTCCTTCTTTGAGGAGTATCTCAAAACACTGGTTTAAAAAAAAGAATCGGCTGAAATCTCCGGAGTTGTTTTTTTGATTACCATGGACCCATTTCTTTAAATCATCGTATTTTAGGAATGGATTCCCTTTTTCGTAATTCTCCAGATTACCCGTATATCTGTCTGGTAAATGTCCGTAATACAAATTGAGATCGCCGAGCGGTGGGAGGGTAGACATCCAACGGAAATTAATTTTCTCCGATTCAAAAAGGTGTCTTTGAAATTCACTTTCGAATTCTTCAAGGTCGATTTTGATTTTTTTCAGAAAACCAATTAGCAACGTGGCGGCTTTTCTACTCAGTCTTTTGTTCATTTTGCAAAAGCAGGATTTTTAACCTTATTTTCCATGCACCATTGACCTTGAAGCCTGGCGCTCGACTCCTTGCCTACGTAGTGGATCGATGTCGACGGTCCTGGGATGAGTTCAACAGTTCCTATACCCTGCACATAATCCAAGCCTTGATCAATTCCAGACCTACAACCGAGATCTATCGAATACACTCCGGGGTTAAGAGGTAGGTTGTTAATCTCCAAAACAAATGAAACGAGCCTATGATCGATAACATCGAATGTTTGAGCAACAGAGTCCGTATCGTAAGTCGCGATTCGCACCCCATCGACCGTTGAGAAACCCAATCCAAGACCAACTTTTTCAAAAGCCTTCCTGAAATCGATATCGATCCTTACTCTGGCCGATTCACCATGTAGCAAGGGAATGCCGCTCAACCACTCCAAAGCGACGATCCGTGCATTGATACCGCTATTCGGATATCTTTCATGGTTGGAAGTATCGATTCTCCGGATGGGTTTCGCAAGGTTCTCCTGAAGATAGAGATTACCAATCTCACCTGCGGGTCCGGTTTTATAAATTGTGCCTTGGGAGAGCCAGATTGCATTTTGGCACAGAGCCATGACCGCACCCATATTATGGCTCACAAAAAGAATCGTCCGGCCATGGCCAGCGACGTCCTTCATTTTACCCAGGCATTTTTTTTGGAATTCCGCATCGCCGACGGCCAGAACTTCATCTACGATAAGGATCTCTGGCTCCAAGTGCGCTGCGACGGCGAAGGCCAGCCTGACATACATACCGGAGCTATACCGCTTCACCGGCGTATCGATGAATTGCTCGACGCCGGCAAAATCGACAATTTCGTCGAACTTGGAGCGAATTTCGGCTTTGGTCATGCCGAGGATAGCACCGTTCAGGAAGATGTTTTCGCGTCCGCTGAGTTCGGGATGAAACCCAGTGCCGACCTCGAGAAGCGAGGCGATGCGTCCTCGGACTCGTATCTCGCCGCTAGTGGGCTCGGTGATGCGGCTAAGAATCTTCAGCAAGGTGCTCTTGCCAGCTCCATTGCGACCGATAATTCCCACCACCTCGCCAGGTTGGACATCGAACGACACATCGCGCAGGGCCCAGAATTCCGCGCTTCGCGCGGAATTCGGTAGCGAGTGACTGGTGGCGAGTGGCTGGTTTGAAGAAGTGGCGGGTAACGAGTGGCTGGTGGCTGGTGATTTTGTTTTTTTGAATCGGGCGAAGAATGCCTCCACCTCGTCGCGCATAGTCTGCGCACCAATGCTCCCGAGCTTGTAGCACTTCGAGATTCTTTTGACTTCAATAATGGGTTTGGACATGGGAAGAGGCGAAGAAGTAGCGGGTGGCAGGTAACTGGTGGCGGGTGCGCTTTCA
>VFJO01000324.1 GCA_009886045.1 Verrucomicrobiota bacterium
CGCAGATCGAGTCTGCAAGGCGCTCGCAGAGCCAAGTCGCTTCGATGACCTTAGAAAAAATGCCCGCAACCTGATCGCTGCGCATTACGACCGTGACAACATCTGCATTCCCGCCCTGTTGAAATTGTTTGCCGGCTGAAGTGACGCACTGGGCACTCGACTTTTAAATATCTGGAATTATTTGAGCATCATCCGTAAGCCGATTCTCTCGCAGTGCCTTTTTGCTTTAACCTGCTCTTGGCTCCGCAAAGGCAACCCGGTCGTAGTCCGAGCCCGCTCCGGCGCCCTATCATCGAATCTTGGAGCATGGTGGACGACTTCATAATTTGCTCCTCGCAGTGATGTCGTGCGGCTCACAAAATTGACACAGCACGCACGTCATCTTCGTAGGCAATACTCAAAACGAGAACAGGCCTAGCCTTCTGCACCCTTCTCAAATCAGCAAGGCACATTTCTCCACGCTCTAGAACTACTCGTGCCACTGCCTGCCTTCGCCCTCCTCCTCATCGTATATTGCAAAGACACTGGCCGTTCACTCAAACATCGCTTGTTTTCCTTCAATTCAAGAAAATATTTTTTGTATATCTCGCAAAAACATATCCTCGATCGCTTTCTCGATTTCCAGATCTCTTTTGGCGCTGCAAGAGACACAAAATCGATCCCGAATTTTTGAGAGGATGTCGGTTATTCGATTATTTTATACCCTTCCCTTAAGGTCTGCAAATCTGCAGGCCGCCGTCATTGGGCGGTGGAGAAGTTGGCGGGGGTGGGGGGATGCGTTGTGCTGGAGGCAGGATGACCGCTGCATACGGCAAGTAGCGCCAGTCTCATACATTCACCGAAGCCAATAAAACGGCACACGCCGCCATATCGAGATTCTCCCAACAATGGTCGTTCACGGCGCATGGCAACCATCCAGAACACATTCCGAGGCCGACAGGAAGGCCTTCAAGCGTCTTCAAGCCGAACTCCAAGCGATCCTCCCTCTACCAGGCGACCCGGTTCAGAAAAGAAGGCGCTCAATTTCATCCCCTCTTTGACCTCAGTCTCCCTAAAGAACACTGGCGGGATTCGAACGAGGATAACGAACTCGGATCTGAAGAGGATTGAAGGCGGTCTTTTCAAACTGCGGCTAAGAGCGAAGGCCAAAGAAGCTCATCCACCTTACAACCCGAACTCGATTCCCAAGGTGCATGGATGGTTTGACGCCTCCGATGGGCCGTCCGTCGTTGATCTATTGTCGCGGCAATGCCTCCTCTGCGTCCAGAAACGCCGCTTTGCAGCAGAGGCTCTCGACGTGTTTGTATTTTTTCGATTCTCAGCGGGCGCAATGTTCTTCGGCAGCCAGGCCAAACTCTTGGAGCAGTCTCGAAAATCGGAGAACTTCTTCCGCATCGATCTCAGTAATAGCCGAGACCTCTTCAACTCCGAGTCCCTTGCGCAACATTTTTAGGGCCATTTTTTGTTTTCCGAGTAGCTCGCCCTCGGCATGTCCCTTTGCTTCGCCTTCGGCGCGTCCCTTTGCTTCGCCTTCGGCATGTCCCTTTGCTTCGCCTTCGGCGCGTCCCTTTGCTTCGCCTTCGGCGCGTCCCTTTGCTTCGCCTTCGGCGAGGGCGTCGGCGAGTAGTGTGCGTTCGACACTCACGCCGTCCCAGTATTTCTCGTAGGCCGCCAGTTCGCCTTCACTGAATCCCGATTCCTTCACATACTCCACTGCCTCGCGCACTTCCTGCTGTGCAAGCAGGTC
>VFJO01000309.1 GCA_009886045.1 Verrucomicrobiota bacterium
CCGTCTTCGCCCCACGCGGTCTATCGCCGCCCGCCATATTGAAGAGCCCTGGGGGTTTCGATCCCTTAGACTCTGCGGACATCGAGGTCTCAGCATCCTGAGCATCAAGCGAAAAGAGGGCGAAAAAGAAAATAGTAGGAGCCAGAAAACTGGCTTTGCAATTCATCATTTGGAGTCTTGTTCTGTGGAGATAACCATTCTTACATTGCCTCGGAGGGTTCCGAATCGGGTTTTGGTATTGAAGTCGATGCCATCGCCAGTGATTTCAAAATCATCGCGGTAGATTCTGGCCGTCTTTTCCCCAGTGATTATTCGAGTTTCGAGATTAAAGACCGCCTGCGGCAGTTCAACGAAAATTTTTTCCCCACTGGCATCGAGTGCTTGAAGTTTGAGATCCTCCATTTCGATATGCTGATCATCTACTTTTTTTGCAACCCCGGCTTCGAGGAGCATCAGAAGTTTTCCGTCGTCGTCGTACTGCGGAATTTTAATTCCATTCACCGGCATGCCCATCGGCACAGGGAAATCAAATTCGCTCTCTTGTGAAGAGGGGACTGCCGGAGCAGGAGTGTTCTCCGCTTGAAGTGATGCGGTGCAAAGCGCCAAAATAGCGAAACGAAAAAAATTAGACCACAACATCTCGGAGGGCTTTCAGTTGCTTGATCAGACGGGGCAAGTCGCGAAGGGGTACTTGGTTTGGCCCGTCTGACAGGGCCTTGGCGGGATTTTCATGTGTTTCGAGAAACACCCCGTCACATCCTGCAGCGACGGCAGCACGGGCAAGAACAGGCGCCAACTTGCCATCTCCGCCTGTGGTCTCCCCTGCCCCGCCCGGACGCTGGACGGAATGCGTGGCATCAAAAACGACCGGGCAGCCGAGTTCTTGCATCCACGGAATCGAACGCATATCGGCTACAAGATTGTTGTAACCAAAAGTCGTGCCCCGTTCGGTGAAAATATAATTTCGGCAGCCTGAAGCCTCGAGTTTCAAAGCGACGTTTTTCATATCCCAGGGGGCAAGGAACTGACCCTTTTTGACATTCACAATGCGGGTCGTTTTTGCGGCAGCCACTAGGAGATCAGTCTGACGGCAGAGGAAGGCGGGGATTTGAAGAATGTCTATAAACCTTGCTGCAATCTCGGCTTCTTCTGGGGAGTGGATATCTGTGGTCACAGGCACACCCAACTGAGTTCCTATCTCGGCGAGTAATTCACAACCATCCTGAACAGATGTGCCTCGAAAGGATTTGACCGATGTGCGATTCGCCTTGTCGTAGGAGGCCTTAAAAACAAATTGGACGCCCTCTCCATCACAGATGGACTTTATTTTTGCCCCCATCCTCCGAGTAAAAGCAGGGGTCTCGATCACGCAGGGGCCGAGAATAAAAAGCAGGTCGCGCCCTCCAATCGAGTGGGAGCCGACCTTAAGTGTGCGTCGCTTTGCCATAAGTGCCTACTCTATTGTTTCACCCGCATTGGGCAAAGATTTTCGTGACGATGGCGGGGGGGGGGCTACAGAACTGTGGCCTCAACTCGGCGCTATTCGGGACCGATATTTCTGAGCCCATGCTCCGCGGGAGGGGCAATATCCCAGATCCAGCGTTCCATTGGACGGGGAAGATCTACACCTGGAAGCAGAGCTGACCAATCGGCGGTTCCATATCGCCGCTCTACATCGGTAATAAGAAGTGCCCGTGGCGCATTTTTAAGAAAATCCAAGTGCGACTGGCAAATACGTTTCACGCCGAGCAAGACCTCGCTTTTGGCGAAGCGCTTTTGCCAACGACTAGACGCAGGAAGAGCCAATTGAGTGAGAAGACAGGCGGAGACAAAAACATCCACTTCTTTCAAAGATATGCGGAGATCATCTGCTACCGATATGGCTGAGTTGGGATTGAAACAATGCAGCGCGCCCGAAAGATCTCCAGAAAGCAATTGAAGCCTTCCGCGTGAAAACAAAGCCATGATTCGGACTTCAAGTGGGTGCACAACATCGACCAAGGTGATTTTAGCAAAGTGGGCCTTCAAGTACGGGAGATCCAAGTCGCGAAGATGCCCGCTCCCGAGAATAGCAATGTGACTTCCACTCTGGAGTTCTCGACCCAGAAAAGCTTTGCAGGCTCGGAGATGAGGCTCCCAAGCCCTTTTGCAGCGAGTTGCACGATGACGGATGGCAATTTGCTCGGCAAGGAGCCCGCTCGTCCTAGCCTGCAATGAAGCAGGCGTAAGACACCATTCCAAGATTTCTAAAACCATGACTTAAGACAAAAACAATAGTCCAACCCCCTCGAACTGGACGACGATGTTTTTTTGAATGTGGAAATTCTCATTGCGGTGCTGTAGAGAACTGTGATGGCAAGAAATGTTTTAGGTGGTGATCTGGAACCCTGCTGCTACCAGCCGCTCACGGGATACTACCGCGATGGATTTTGCCATACGGGCAGCGGAGACGCAGGCGTACATACGGTGTGTGCCGTGATGACGGATGCTTTTCTCAAATTTTCCCGTGACCAAGGAAACGATCTCAGCACACCAAGGCCAGAATATGAATTTCCTGGGTTGAAGGAGGGAGACCAATGGTGCCTCTGTGCAAGTCGGTGGAAGGAAGCTTACGACGCAGGTTTGCCTCCTCGGGTTATTCTTAGCGCCACTCACGCATCGACTCTCGAGTTTGCCACACTCGATGAACTTAAAGCCCACGCGGCGGATTAGAAATTAACGCCGCACCCCTCGGGCATTGTTGCGGTCAGTGAGGTTAAGGTTAGCCCCCCGCTGCTGAAGCACAAAGGTGTTGTTGTCACCATATTTTGTCCATGGTCCGGGCGGCACCTCTCGCACATCCACAAACTTCCAATCACAAACGTCCTTGCCTCCCATGCCAAGGTAGTCGCGCACGGCTGGCGAGACATCCAGACCTGCACCTTGGTTGAGATTGGGCTTGGGTCGGTCATTTCCAAAAACGTACTGCCAGTGGTCGGTGCGGAAGGGACCACAGTCCTCCCATTGGGCATAAGCTATGCGATTTCCACGACGGATCGCCACCCAGCGGCCCTTGCAAACAGATTGCCCAGGCTTTTCAAAAGCTTCACGAAACCAAGGAATCGCGCTGCGCGACTCGGGTTTTGTCGCGCCACGAGTCACATCATTATAAGGAAGAGCAACGTAGAATGGATTTTGACGAGGGATGAACTTTGGGAAAAAGCCGCGGCGACCGGCAGGCTCTGGATTGTCATAACCTCCAAAATTCCTGTGCCACTCGGGATCCCACGAGCTTTTGCAATTCGGCACAGGATTGTTTTGCGTAGGGCGCTCGCCCACCCAAAAAACCGTTGTTACGATATTACGCTTCCAAGGGAAACGGCTTAATCCGAGGGAGGAAGAGGCTTGGGTGGCTACGATCGGAGGCTCAACCCTCAGCAGCGCTTTTTCCCTCAAATTCATGGCAAGCTTTTCAAACTCCGGATCGACCGAAGCAATGACAAAACCCTGCACCAGAATCAAGAGGGCTATAGTGAGGAGGCTACGTCTGCTGGGCATTTGACCTAACTTGATCCAGCAATGTGAGGACCGCAAACCAAAAGTCTCATTTTTCCCAAAAGCAAAATAGCCTGCATTGTAAATAAGGCGTCTCTGCGTTTGAAAAATGGGGCGTTGTCTTTTTACTCTCAGGCAGGTTTTATTAAGGAACATGTCGTGTGCCTTACCGTGGTTGTTGGCTTTATTGAGCGGATTTCTCCTCGGATTGAGCTATCCACCGTTCGGTCTCAGTGACCTTTGTTGGGTGGCACTGATCCCGCTTGTATGGGCCCTATGGTTTTGTCCATCGGCAAAGCGGCGGGATTGGCTGAGAACGGCGGGACTCGGATACACAAGCGGTTTGGTATTTTTTGCCATGTCTGCACATTGGCTCACGAGCCTCACTTGGCCAGGCTATGTACTATTGGTTTTCTATTTCGCAATTTACTTTGGGGCTTGGTCGCTATTCGCCAAGGCATTGATTGCAGTCAGTACAAGTGAGGATTGCTGGCTCGGATCGCTTCACAACCTCCATCGCTGCATACTGGCTTCGTGCGCTTGGGTGACGTTGGAATACCTCCGAGGTATCATTTTTCCAGCATTTGGTTGGAATGGCCTCGGCATCACACAGCATGCGAATATTGCTCTCATTCAAATAGCCGACGTCACCGGCATAGGCGGCATTTCGTTTCTTATCGCGATGACAAATCTCATGCTGGCAGCCACCATCAAACGCCTCCAACTTGAACTCAGACGAGGCGCACGGCGCGCCCACTACGATTTCGCGATCACGATCGCCCTCGTCGCCCTCGCATGGACCTATGGAGTGCGACAACTCTTCCGTGCGGAACCAGCCAGCGAACCGCTCAGCTTTGCTGCCGTCCAGGGAAACGTTCCGCAAAACATCCGCAACGATCCCGACTTCGAAATCCAAGTCCTCGAAACCCTGAAAAACCAAACCCTCCAGGCGATTGCCATGTCGCCCGACCTCATCCTCTGGCCCGAGTCGTCCACACCTAGTCCGCTTCTCGGAAATCAATTCACTTGGGATCTGGTTCGAGTCCTTGCGGAACAATCCACTAGCGACTTCCTCATTGGCACCACCCACTGGGGCAGTGGCGGCGATTACAACTCGATCGCCTTGCTGACCAAGCAGGGAAAAGAAGCCCAACTCTACCACAAAATGCATCTGGTGCCCTTTGGCGAATACGTCCCGCTTCGCAAGGAATTTCCGCTTATTGCAAAAATCGTCGGTGACCTCGTGCCGGATGATTTCGATGCGGGAAAGGAATTCACCGTGCTCGAACTCCACGCCAAACCAATAAAGCTAGGCCCACTCGTTTGCTTTGAGGACACCGTTGCTGACCTAGCCCGCCACTTCGTCCTCCTCGGCGCACAATCGTTCGCTGTTGTTACAAATGATGGTTGGTTTTTAAAAAGCGCCGGATCAGTTCAGCACCTCCACAACGCGATTTTCCGCTGCGTGGAGAATAAAATCCCGATGATTCGAGCCGCGAATTCAGGCGTAACTTGTGCCATTGATCGATTCGGCGTCGTCAGAGAAGTCCTCCGAGATGCCTCGGGAAGCACATTTCTTCAAGGTATCCTATTCAGCAAAATCGCGGTGCCGACATCGCCGCAACCCACGTTTTTCACCCGCTACGGCGAGATCTTTTCGATTTCCTGCCTCGTCATAAGCCTCCTCGCCCTCGCCATTTCTCTCATGCAGATGAGAAAAAATAAAAAATCGTCTTGTTCGATTCATCCCGAAACGAAAACCTCCGCGCCATGAAAGTCCTCGTAACAGTCCTACCGAAACCCTCCGTCCTCGATCCTCAAGGCGCTGCCGCCGCCGAAGCCATCCGCCACCTCGGCCTCACCGGCGTGGGACGCGTCCGCATCGGCAAAGTCATCGAACTCGAGCTCCCCGACTCGACACCCGATGCCGAAATTCACCGCATCGCCAAAGATCTCCTCTCCAATCCCGTCATCGAGGACTACTCGATCAGCAAATAATGAAATTCGCCGTCATCCGCTTCCCTGGCTCGAATTGCGATCAGGACTGCGTTCTCACTCTCAATAACCTTCCCGGCGCCTCCGCCGAGTTCGTCTGGCACAAGGACACCTCGCTCGCAGGCTTCGACGCCATTGTCATTCCCGGAGGCTTCTCCTACGGAGATTACCTCCGCTGCGGAGCCATCGCCCGCTTCTCGCCGATCATGCAAACGGTGAAAAGTTTCGCAGCATCCGGCGGCACCGTCCTCGGCATCTGTAACGGCTTTCAAATCCTCTGCGAGAGCGGACTCCTACCCGGCGCTCTCGTTCGCAACAAAGGCCTCCACTTCGTTTGCAAACACCAAACCATCCGCGTGGAATCGACCAATTCCCGATTCACCCGCGCTGCCACAAACGGCCAAGTTCTCAACATCCCCATCGCCCACGGCGAAGGCTGTTACTTTGCCGATGACGCGACCCTTGCCGCCCTCAACGCGAACGACCAAATCCTCGTCCGCTACTGCGACGCCCAAGGCCAAACCACAGATACATCAAACCCCAATGGCTCCCGCGAAAATATCGCCGGCATCTGCAACGAAACCCGAAATATCTTCGGCCTCATGCCCCACCCCGAGCGCGCCTGCGACCCCGCCCTCGGCAGCACCGAAGGACTGATGATCTTCGATAGCTTGTTGAAATGTTAACCACGGAGGACACGGAGAGCACGGAGGAGTTTGAAAACAACTCCCTGACAGATGCCATCATTGGTGCAGCCATCTCCGTACATCGTGAACTCGGCCCAGGTTTACTTGAAACAACCTACGAAAAGTGCCTCGCCTTTGAATTAACCCAATCAGGTTTGCAAATCGCCGCTCAGAAAGAAATCCCCATCAAATACAAAGGCCAGTCTATCGAAAGCGGTTTCCGAGCGGATCTCATCGTCGAGAACAAAGTCCTCATCGAGCTCAAATCCGTCGATCAACTCATACCGGTCCACACAGCCCAAGTCTTGACCTACCTGAAACTCACAGGACTCCGCACCGGCCTCTTAATCAACTTCAACGTCCAACTTTTAAAAAACGGCATCAAACGCTTTTCCCAGTAAAAAACCTCTTCTTCACCTCCGTGCTCTCCGTGTCCTCCGTGGTTAAAAATTCTTCCAATATGTCCGCCATCACACCCGAAATCATCTGCAAACACGGCATCACGCCCGACGAATACGAACGCATCCAATCCGTCCTCGGCCGCGAGCCGAACCTCACCGAACTTGGCGTTTTCTCCGTCATGTGGAGTGAGCATTGCTCCTACAAAAATTCGAAACTCGAGCTGAAGAAGTTCCCCGTCACCGGCCCGCGCGTGCTCGTGAAGGCGGGCGAGGAAAATGCCGGCGTTATCGATATCGGGGATGGATGGGCCATTGCATTTAAGATGGAGAGCCACAACCACCCGAGTGCCATCGAGCCATTCCAAGGCGCGGCCACCGGCGTCGGCGGCATCATCCGCGTCATCTTCACCATGGGCGCGCGCCCGGTGTTCTCGATGAATTCCCTCCGCTTCGGCGACATCCGCGGTGACTCCCAACAATCCGCCACCAACCGCCGTCTCTTTGCAGGTGTGGTGAGCGGCATCGCCCACTACGGAAATTGCATCGGCATCCCGACCATCGGCGGCGAGGTGTATTTCGACGACAGCTACTCGGGAAATCCGCTCGTCAATGTCTTCTGCCTCGGCATCCTCAAGCACGAGCAAATCGCCCGCGGAGCCGCCAAGGGAGTCGGCAATCCTGTTTTCTATGTCGGAGCCGAAACCGGCCGTGACGGCCTCGCCGGCGCCGCCTTTGCCTCGCGCGAGCTCACCGAGGAATCCAAGGAAGATCGTCCTGCCGTGCAAGTCGGCGACCCCTTCCGCGAAAAGCTCCTCCTCGAAGCCTGCCTCGAACTCCTCGCCAGCGGCTGCGTCGCAGGCATCCAAGACATGGGCGCCGCAGGCCTCACCTGCTCGACCTGCGAAACTGCCAGCCGCGGCGGCACCGGCGTTGAAATCGATGTCAACCTCGTGCCGAAACGCGAGACCGGCATGACGCCCTACGAAATCCTGCTCTCCGAGTCCCAGGAACGCATGCTCGTCATAGTCAAAAAAGGCGAGGAAGACAAAGTCCGCGCTATCTTTGAAAAATGGGATCTCCCCTACGCCCATGTCGGCGTGGTCAATGACGACGGCATGATGCGCGTCCGAGAAGGCAACGAAATCGTTGTGGAAATACCCGCCCGCCAACTCGCCGACGAAGCCCCGCTCTATTCCCGCGAAGCTGCTCCCAAAAAAGCCCCCGAGCCGCTCGACCTCTCCAGCGTGCCCGAAGCCAACCCCATCGCCGCTCTCGAAACCCTCCTCGCCCACCCGAGCATCGCCTCCAAGCAATGGGTCTGGCAGCAATACGACCACATGGTCCGCCTCGGCGCC
>VFJO01000218.1 GCA_009886045.1 Verrucomicrobiota bacterium
CAACCCCCAACTCCTCCTGAACCTCTCGGGCACCTAAACAAAAAACAGCCACTGCCCGCTCAAAAATCCCCGAGCCATCACCCGCTCGCGCCTACCTGAGTAGTTACAATTCTTCATTGATCGTTTCCGCGCTCGTCATTTTAGGCGCCGCTTTATCGATTTGGGGCTGCAAGACATCGCGTTCGGGATATGAATCGGCGCCATACTCTGCCGTCCTGTCGAATGGCAACTACGAGCTGCGTGACTATCCGGAATTGACCATTGTCGAAACGCCCATGCCGCAGGCGGGCGGTGGGGAAAATACAGGCTTCGGCAAATTGTTTCGCTACATCACAGGGAACAACAAAACCCGGGAATCCCTTGCCATGACCACGCCTGTGTTCATTTCCCAAGATCTCCACACGATGGCATTTGTCCTGCCAGCAAAGGCCTCTGTTGAAAACGCTCCGGCACCCATGGACTCCTCGGTGAGCATTAAACAAATTCCTGCAGGCCGATTCGCTGTGCTTCGGTTCAGCGGGTCTCGGTCCGCAGCGAAGGAATCGGAATGTCTTGCTCTCCTGAGAAGTTGGATTGCCGACAAAGCTCTTACTGCCGTCGAGCCGCCGATCTATGGTTATTTCGATCCGCCTTGGACTCCCTCATTTTTGCGGCGCAACGAAGTCATGCTGCGCCTCACTCCTAAAAAGTAGCCCCACCTCTCAGCATCCTGAGAAATAGGGGCTATTGCATCCGCTTTTTGGCGACCGCATTTCAGCAGGCCAAGTGATCTCGACAACGAAGCGTCTCTCTCCAACGTTCTGGAACCGCCGCACCGCCTGCTCCGACCAAGGCACCGACGACAATGCCGCGATGGCAGTTGTCGCCTCCAAGGTTTGCGTTGGCGATGAGGGCTGATTCAAGGTTATTGAAGTATTTCCAAGCCAGAAAGAGCGAGGCTGGAAAGGCATCCTTGAGGTAGCAGGCCGGGCTCAGAATTGCGCCAACGACTTCTTCATCGGGACGCGCGGCCCAGGCTTCCAACTGCCTGCGTCCGACCCATCCGTTGCCGAATTTCTCGATGCTCTCGCGCAAGCCGCCGCCGTTGAGGATAGCCACAAGCATTTTGGTGACATCGCGTGCGGCTGTTTCGACGAGTTCCCCATGGTGTGTTGTGCGAACATGGTCTTGCACGACTTCGAGAGCGTGAGTTTCATCCTCCGCAAACCAAGCCGCAAGAATCGGCACATGGGCCAACCCACCAATGTGGATGTCCTCGCCACCGCAGTGTTCTGGTTTTTTTCCGCGCGCGAATTTGGTGAAGAAGTTGCGATGATATTCCTCGACATAGGTATCGTGATGTCGGTCAGGCGTGGTCATGAAATCGATGTAGAGCTGGAGATAGGTTGCGCGGTCGTAATCTTTGCCTTCGCGCAACATGGCGAGTAATGCCAGCGCGAGTTGCATATTCAGGGTATTCTCGCCCGCTTGGAGAAATTGGTGATAATGAATGCCGCGCTGGCCCCAGTATTTCGCCTGGTCGTGCAAAATTTCCCCCTTGGGATTTAGCGCCGCGTAGCTTGAACGCCAAAGAATGCTGTCCGAGTGCGGATTCTTCGGAGCGACAAGATTCACCACGCGCCCGTAGTCCCGAGCCAATGCCACTCGGTCATAATACCAATGCACCGGCATCGAGAGCGCGTCTCCGAGGAATGCCCCAAAGAGGCAGTTCTGCTTTTTGAGTTGAAGATCGTTCATCTGCTAACCCTCGCCTCTTATCTCAACTCAATCAATAGTCTTCAGAACAGCACGGCGCAGCGATCTTCACGCCGTAAGTGCGGAGGCGAAACAGTGCCATTTTTACGATGATCGGATTATTTTGAATTTCGGTTCTGTCGAAAAATTTGTTTCTCGGATATGAGTTCACACGACCATTCCGCATGAAAAAACTGCCCGAATCCGATTTTGAGGAAATGTTCTCGCGCTCCAGTGGACCGGGTGGGCAGCACGTGAACAAGGTCTCCACAGCTGTGACGCTGCGGCACACACCCACCGGTCTCATGGTGACGGTGTCGGATTCCCGTTCGCAGGCGATGAATCGTGAGACGGCTCGACGGAGGCTTCTTCGAAAGATCAAGGACGCAGCAGAGGCGAAAAAAAAGGCCCTTCTGGCAGAGGCAGCTCGCGAACGCCGGAGAAAAGCGACACGCTCACGCGGCACAAAAGCGAAGCTGGTCGAATCCAAACGCCGACGCGCCGAGACAAAAAAGATGAGGGGCCGGGTCGCCTGACAAACTATGAAAACTACCAAAATCACTTCGAAAATCGCACCGCCCTCGGCTTCTGCTGCGCCAAGCGTGACACCCGCACCCCATTCACCTGCGCCAGAAGCGAACGAGCTTTTGAATGACTCGGCCGAACGCCTCTGCGCGGCGTGTGGCATGTGCTGCAATGGTGTGCTTTTCCATGGAATGGCTGTCCAACCCGAGGACCAGCTGCGCGCATTATTGGCCAAAGGAATCAAAACCAGGCGCCGCGACGGGGAGTTACAGTTTCTTCAACCCTGCCCGGCTCATGTCGGAAATTGCTGCCGGATTTATAAAGATCGGCCACAGCGCTGCCGGGCGTTTGATTGCCGCCAACTGCTCGCCGTTTCAGCGGGCGAAATCACCGAGGCGCAGGCCATGATAAAAATCGACGAGGCGCGCAAGCGGAGTGACCGCGTACGGGACTTACTCGCGCTACTCGGTGACGAGCGCGCACACCGACCCCTCGCCACCCGGTGCGCCCGTGTTTTCACGCCGCCACTCGACCCCTCGCCCCAAGCAGAGACTTTGCGTGAGGAATTGCAGGAAGCAATGCGCGCGTTGCAAGAAATGCTGGCCAAGGATTTCCGCCCCTCAAACTAGGGGTCAGTGTTCATTTTCTTTCATTTTTAGATTGCACTGCTTGTTTGCGCCTGCTGGAGTCCGGCCATGGCACGAAGTATTCGATTGGAATTTGAGGGAGCATTTTACCATGTGATGGCTCGAGGGAATCAGCGGGCGGCGATTTTTTTGGATGATCATGACCGCCGGTTTTTTTTACAATGCCTTGCCGATGTTTGTGAAAAAACAGGTTGGCGTGTTCATGCTTGGGTGTTGATGGGAAACCATTACCATCTTTTCATTCAGACGCCCGAGGCGAATCTGGTAGAGGGAATGAAATGGCTTCAAAACACGGTGACGCGGCGATTCAATGTGCGGCATCGCGAGTGGGGGCGGTTGTTTGGAGATCGCTACAAGGCGGTGGTGGTCGATGGGGAGAGCCCTCATTACTACGAAACGCTCTGGGACTATATTCACTTGAATCCCAGTCGGGCGGGGTTGGTAGATGTGACTCAAGGGCAGAGTATTCTGGATTATCCGTGGAGCAGTCTTGCGGGGGGGTATGCCTTGATGCCTCAGCAGAGGACGAAGTGGCTGGCGGCGGAACAAGGTCTGTCTACGATGGGAGTGCAGGATACGGCCGAGGGACGGAAACAAATGATCGTGCGCCTAGGCAACCGCGCGGCGGAGGAGCGTGAGCGAAGCGGGTTTGTCGTTGTGGATGCGGATGCCGACAAGCGCGGAAGCCATCTGCGGCGTGGCTGGTATTGGGGGAAACAGGCGTTCGCCGAGAAATTAATCAAGCTGGGCGAGGCAGCGATCGGTCAAGAACGCAAGGCACGGGGCTACGATGCGAGCCTTGAAAGGAAGGCCCATGGAGAGCAAAAAGCGCTGGCTTTGCTGGAGGAGGGATTGCGAGTGGCAGGTCTCACCATGAAGGAGTTGGCCGAGCATCGTTGCACCGAGCCGCAAAAGGTCCTGCTTGCAGGGTTGCTATGGAAAAAAACAACCGTTTCCCAGTCATGGATCGCCGACCATTTGAGCATGAAAAACGCAGCCAATGTCAGCAGGGTCATTCACCGCATGGATTTATCGCGGATGGCGGCGAAGGTTTCAGGGGAGCTGAGGCGGTATATTGAGGAAAAAATGAAAGAAAATGAACACTGACCCCTAGTTCACTAGTTCATGTCCGACCTCTATGAGCGTATTCTCGAAAAAGCGAATATGGCCCCTTATGAGTCGCCAGAGTTTGATGGTATATGAGATATTCACTGGGGATTTTCCAATGCTGAGGATGCTATTGAATTCGCGGAAGGCTTGTTGGAGTTTGCTACACTGGAGGATGTCACGAAGTTGACTGTCCTTGGTGAAAGCATCGGACGAAAGGTTTACAAAGACACCATGGTGCTTTTGCGGAAGTAACGACTTCAAGCAAAACGCCGACCAAGGCGCGATTCCCTTGCCTTGCGCGAACAAAGACCCAAGTCATCTATTAAAATTCAAATTTTGAAATTTTTTGATACCACTTTTTGATCGGATGTGTATCTTTTGAGACATGAGGCGTTGCATCGAAACGGCGTTGGAGCAATGGAGGGTAAGGCCCCAGCGGAAACCCCTTGTGGTGCTGGGAGCTCGTCAGGTTGGGAAGACCTATGCGCTGGATCATTTTGGACGGCGCTCGTTTTCTGCCAGTCACATCATCAATTTTGAGCAGAATCCGCTGTTCGGCGATGTCTTCAAGGGCTCGTTGGAGCCTTCCCGCATCATGCAGGAACTGGCTCTTGTACAGGGGCGCCCGATCGATGCCGCTGTGGATTTTCTTTTTTTTGATGAAATTCAGGAATGCCCGCGTGCGTTGACCTCGCTGAAATATTTCGCGGAGCAGATGCCGACACTCGCGATCTGTGCGGCTGGGTCGCTTCTCGGGGTTCATTTGGGCGATGTTTCTTATCCGGTTGGCAAAGTCGAGGAGCTGAAAATGGCGCCGATGACTTTCGAGGAGTTCCTGCTCGCGGGGCCGGATCCCGCCTTGGCTGCGCATTTCCAAAGCCTCTCCGCAACGAATCTGCCGAGCGAGGCTGTGCATGGTTTACTGTGGAGGGAATTCACGATGTATCTCGCCGTTGGGGGAATGCCAGAGGTGGTTGCCGCTTTCCAATCCCTGCATTCCGACTTGTGGAGCGCCTGCGAGGAGGTCCGAAAAATCCAAGAGCGGCTCACAACGAACCACCTTGCCGATATGGCCAAGCATTGCGGCAAGCAAAATGCCATGCACCTCGAGAGGCTGTGGCAAAACATCCCCGCGCAGTTGAGCCGTGACCAGACTGGATCCGCGCCGAAGTTCGCCTTCAAGGAGGCCATCCCCGGTTTGCGTGGCTACGACCGAATGGCCGGCGTGATCGACTGGCTACAGGCTGCCGGGCTCATTCTCCGGCATCCGATCGTCAACAGTGGCCACCTCCCCTTTGCTGCACACTCGAAGGAGAATTTTTTCAAACTGTTCGTCTTCGATACCGGCCTGCTGGGAGCCTTGAGCCGACTGCCCATGATCAACATTCTGCGTCAGGACTATGGTTCTTACAAAGGCTACTACGCTGAAAATTTCGTTGCGCAGGAATTCCACGCCCTCGGTTGGCAGACCGCTTGTTGGCGGGAAGGACAGGCTGAAGTGGAGTTTCTTTGCGAGCACGAGGGCCGGGCGATTCCTGTGGAGGTGAAATCCGGCCAAGTCACCCAGTCCAAAAGCCTCGCCTCCTTTCAGGCCAAGTATCAACCGCCGTGTTCCTTCCTCCTCAGCGGCAAAGTCCCACGCGGACAGGCCGGTGGAGCCAAACGCCACCTGCCTCTTTACATGACTTCTAAATTGTGGTCGTAGACCCTTTGATCAGAGATGCATTTTTTAAAGTCTGTCGCCTTATGATTTCGCACCTTGCGGATGTTCCATTTTTTCGTGATGAGCTGGCTGCTTTGCATGCTGCGGAGTGGAAACATCTTTACACGGATTGGGATGCGCAGGCTGCTCTTGCAGAGTTTTTGAATCAAAAAGCGGATGGCTCTTTACCTGCGACGCTTGTTTTACATGAGGGGATGGAATTGCTGGGATCGGTGAGTGTGGTTTTCGGCGATTGTCCAGCGCGGCCGGATTTGGATCCGTGGCTTGCGAGTCTGTACATTGTTCCTCAGAAGAGGAGACAGGTATACGGCTTGGAGCTTGTGCAAGCCGCTATTGAGCTTGCGGCTGCTGCGGAAGCAAATTGCTTGCATGTTTTTACGGAGTCCGCACAAAAACTCTTTCAAAGCTGTGGCTTTGAAATACTGGAGTGCACAATGCTGCAGGATGTGCCAATCAGCGTGCTGTTTAGGACACTTCAAAAACCTGACCCCCAGCGACATGAAGGCTACTCATAGCGGAGACCGCTGATAGGGTCAATGCTGGATACTTTGGCTGCAGGATAGATGCCAGAGAGGAGATCGGCAGCGCCTCGCATTATACAAAGCGTTTCCCGAAAACATTTCCGAGCGAGGAGATCGAATCATTGCCAAGCCAAGCTGCTAAAGAATCAAAATACTTTCTTTTATTGGAGCAAAGAGTTACCAAGCCATTCGACATGCTCCTCTTGATGTTATGAATAAATACTGCCTTCTTATTTTTCTCACGGCCCCGATAATGTTCGCGTCTGATACAGCAATAACAATTTACAATCAGAGCTTTGCGGTAGTCCGCGATACATTGCCAATAAATCTCGGGGTTGGTTCAAACCAGATCACCTTCTCGTGGGCAACCGCCAAGCTGGAACCCGATTCTGTCATCCTCCGAGACATTGCGGGCAGGACCAACCTGCAGATTCTGGAGCAATCTTACCGCAATGACCCCGTTTCCGAGCCGATGCTGCTTTCCTTTTTCGAAGGAAAATCCCTCGACTTCATTCGTCGCGAGGCCAACAAGCCAGACCAAACGATCCCAGCAAAAATCATTCGCAGTGGCTATGTTCCGGGCGGTGCATCCGTTGCTCCGATTGTGGAAATCGATGGAAAACTCCAATTTTCCCTGCCGGGGGAGCCGATTTTCCCTTCGTTAGGAGAGGAAAACATTCTCAAGCCCGCCCTTTTTTGGAAAATCAACTCCTCGGCGGCCGCAAAAGTTAATGCAGAAGTTGCGTATGTCACGAATGGATTCTCTTGGCAAGCGAGTTACAACCTCATCGCCACGGAGAATGGCGAGCTCGTGGACTTCGTCGGCTGGATCAGCATGCAGAACAACAGCGGGGCGAGCTTTCAAAATGCCAAAATCAAACTCATGGCTGGCGAGGTCAATAAAGTGCAGGAGCCACGCGCCGATATGGTCCGTGCGTTTGCTATGAAATCTCAAATGGCAATGGATGAACCTCCGATGGTTTCTGAAAAGGCGTTCGATGAATTTCACCTCTATTCGTTGGCAAATTTGACCACGCTTCGGGACATGGAAACCAAACAAGTGGAATTTCTGCGTGCTACGGGAGTGAAAGCCGAGCGGATTTATGTTTACGACGGGGCGGCCCTCGGCGGCTGGCGCGTTGGCATCAGCGCGGGTGCAGACCCAAGCTATGGGGCGACATCCAACAAAAAAATCAACGTCTATCGCGAATTTGAAAATTCCGAGAGCAATCAACTTGGCATTCCCCTACCGAAAGGCCGGGTCCGATTTTACTCCCAAGACGGGGATCGCCAACTCGAGTTCGTCGGAGAAAACACGATCGAACACACGCCGAAAGGGGAGCGCGTGCGCCTTTACATTGGCAATAGTTTCGACCTCGTAGGCGAACGCAAGCGGATCGACTTCAAAATCAATGAAAGCAACCATGTTTTCGACGAATCATTTGAAATCAAACTTCGAAACCGCAAAAAAGAAACGGTCGAGATCCGTGTGGTTGAGCACCTCTTCCGCTGGGCGAATTGGTCGATTGAAGAAAAAAGTCATGATTTCAATAAAGCCGACGCGCAAACCATCGAATTCCGCGTCTTCCTCAAGCCAGATGAGGAAGAAACGGTGTCATACAAAGTTCGTTACACTTGGTAGGCTCCGACGCGGGACCGCAGAATTTCCGCCTCATCTTCCTTCGACAAGCGCACCATCCGCGTTCAGATGAGCTTGGCTACTCGTACCGGAGGGCGGTGATAGGATCAATGCTGGACGCCTTGGCCGCAGGATAGAGGCCAGAGAGGAGACCGGCAGCGATGGCGAAGCCGACCGCCAAAAAAATCGCATCAGGCGTGAGCACAGGGATATTTTCCGACGGTGCGATGGATTTGAGGATTTCGATAAGGCCGAGCGAGGCAAAAATTCCAAGAAGGCTGCCGAGAAACGATACAAGAATACTCTCGATGAGGATTTGCCAGAAGATGTCCCGCTGGCGGGCGCCGACAGCAAGACGAATGCCGATCTCGCGAACACGCTCAGAAATGCTGGCGAGCATGATGTTCATGATCCCGATACCTCCCACCACGAGGCTGATCGCGGAGATGAGACCTCCACTCAGGCGGGCGGCGCGCACACTTCTCTCCATGCGGTCGAACCAGTCCTGCCGCGTTTCCAGATCGTAGTCATCCACCCCGCGGTGGGTGATGTCCAATATAGATCGGATCTGCTCAAGAGCCGGCTGGAAGTAATCCAAATCTTCCACCCTCACCGTGAGCGTCTCGAGTTTCATGGTATCAAGCGAATCCAAGGGAAATGCCCCCGAACGGAGTTCGTGAAACATGGTGTTAAACGGGATGAGGACTGTCTCATTTTTCTGGCGGAAGGGGTCCCAGCGACTCATCGAGCTGCGAGCGGACCCGCGACCGGACTTGCGAGCTCGAGCCTGCTCCTCCATCTCGTAGAGTGTAAGAACCCCCACAACCACAAAAGGCCGGGAGTCAATGAGTATGGTTTTCCCGACGGCAAGCTCTGCTGGCGTGTCAGGCCAAAGCTGCTTGGCAACCGAATCGCCCAAGACCGCGCTACGCGAACCGCGTTCGACATCAAGAGGCGTCAGGAAACGTCCAGCGCGAATCTGGTGCATGCCAATGACGAAGTGATCCGGATATACACCCCTCACCATGCGGCGGTCAGGATTCCCACCCCCATCGGTGGCAACGGCCGTGCTTAAGAAAATCTCGGGCGAAACATGGGAAAGGAAATTGGCCGATTGCTTGAGCGCCTCCGCATCACGGAGAGTCCGACCAGGTGAAAGATTGGCAAATTCGAATTTTTTACTGGAGGGCTCCTTGCTGACGATGGAGACAAATTCCAACCCACCTATTTGCTGCATAAATTTGCGAGTTCCATCCTCGATGCCCCGCGTGAGGGCCATCGTGGCGATGAGGCTGCTCACACCAAGCACAATGCCAAGCATAGATAGGCAGGTACGGAATTTATGAGCGGAAATTTCCCGCAAGCCGATGGATATGGCGATGAGCGGATTCATGGCTTGTATTCCCGCGTTATCCGGCCGTCTCGGATCTCGATAACTCGGCGCGAGTGGGCTGCGATGGCAGGATCGTGGGTGACCAGAACGATGGTTTTTCCTGCAGCATGAAGCGCGTCGAACATCTCTAGAATCATACGGCCGGTTGTGGAATCCAAGTTCCCGGTCGGTTCGTCGGCAAAGAGGATTCGAGGATTGTTGACGAGGGCGCGGGCTATGGCAACGCGCTGGCACTGACCCCCACTAAGCTGCGGCGGGCGGTTTGAAAGACGATCGCCAAGCCCCACGTCGGCTGCGGCTTTTTTAGCGCGGACTAGACGCTCCGCATGCGGCACACCCGCATAGACCAAGGGCAACGCGATATTTGAGACGACATCGAGTTTCGGCAACAAGTTGAACGCTTGGAAAACAAAGCCGACCTCGCGGTTGCGGACGCCTGCGAGTTCGTCGCTAGAGGCCTTCGCAAGGTCTTTTCCGCAGATTTCCATGCGGCCCGAAGTGGGAGTGTCGAGGCACCCGAGAAGATGCATGAGCGTTGATTTGCCGCTGCCACTGGAACCAATGATCGAAAGGAATTCGCCCTCCTCGATGCGAAGATCAATCTGATCCAAGGCTCGGATTTCCTGATCACCCACGCGATAGACTTTACTCAGATCTTCGAGGTGGATCAGGCTCACGATTTGTCTTTTTTTGAGGGCTCGGGAGGTTCGACCAATAGCACATCCTCACCTTCGCTGATGCCTGATTGAATTTCCGCCTGGGTGGAGTCGATCGCTCCCACGGTGACTTCGCGGCGGATGGGCTTCGTGCCTTCGAGCACGTAGGCCACCTTGTGCCCATCGTTCTCAAAAATCGCACCGATCGGCACTGCGATGCCATTGGCCTTTGGAAGTGCCAAGCGCACGCTGACCGAGACGCCAGGCTTGAGTCCCGCATCATTGCGGTTGATCAGTCCCCGAATCTCGAATCCTTTGATGTTATTTTTGACATTCGCCAGCGGGGCAATGAAGTAAATTTTTGCAGAGGCTGTGGCTTCGTCGGAATCAGGAGATTGAAGGACCAGTTCCTGCCCTAGGCTCAGCTTCGGCGCATCAAGCTGGTTAACTTGGGAGATGACAAGAAGACTCGAGAGATCGGCAAAAATCATAAGGCTGGTGCCGGAGTTGACGCTCGCAGCGCCCACGACGACCTGCCCTTCGCTCACGGGAATCTCAAGTACGGTTCCATCGAAAGGGGCAAGAACCCGCGTCTTAGCCAGGCGGTCGTCAACGGTTTGCCTCCGGCGGAGCGCTTTATCCAAGCCATTTTCCTCAATCCGAAAATCAGCCATCATGTTCAAAAAAGATTCCTCACTGAGGAGCTTGCGCTCATGGAGCTGGCGGGCGCGATCAAAGTTGCCCTTGGATTTTCCCATCATGAGGCGCGCACCTTCGATCTCGGCTTCGGCAGCGGCCTGCTCATTGAGCAAATCGGTATCGTCAATCGTCACCAACAGGTCGCCTTTTTTCACACTCTGTCCGGGAATCACATGAATACTGCGAATTTTGCCGCCGATCTCGGGCTTCACATCGACTTGCAAGGAAGGCTTCACTTCACCAGCTAGAAGCAATTCGGGGGCGATTTCGGTTCTGCGAGCTTTGTATGTGGGAAAATTTTCGATTTTTTCCGGCGCTGAGAATGGCGGCCAGCCTTTATAAAAAGCTGTTCCGGCAAGCAGAAAAATCACGATGGCGGCGACGAAGAACTTGATCACAGATTGCTGACTATACAGGCTTAGGACGACTTCTCAATAAACACTGCTGCCGCGGCCGTGTAAGTATGGAGCGCATTCAAAGAACATACCGGGCCGATTTCGCCATTGCAAAAACACCCCGCGATCGGCTTGTCCCCGATGGACTCCGAAAGCTCCGAGGCATCTCGGTTTGCCATACCAAAAAACTTCTCTCCCCGTCCAAGACACGAAAAGAGGAGCGATCCGTAGGCCTTTCTTTTTGCAAGACGTGCCGGCTCGTAGGCACGCCCGAGATCATCAAGAGCGGCAGTGGAATTCCGAAGTTGGTATTGAAGAGTCTGGCCAACGCGAGGGATGCCAGCGATCACCACCGCACCAGATGCAGGGTCCGCACCGATGATATTTTTGACCAAAAAATCCCCCGAGTGGAAGTCGTGCACATACTCTGAGCCTGCAAGACCCGCGAAAAGATTGCCTCTGGCATTTGATTTTTCCTCGTCGGTGAGAGTCTCAAATGCGCTCTCCAACGCACGGTATGCAGGCTGCCCGCCAAGCGCATAGATCACATTTTGGTCGGCGCGAGTCACAGTGAACGGCTCCCCAATCGGCCGGCAACCTTGGCTCAGCACTGGAACGATCGAGGTGTTTCCTAAAACAGACACCGCTACCGCATCCACAGTATTTCCGTTGATAAAGACAGCCGTTGTATCGGCACCTCCTCCACTCGCAAGGCCGCCCACGATATTCACTCTCGGAGATTGAAGATTTGCAGAGTTTATAAATTCCTCGATCGGAAAAACAAACGGATTGGCGAGGGTAATCCACGCGTTGGGGCTTACGGCAGTCGGGAAATCTGATTCGTTGAGCGCCACGGGATCTCCGAACTCGCCTTGTATGGCGATAACGGAAAATCCAGAACCCGATTCAAACTCGTTTTTCCCCTCAATATACCCCGCAGCAGTACAACCCACGATGTCCTGAATATGGCCGTCCACACGAAGCGTGTCACACAGCTCAGCAATGTGGGGCAGGTAATCCGAAGTCGCAAAAGCAAACGCCATACGAGCGGGCGTCTTCAGATGACCTCGCAGGCGATACGCAGCATCGAGACATTTTGCGGCTTTATAAGGCCCGGATACGTGAAGACTGGCTGCTTGAAAATTCCCCATCATACCATCATCGCGCCCAAAAATTTTGAGTCAATCCGCTGCACGGATGACCCCAAGGTTTCAACCAATAATGCGGCGGAGATTTTTTACCGAATCGAAGCACTCCACAGCACACTCGCGAGCGGCTCGCGAGAGGCGGTCCCAGTCTAGAAGAACTCGGCGAGCGCATTCCACGGCCGTAGCCTGATCATGCATCCAGAGAAAGCCGCTCTCGGCAGGAAGGTATTTCTCTGCAGCGGTGGATTCCGTAATGACTGGCCGCCCGAGTGCAAGAAAAGCGGCCGCTCGGTCGCTGATCCAGCCCGTGCGCGTCACGTCATCCACTTTCACCGGCGTGAACTCCGCCAAGGAACCGCGCAGGTAGTCAAAATAATACTCCGGTGAGCAAACAACATCGCGAGGATAAACATGATACCACCCATGAGAGCGCAACCGATCGGCCTCAGGATCGTCAGGGTTCATGTGCATCGCCATCTCCCACTCGGCTTCGGGTACCGCTGCAGGCAAGTCGAGATAGGGCTCAAACTGCGCCCGCTTCGAATAATCACGGTAAACACCGTCAATCTCGAGCCAGCCCTCCCAATACCACTGCCCGACCGTGGTGAAGCGGTTGCGCGCGGGGCGCGGAGCGGGCTGCAAAAGCTCGGTATCTACGATGGGATGGAACGTTTTCCATTCGACCCCCGGCGGCGGCTTCGGAAGACGGCACTCCGGCGAATGCATGTTCAGCCCGATCGTCCAAAACTCCGTGTGGTAGGACTGGCCGAGCTCGAGTTTATCCATCCAATGGCAGATTTCGGTGGGGTCGATATTGATGTAAATGCGCCTCTCGAAAAGTTGCACAAGCGGCGGACGGATCGAGTAGCTCATGTTCAACAAAGTCGTGGGTCCCGCGAGGCGCTCACGAAATTCCCTCTCGCTCATTCCGTAAAAATCAAAACCCGAAATATCCTGCTCCTCCGAAGCCTCGCGTTGGTAAAGCAACACGTAGTTGAGCCCGTGGCCGCGCATCCGTTCTTCAAAAATCCGGATACACCGCGCATCAAGCGCCGCATCGCCAGATGCTGGTATCAGTTCCATCCAAAAGGACTCGGCCCCCAGCCTTTTCAATCCCAGAGCCCATTGGAGAGGCACGGCGAAATTGCCTCCTCCCTCAGGATATTTCGCCGCAAATCCACTGCCCAAGAAAACTGTGCCAGCATTCTTCATGTCGTCGGCAAGTCATAGCGAATAGCGCGCCAACCGCACGGCGAAAAAAATCAGCTCGCCCGGCGGGCCGTCTTTAAAAATGGCAGCAACACCAAGCCACCAAGTAAAAAAGCCGTAGGCAAGCACACGAGCGATTTCGCGAAGAGATCGGTGGAGGAAAGATCCGGAAATCGACCGCGCAAGGAAGCCGTGAATCCCGCAAAGCCGAGACCTGCCGTTGCGTAGCCCAAGTTGACGGCTACTCCGCGGAAGCTCAGCACGGTGGCCCGCAAGGAGGAATCAGTCCAAGCATTCAGATAATTGGAGAGAAAATACTTCATCATCGGCATCCCTATTCCAAATGGCAGGATGACCCACACTCCCCAATACCGAGTGGCAGGCACCAACCCCAGAAGCCCGAGAAAAACCAGACCACCGACAAGGGCAAAAGCAAATCCAGCTCCATGCCGGGCGGCAATCTTCCGAGCCAACCCGGCAGCCAAAAAGCCGAGGAGCGCATAGGAAGAACCCATCAAACCATTCACAAATTCCGGCAACTCAACCAAGCGGTAATAATTGCTGGCGAAAGTTAGAAAAACCCGCACCAAGCTATCAAAAAGCACGGCACAGAGGAGCAGGAGCCGGATTTTCGGATTCGAAATAACCATCTTCGCTCCGGCCATGATGTTGTCGAAGGCACCTCGCCAAGAGTTCTGAGATTGAGGCCCCTGCGATTGCAGGGGCTCGCGCATTGCCAACGCGCAACCCAGAGCCCCAAGCGACATGACAAGCGTCATGTAAACCGGCCAACGCGTCGTCACTGGCTCCACACCGTCCCACCCCAACACGCCGAGCAAAGAAGTCGCCACGTGACGATCAAAAGCAAGCGCACCCAAAATCATAGCCACGAAAAATGTGCCTGAGCTCCATTTGACAAGGCGCGCAAGCACGTCGCGCCACTGCGCTTCGCGATTCTCGAGCGGCAGCGAATCATAAGCCAGTGCCTCATCCGCTCCGCTCGCACAGGCCTCCGCCATCCCGCTCAGAACACGGTTCAGAAGAAGCATAGGGAAAAGCCACCCTCCAAGCGGAGCGAATGCAAAGACTGCCATTTCGAGAACCATCAGGCAGGCCGCTGAAACAACAAGAGAGCGCCTTCCAACGAGATCAGCCAGAGCACCAGATGGCACCTCGAGCACTAAGATCGTGACGGCCCAGACGACGTTCAGCAAAGCGTATTGCTCCAAAGAAAGACCCAAATCTAAAAACAAAACTCCGAGTACGGGGTAGTAGAAACGCGCGTTGAATAAAACGCGAAAAGCAATGAAGAGTCGCAGATTTTTCCTCATGCCGATGCAACGCTCAGAAATGGCAGGCGTCTCAATTCGCATCAGGCTGCCCAGAACTCATTCGAGGCAGGGGCTTGACCGGCGAAGTGTTGAGTGACTTGACCCTTTCATGGATGCCGGGAGCGATCTCAGGCAAGCGCGCGTAGGCCATGGCAAGCATTTCCAGTTTGGCGTCGAGATTATCCACCATGTTCAGCGCGATGGCCTCAGGCGTCTTCGGCTCGACAGGAGAGCCGTACTGAAGCTCACCGTGGTGCGATGCGATGAGGTGCAGAAGGTGCAAACGCACGTCTTCAGAACCAGGCTCGATGCCACGCCATGTCTCGAGGGGAAGCTTCCGCCAAAGCGAGTTCACGACCTCGATGCCGATGCTGATGTGCCCGAGCAACTCACCACGCAACTCACGAGGAATCTCAAAACCGGCCTCGGGCGGACACATTTCCCAGAGTTTCCCGCAGTCGTGAAAAAGAACACCGGCCAATAAGAGGTCCCGATTGAGACCAGGGTACGCGCTGCAGACAGCCGAGGCTGATCGCATCATTTGCCCGGTATGACGGAGCAGGCCTCCACGATGAGCATGGTGGTTGTGACGAGCGGCCGAGGCCCTTTGAAATCGTGGACCGAATTCCTGAAGAAACAACTCGCTGAGCCCGCGCAATCGTGGGTCGGAGATTGTGTGCACAAGCTCAGCGACATCGCCTAGGTCCTTTTTCACGGCGGCCGTCTCCTTCTCACCGCCAACAAAAAGCTCCGCCGTCTCCTGCGGATTCAGCACCCGCACTCGCCAGCGCTTGGCATCCAGACCGAAGCCGCCATTGACAGCAAATTCCCCGGCAATCTCCACGCACTCGCCTCGAGAAATTTCGCGGCAAGCGACGAAGGCATCGGTATCCGACCAAGCTCTAAGCGTGAGGACATCACCAGCGTCGCGGACCTTCATTTCCCAATAGGGTTTGCCAGCAGCAGAATCTTTTTTCGTAAGCTCATCAACCTGCCCATGCAGACGCGCCGCGAGCGAAACGCCCCGGCAGTCCGTGCGGAGTTCAGCGATTGTTTTAAGTCCCGGATCGGCCATTCAAAACCCCAGTTAATCCGCGCTTGGCAGGGCGCCGTCTCCTGCACGGCAGAGGATGCCGATCGCCTTATGGCTGGTCTGTGAGGCGTAGGCGCTCTCGACCGCAACACGCACTGACTCGGCGGCCTCGATTTCCACAAGCGCCACGATAGCCCCACCAAATCCACCACCCGTGAGACGAGCTCCCAGGCAGCCTCGCTGGGCGTCGGCCAAGCTCACAAGTAAATCCAACTCCGGCGTACTATTTTCAAAATTTTCCACAGAACTGCGGTGGGATGCCGACATCAGAGGTCCCAAATCTTCGGGGCAACCGGATCGAAGGGCATTAATCGCTGAAAATACCCGCTCATTTTCACCCACCACATGGCGTGCACGGCGCCTAGTGGACTCGGGCATTTCGGCAGCTTCAAGTTGAACGCTGGAGACATCACGGAGAGCAGCCACCCCCATGCGCCGCGCTGCTTCAAAACACTGTTCGCGGCGTTCATTATACTCGCCTCCCGTAAGGGCGTGCTTCACCCCCGAGTTAATGATCAGCAAACCCAGATGAGATGGAAATGGGATGGCATCCACCGCTTCGCTACGGCAATCGAGATAGACCAAGTGGTCTTTTTTTCCAAAAATCGAAGAGGCTTGGTCAAGCAGGCCGCAATTCACCCCGACAAATTCGTTTTCCGCGCGGCGGCAAAGCTTCGCGAGATCCATACGAGGAATCTCTAAGGGATAAAGCCGCGTCAAAAGCACAGCAGTCGCCACCTCAAGTGCCGCCGAACTCGAAAGCCCAGCACCAACAGGAAGGGTGGATTCATAAATGGCCTCGAAGCCACCGACCTCTGCACCAGCTTGGGCAAGCATCTCAGCCACACCAAGCGGGTAGTCTATCCATTCTCCGGTTCTCAGCAGGCTGCCTGCTCGCTGGATTTCCGCCACCCGAGGTGCTCCCGAGCTGCTCAGCCGGATTTCACCATCAGAAAGACGCCGCCCTTTAGCGGTGATCCCAAGTTGCAACGCGGCAGAGAGGACGACTCCCCCATTATAGTCTGTGTGATTTCCGAGAATTTCGACGCGACCGGGCGCGAAGGCTGTCACTTGGGTCATAGACCCTATATCATTCACCCCTCATAGGCACTTGCCAAGGTGCAATTCCGTGGCAGGATATAGATAGAGGAGATTAAAATTTCATGACCGAAACAACTGACAACACCATCGTGAGCAAAAAACTCGAAAGCAGCACCGAGCACGCGAAAAAGGCTCTCGACGCAGCGACCGAAGCAGGGCGCGTCGTCGGCGATACCGCGAAAAAGCAGGCAAAAGTCGCCTACGACACGGGTCGCGAGCACCTCGGTGCCGCAGCCAAGGATCTCGGAGACGCCGCCACCGCCTCGTACGGCAACGTGCGCCACAAGGCAGGTTCGATTTACTCGGATGCCTATGACCGCGCGCACGACTACCAAAGCGGAGCGGAAAACTACATTCGCGAAAACCCGCTTCAAGCCGTAGCTATCGCCGCTGGCGTAGGCTTCGTGCTAGGAGTCATTCTGCGCCGCTAAGTTCCCTATTGGAAACCAAGGCCACGATTAAGCCCCCAAGGGGACTGGCGACAGAGCTCCTGAGTCTCGTTGGCTCCCTCGGTCGCTATGTGCAAGCCATCGGCGCCCTCGCGGGTGAGGAATCGCGGGAGGCGGCCGCTCTCGGCGTTCGCCTTTTTGTAATGCTTCTGGCTGCACTGTTTTTTGCAGCCTTTGGATACATCCTTCTCATCTTTGCAGTGGCCTTTTTTGCGGCATTTGTTCTAGGCATCTCGTGGCTTTGGATTTTGAGTGCTTTCACCTTGCTGCACGCCCTTCTGGCCTACATTTGTGCTCGGCATGTCAAAATCCACAGCCGCACGCCAATTTTTGAGGAGACCCGCCGCGAGGTCGCCAGCGACTTCGAATCCCTCCGCAAACGCTCCGCGCCATGATGAGCAAAAAGGAAATTTTGGAGGAACTCCGCCGTAGCCGAATCGCCATAGCGCGCGACACCACATCGATTGCGGAGGGGCTGAACCTCTCATCAAAAATCCGGCGCTCAGTAACCGCTCGTCCGCTCGCATGGCTGGGCAGTGCAGCAGCAATCGGCTACATTCTCGCTGGCCCAAAGACGCGCAAAGCTCCCCCATCCACACGCTCGAAAAAAGGCGCCAGTCCAGAAAAGCCGACTCCCCCTCGCGGAGGCTGGCAGATCCTACTCCGCCTATTTCTGAATCTGGGTCGAATCCTCCTGCCGATCCTCCGCCCAGCCATATCAGCCTACGCCGCCCAGCGACTGGCGGAACTTTCGGCCCGTTTTCCCCGCTGATTTTTCTCCTATGCAAGATCCACGTTCTGACCGACTGGCCGCCGTATTGACCCAGCATTCCACCAAGCTCCAACCCGGCGAAAACGTCCTCATCGACATCTTCGATGCCCCAGAGGAAATCGCCATCGCCCTCATCCGTGCAACCCGAGCCTGTGGAGCAGTGCCTTTCATTCAAAACCACCAAGCGCGCATCAGCCGTGAAATGGCCCTCGGCGCCGAACCCCAGCAGCTCGACATCGCCAGCTCGCTCGAACTAGCCCGGATGAAAAAAATGCACGCTTACATTGCCGTGCGGGGAAGCCACAATATTACCGAGATGTCCGACGTGCCGGATGAAAAAATGCGTCTCATTTCAGGCGCCATGCGTCCTGTGATGGATTGGCGCATCAACAAAACGAAGTGGGTCGTCCTGCGCTGGCCGACACCCGCGATGGCTCAGCAGGCCCAGATGAGCACTCCGGCATTTGAGGATTTTTACTTCAAAGTCTGCACGCTCGACTACGCCCGCATGGCTCCCGGCATGGCGGCGCTCAAGGATCTGATGGACAAAACGGACAAAGTCCACCTCAAAGGTCCCGGCACCGATCTCCGCTTCTCAATCAAAAATATCGGCTCGGTGACCTGCGGCGGCGATCGCAACATTCCGGACGGAGAAGTCTTTTCCTGCCCAGTAAAAAAGAGCGTCGAGGGCCATGTGAGCTTCAACGTTCCGAGCATTTATCAAGGCCACGCCTTCGACAATGTGCGTTTGGAGTTCTCCGAGGGCCGCGTGGAAAACGCGACTGCCAACAATACCGCTGCCCTGAATCGCATCCTCGATAGCGATGACGGTGCCCGCTACATCGGTGAGTTCGCGCTGGGATTCAACCCCCACATCCTCCACCCGATGCGAGACATCCTTTTCGACGAAAAAATTTCCGGTTCCTTCCATTTCACGCCTGGCCAAGCCTACAAGGCTGCAGGAAATGGCAACACCAGCCGAATCCACTGGGATATGGTCTGCATCCAACGCCCAGATTACGGTGGAGGCGAGGTGTGGTTTGACGGCAAACTCATCCGCAAAGACGGGCTCTTCACCCTCGCTTCACTCAAAAAACTCAACCCCGATTTTTTGCTTCGAGGAAAGCAATAGCGAGATCGCTAGGGATTTTCGGTTGATACCACCCTCCACCCTCCGATAGGCTAAAGTTTCTTTCCATATGGAACAATCCATCGCCCTGCGCGAACTTCAAATCGAACGGAAGCACATCATCATCGAACTTCGCGAGAATGACAGAGGCCGGTTTCTCAAAATCACAGAAGAAGCCCACGGTCGCAGAAACTCTGTTATTATTCCCAGCACCGGCCTCGACGAATTTGAAGCCTGCCTCGACGAGGTGCTCACCGAGGGCGAACAAGCCGAGTAGAGAATACGACCGCAGTTCATGAATATCCTTGTTACGGGTGGCTGCGGGTTCATCGGCAGCAACTTCATTCGCCAACGTCTCACTGAGCGTGCCTCGCCCCTCCGCCGGATCGTGAACCTCGACCTCCTCACCTACGCAGGTAACCCAGCCAATCTGGCCGACCTCGCCACCGACCCCCGGTACATTTTCCAAAAAGGCGATATCGGCGACGAGACACTGGTAGCCAGTCTGCTCCAAGAGCATGACATCGATGCCATCATAAACTTTGCGGCGGAATCCCACGTGGACCGCTCAATCGACTCGCCAGAGCCATTCGTTCAGACAAATGTAACCGGCACCCTCCGCCTCTTGAATGCGGCACGCCGCCATTGGGGCAACCTTCCAGAGCCAAGACGCAATACCTTCCGCTTCCTCCACATCTCAACCGATGAGGTCTATGGAACTCTCAGCCCAAACGACCCAGCCTTCTCTGAGACCACACCCTTCGCTCCAAACAGCCCTTACGCCGCCTCCAAAGCAGCGAGCGATCACCTTGTGCGCTCATTTCAGCACACCTACGGCCTCCCCACTCTCACGACGAACTGCTCCAACAACTACGGCCCATACCATTTTCCCGAAAAACTGATCCCTCTCATGATCCTGAACGCCCTCGACGGCAAGCCGCTCCCGGTCTATGGCGATGGTCAGCAGATCCGGGATTGGCTCTACGTGGAAGACCATGCCGCAGCCATCTGGCTTGTTCTGCAGCGCGGGCGCATCGGCGAAACTTACAATGTCGGCGGCCTCAATGAGCGCGCCAACCTCGATGTCGTGCACACCCTCTGCGCCCTCCTCGATGCGAAATCCCCCCGCCACGATGGAGCCTCGTACACCGCCCAGATCACTTATGTAGCCGACCGCCCCGGCCACGACCGCCGCTACGCGATCGATTGCTCCAAACTCCAGTCCGAACTCGGCTGGACACCACTCGAATCCTTCGAAACCGGCCTCGCCAAGACCGTGGACTGGTATTTGAAAAACCGGTCTTGGACTAACGACATCACCCAAAATCGGTACAATCGCGAACGCCTCGGCGCGGCCAAATCCTCCTAACCCAAATGCAGCAGGACGGGAACCTACTGAGCTGCGGAGACCGCAGATTAGCCCGAGAAGATCCAGTGAGCAGATTGAAGCTCCGAGAGTAGTACACAACTCCAAGGGCGGCACTGGCACCCAATCGAAGGCTGAAAAACCTTCATTGGTGAACTATAGGCGAGCCGAAGTGTTGGAATGGATCGAACGACAAATCCATGTATTCCTGCTAAAAAAAATCATTGCCAGCAAGAGTCCCACTAGCCGCCCAAGCGACATCGCACTCCTTCCGCATCTCACGCAAACGCTGACACTCGAAAAGAAGTCTGCCGCTTATACCACCCACCACTTGAGTCTCGAATGTTGAAATGTGGCTTGGCTCGGCACCTCGTCTCGCCTGCGAGCGCACACCTCTGTCTCAAGCACAAAGCCTAGCAGCTTCGAAAATTATTGCATTCGGGTGATGAAGAATCCTGATTTTTCAAGACTCCCAAAGCTTTCGATTCGTGGTTTGAATTAAACCAAAAAAATCGACGATCGTTCATTTTTTTGGTTTGGAAAAGACGTGACGCTCATGTGTCTTACAAAAAATAGTCCTTACCTCGTGCGAGATTTAGGTGCTGATTAGTCTTTGGTATGAGCTCTACCCGAGCCCCCCAAGAAACGCCTCCGTCTCTTTCCCGTTGTCGTGCATCTCGGCGACGAAGCGCGCGCAGCCATCCTGCATGAGCTCTAGGGCGGGCGCATCTTGAATCATACTCCGCGCATCAGCCTTCAGCCGCTCAAAGTCCCCCGAGGCATAACACCCCAGCCCAAAGCGCTCGAAAATTCCATCCGGGTTCACAGTCAATGAAAGAAGCGCCGTCCACCCCAGGCCCGCCTGGATGAAGCTATTCGGCCACCCCTCCCACTCCGAGGTATTCACAAAAACCCGCGCCGTATCGTACTGGCTTTGGATTTCGTGGTAGGGCACTTTTTCGATGAAACGAAGATTCAGCAAAGTCGCCGCCCGCTTTGCCACAGTGTCCCAGAGACCCACATCCTCCCGGGGGCAAACCATCTCAAAGGAACTGCCCGGCATGGCCTCCACCAGATCGAGAAAAATATGAGGCCGCTTCACGGGCTGACAGCGCGAGACCCACAAGAAATCGACTTTCTTCTCGCCCGCATGCTCAAACGCTCTTGGCAGGATCAGATTTCGATACATCCCGCAGCTCCAGCCCCTCATCGCAAAAAGCGCACGCTGGTGCTCGGTCATAGCATAACGCACGTCACACTGCGCCACCCCCCACTCAAACAACCCGCCGCGCAACGGATTCTCCCGCCGGAAGTCGCCCGTGAGTTCGCTATCCAAGCCGCAAATAAATCCTGCTCGATATCCGAGCGCCCCTCGCATGGCGACGATTACGGCCATCCAAGCAGTCCACCCCAAGAGAAAAACCCAATCCGGCCGCTCCTGCCGGATCACTGAAAAAACCCGAGGTATCGCAGCCAGCATCGCCGCCGGATTGCCACTATGAAATTGCCCACCAGAGCGGATTTTCACGCCCTCAATGACGACACCATCCTGCTGCCCGGTATCGCCACCAACGATCACAACCTCGACTCCCCGCCGAGCCAGTTCACGCGCAAGCAAAGCCACCTGCAACTCCGCCCCACCTGAAACCCGGGATGTACTGCGCTCCAAAACGAGATGCGCAAAGCTGGAGAGGAAAAGAATCTTCATCGGCTCCCGCTCCCCTCAACGACCAACGCCAAATTCCGCCCGCTCCGGAAAATTTCCCGCTCACCCAGCGGCATGGAACTCCAGCGTTTCCGCAAATCCTCAGCGGATATTTTCCCGAGCAGCAACAACCGACGAACCAACGCCAGATCCTTCTCACGCCCCAGCACGATCTTCACCACCGCCAGATCCAGAGGCTCCAGCGCGAGCACGTTGTCGAACCCCTCCACCGCCACCAAGCGCCCTTCCCAGCCAGGCGGCAGCGTTTCAACAATCGATGGATGCAGGATGTCGGCATGATAGCCCTTCTCCTTTTCAAACAAGCTTCCCTCTCCGATTGCTTCCTTCAAAAGGTCGGAGATGCCCTTGGTGACTGGATCCAGCAGCAAGTCGGCATCAAAGGTGTTATCAAGCAAGCCCGCCTCGCCCAGTTCGGGAAAACTCGCAAGGATCGACGAGGAGCCCAAAATAAAAATCCTTCGGCTTTGAGCCAAAGCCAGCGCCGACTGCGCCAAATGTTCTAGTGACTGAACGAGCATTCCAAAATGAGCGGCCTCCGCTCCGTGTTTGTGAGCACCCCCGCAAACGGCGCGAAGTTCCTGAAAAATTCCGCTCGCTCGTTGTCCTCGCGCAGCGACTTCAAAAGCGCCTCCATCCCCTCGGCCGTCGCTTGGGCAGCCAAGATCATCCGCTCCCACTCGCACAGCTTGTCTTGTTGAGTGGAGCCGTTTGCGATCCAGCGTGCGATATTGTCCAACCCTGTTTGCAAGCAATCCGGGTTCCGCTCGATCTTGTCCGCGATCAAGTGGAACATCTTCAATCGGGCCGCATTCGCCGGTCTCGGATCATAAGGCATAGTAGAAAATTCCCACATCCTTGGCGCGGTAGCTATACGAATTTCACAAAATCGAATACCCTCCACGTGCTCTCAATATCTGCCGCAAAAGCCGCGCCCCGCTCAACCCGTCAATGCAGGCAAATGGCAACGCGGCCACCAACGCAGGATTTCTGGCGGGAGCAAAAGCCAACGATTTCGCCACGCAAGCCAGCCCCTCACGATTCCTGGAATGCCGAAAAAAACACCGCGCCGCATTCTCCCAATGTTGGGAAATGACATCTCGCCTGTGCGCTGTCCCCACGGATGAGAAGGCCCTGTCGTGCTTCGCCAGAAACCTCTCCGTGGAAAGAAAGGTAAAATCTGCGTTCGACGGCGAGTTTTCATGAATCAATGCGAGCGGTGCACGCAGCACATGGATGCGATGCTTTTGCGCAATGCGCAGCATCCAATCCCAATCCTCCAGCACCCTCAGCGACTCGTCCTGCATGCCGACAGACTCCAGCACACTCCTTCGCACCACAGGCGTGCTGGCTCCATGAAATGGCTGACCCGATTGCAAACGCACACTCCAATCCGAGGGGTTTTCCACAATCACCTCCCGCTGCCTTGCGTCGCGCAATTGATAAATATGAGATGTCGCACAGGCCGCCAGCTCGGGATGTTTTTCCAGATAATCCAACTGCGCCGCCAGCTTTCCCGAGAGCCACTCGTCATCCGAATCCAAAAAAGCCAAATACTCGCCCGTCGCGATTCTCAGAGCAGCATTCCTCGCAGCCGCCGCGCCGGAGTTGGTCTTAAGCCGCGCCAGTCGAGCCGAGGGAAATTCCCGCCTCACGACCTCCCAAGTGTTGTCCGTGGATGAGTCATCGCCAATGATCAACTCAAAATCTCCCACCCCCTGTCCCCTGAGGCTCGCCAAGGCACGCGCTATGCAGTGGGCGCGATTGAAAACAGGAATAATAATGCTGAGCTGAGGCATGCGATTTACGAGCTTTTGTGATGAACGAACAAATTGCCCCGCAGCTTTAAAAAAGCACTTTTTTTTGAATTGCAACCGAGCATTAATTTATAATGCTGTTTTGTTAGCTTGTCGGAAATCCTGTTTTTGCTTCCAGCTCCAATGCGGTTTAAGTTTTGTGAACAAACTGAAGCGCCCCATTATTTCTATGATGTTTTTTAAAATACCCGTCGCTCTTTTCAGCCCCCCACTCTCGGTCTTTCTGATCGCTTCCTTGATTCTGACCGCATGCAATGATCCCAGTTCAGGCAACCCCAATTCGAATTCCCAAGGGCAAAAGCCTACAACCATATCGCGGAAGGACGCCGATGATTCCGATAACAACCCCTCCGGCAAGCCCAAGGATTTCGCTGCCATCACTAGAAGCATCTCTGCACTTCAAGCACGCGGCGCGCAGGGGGAGGATGCGGCACAACTCTTGAAAGAAGCGGTTCAAATCTCCCCAAAGCAAACTGCCGAGTGGGTGGCAACATTGCCGCCGGGATTGAATAAAGATGCCTGCATCGAAGCCACTTTCAAGCTCTGGGGCTCGGAGTCGCCTAAGGACGCCGCTCAATTTGCCAAGAGCCAACTCCGAGGCGTTGACTACCGCCTCGCCCTCGCCTCCGTGGTTGAAGGCGCAGCCTCAAGCTCCCCGAAAGATGCCGCTGCCTTGCTTGCTGGCGAAACCGAACCCCTCATGCGCAGCGCCCTCATCGACTCGCTCATCAATGGAGCCATCGAGAACAACGCCACTTTCCTGGCCGATTGGACATCGTCGCTACAACAAGGGAACGCTCGCTCGCGCGCGATCAGCTCGCTTGTCGAGGAATGGTCCACAAGACAACCGGTGGAATGCGAAAAATGGCTCACACGCACTTTGACGCCAGAAGAGAAAATCGAGTACGGCGTGACCCTCATTACCAACTGGGCCAGCATCAACCCCCGCGAAGCCCGTGTTTGGATTGATGCCCAGAGCAATCCTGAGTTGAAAAACAACGCCTCC
>VFJO01000063.1 GCA_009886045.1 Verrucomicrobiota bacterium
ACGCGGCGGGAGTTGGTGATCTTGGCCTCGACGAAGGAGATGGCAAGAGCAAGGGCAAGTTGTGGGTCGAGGCTGGATTTGTATTGGGCAAGCCGAGCCGCGCTGTGTGGGGCCGGGCACTGGCAGACGCCGAGTATGCGGTCTCCGTGAGCCGTGATAATGATCGGAATTTCGCGTCGCAGCAGCGCGGCGATAGCGGGCATGGAGAGGGAGCAATGGTCGGCGACGACGACGCGCTCGATGTCGCTGAGAGGAATGTCGCGGTGTGGCGTGTCGGGTGTCGGGAATTCAATGCGGAGGCGTTCGCTGGTGAGGCTGGCGCGTGTGCCGGGTGTGGTCAGACAGAGTGTGGGCATAGAGTGTGGGAGCAGGCATCTTGCGTGTCTCCAGGGTGGAGGCAGGCATCCTGCGTGCCTTTAGGCGTGCGAGGGAGGCACTCCGGGAGGAGTGCGGGAAATTGAAGCCATGCGGGACGCATGCTTCTACAAGGTGGAGGCATGCATCCTGCGTGCGAGGGAGGCACTCCGGAGGAGTGCGGGACACTGAGGCCATGCGGGACGCATGCTTCTACACTGGGCTATCCGAAGATGCCCGAGGCTGTTTCGCGGGCGCGGGCGAAGTGCTCGGGCGAAATGACTCCGGTTATCGTGGCAATGGCTCCAAGAAGTGCGGCCATGTCGTCTGCGAGACCTACAACCGGAATCGGGTCCGGGCAGGCATCGAGCGGGTTCAGAAGATAAGCGAGCGCACCGAAAATGACAGTGCGGGCCCAAACGGGTGTGCGTTCGTCGCAGAGTGCGTAGATGAGAACGAGGGCTTTTTCAGTGAGTTCGCGGCCGAGGAAACGGGCTGAGTTGGTAACGGATTGGACGATGGAGTCGATGTTCATGGAGATACAATCGTCGAAAACGGGACTGCGTCTGAGGAGCAAGAGGTTTGCGGACGTGTGAGAGCAGGTATCCTGCGTGCCTTGTGGTGGAGGCAGGCATCCTGCGTGCCTTTCTGGTGTGTGTGGGAGGCACTCTGATCCTACCTCGAAAAACCGTGAGGGGCTCACTAAAGAAAGAGACCCGAAATGGAAAAAACACAAAGCAGGTATGCGCGGCGCTACGACCGCGAATTTAAGGAAAAC
>VFJO01000111.1 GCA_009886045.1 Verrucomicrobiota bacterium
CGATGGCAGGCGAGACGCCCGCCCTACCATAAAACCTCCGAAAGTCGCATTTCCGAGAGACATTGGTATAACCCGCACATTCTCTTTGCTCTCGGTTAGGTGCAAATGCGCCGTTTCTTTACGAAGGCGGCTTCGCCGCGCAAGTCGGACGGCGACGGCGCGCCATCCCTACCTTGGGAGGACGATGGGCGCTGTCGCGCCGTGGTGCGGCAGCACCCTTCGAAAAATAAATGGTAGGGCCGCCGCGCCGTCGGGGGCCTATGGTTCAGGCGCGAATGCGCCGTTTGAAGGACTGGAGGCAGTGGAGTTTAAACTTGCGGAGGTTCACCAAGTGGGTTAGTCAAGAAGAGTCATTGTGAAAATTTTTGTTGAAACAACAATTCCCAGCTATTTGGTGTCTCGACCGGCACGCGATGTGGTTCAAATGGCGCGCCAGCAGACAACGCGAGAATGGTGGGATAGGTGTCGTGGTTCTCATGAGCTGTTTACATCACAAATCGTTCTTGATGAAGCTGGAGCAGGCGACCCGAAATCAGCTCAAGCCCGTTTGGATTTGCTCGAACCACTTGCGCTTTTAGAAATTTCAGAACCTGTTCTCATTTTTACTCGTAAAATTATCGATGAAGGGCTACTTCCGGTAGACGCTGATCGTGATGCGGCACACATTGCTACCGCAACCATCCACCGGGTGGATGCCTTGCTCTCGCTGAATTTCCGTCATCTTGTCAATGTTTCCATTCAGACCCGCCTGCGAAGGCTTGCGATCAGGGAAGGTTATGAATTGCCTGCGATCTGCACGCCGGAAGAGCTCATGGATATTAATCAATGAAAACCATAAACAACCAATCCAAAGTGAGTTTCGCTGATGATGTCCTCCGCGAAGTTTGGCGTATAAAGGATGATTTATCGGCATCTTATGGGCATGATTTGGATCGGCTCTTTGCCGAGGCGAAGGAGCGCCAACGCATCTCTGGTCGGCCAACTGTCAATTTGGCAAACCATTCTGGACCATGTTTAAATGTTAATCCCGAAGCGATTCACCCATGAACTCGGGAAACTAAGTGGCAAGCTGCATTTTTTAAATTTCTTCATAATCATATTAAGCAGAATGTGATAAGATTCTAATGATGGCGTTCTGCACCTGCGCGTGTGATACGACACGAAGGCCATTTGTGTAGGTGCTGATACAATACCGACGGGGACGTCGGCGTTCCGGGTGGGCGGTTTCCTCGGTGTCTGAGTGTCTCGGGGAGAGGACTTCTGCCCTTGCCTGAGATTAGCCTTGCTGTGACAGAAACTTAATAATAACTACGCCGACAATAATTAGCGTTATTCCTGCGATGGCCGCTGCATCGAGTTTTTGATTGAAAAGAATCCAGGCGATGAGGCTGACGAGCACGGTGCCGACGCCGGACCAAATCGCGTAAGCTGTGCCGACTTGCATGGTCCGGAGGGTCAGGGACAAAAAATAGAATGCCGTTCCGTATCCGAGAATGACCATCAGCGAAGGCGTGAGGCGCGTGAAGCCTTCAGCGGCTTTGAGAGACGAGGTGGCAACGACTTCCGCGAGGATGGCGATCGAGAGGTAGAGCCATTGCATGGGTTGTTTTTGGTGAGACGGGGACTCAGGCGTGTTTTTTTTGTTCCTTGGCGATGAGCATGTAGAGGGAGGGGACGATGAGGAGGGTGAAGAGGGTGCCGATGGTCATCCCACCGACAAGGACAAGGCCAATCGAGTTGCGGGCTGCGGCACCGGCGCCGGTCACGAAGACAAGCGGGAAGTGGCCGAAGACGGTAGCAAGGCTGGTCATGAGAATCGGGCGCAGGCGGGTGAGGGCGGCGCTGCGCACGGCTTCGAGTTTCGAGTGGCCATCGCGCTGCATGTGGTTTGCGAATTCCACAATGAGGATGCCGTTTTTTGCGATGAGGCCGATGAGGGTTACGAGGCCGATTTGCGAGTAGATGTTCATCGTAGTCGTCCATCCATTGGTCCAAAATGGCACATCGGGCGCAGGCATTTTCAGGAAGGTGAAAATGAGGGCGCCGAACATGGCGAGGGGGACGGAGCCGAGGAGGATGATGAACGGATCGCGGAAGCTGTTGAACTGGGCGGTTTGTTTGAAAAATTTGCCGAGTTTGAGGGACATTTCGGGAGTGATGCTGCGGCGACCGAGAACGATTTCGTTGATGCTTCGCGGGCTGATGCCGAGTGCTCGCGCGAGGGAGTTTTGGGAAATTCTCATGGGAATGAGGTAGTCCTCGAGGAGAATTTCACCTGGGTTGAGTTCGCTCATGGCCCCTCACTTCATGGCGGAAAAAGCTGCGTCGAGCTTGGACAGCAGAGCAAGGCCCTTCTTCGTCGAACCACGCGCCGCCATCGCACGGAATCGGGATTCCGCGTCGAACTCCGCGATGCTAATGGTGGCGAGTTCCTCAAAGAGTTTGTTGACGCTCATCTCGCGGTGCTTGGCAAGTTGGCGGATGCGGGAGTGTTTGTCTTCTGGAAGACGAATTGTCAGGGTGCTCATAAGCTGAATGTGGTTTGGCTGAATTGTTTTGGTGTCAAAATTCGGGTTTGGGGGAAGTGCAAATTGCCGCCTTTCAAATCGCGCGTGTTGTTGGTGATGATGGCATCTGCCGCGCCTGCCACCGCGAGTTCGATGAGGTGGTTGTCCCCTTCGTCCGGCAGGTTGGAGCGCCAGAGGTAATAGACCTTCACCCACTCGCAGACAGAGAGGAAGGCTTCTAGGAGCACAAGCCTGTCCCTCGGTGTCAGCGGGCATTTCTTCATCAAATTGTCCCGTCCCAGCACATCCTCGTATTCGCTGAACAGGGTCACCCCTAACAGCGGCTGCGCCTCCCGTTTCAAACAGCGCCGGATCACCTTGCGATTGTCGCCACCAGCCTTGCTCAGGAAAGCGCCGACCAGCACATTCGTATCGACGACAACGCGAGGAATCATCACACTTATCTGATAGCACATATGCTATCAGTCTGTCAACCCTTCACTGGCACCTGCACCCTGCCAGACAGTAGATGAAGGCTGGTGTTGACGGAGGTGGGATTTCCCACCATCTTGACTGCATGGCCAAAGTAGCCGACAAACCGAAAAACAAAAAGGGCGTCACCGTCGTTCGGGATTACGACATTGCCGCAGACGCCAAGAGCCGCATCAGTCTGCGTGGAGCCAAAACCAAGTATTTTCATGTGATGGCGCTCTCCAACGGCAGTTTCGTGCTGGAGCCACGGGTGCTGGTGGACCCTGAAAAAATCCCCGCGCGGACGCTTAAGATGCTTGAAAGCTCCGTGACGTCTCTCAAGAAGGGCGAGGTGTCTGCTCCAATCGATTTGTCACCTTTTATCGGGCACTAAGAAAGGCAATGGCTTTCGCAATCCGCATGGGGCATCCTGAGATGGAGAATCTTTGGAAGGATCTCTCCATGCGAAAGCTGGCAGGTAGTTTGGGCAAGGACGAGGAGAAGTTCTTCAAGAAGTTGGTTAAGGCACTCGGTTATTTGTCGGTAGACCCTAGGCACAACAGTCTGTCCTCCCTGCCGCCTTCCTCAGGCAAGGCTGGAAGAAAAAGCAGCCAAGTTTGAGGGGGTTCAGCCGATGGGACCTCGGCGAGCTGTGATCTGGCGCAAATCGCAGATGGTTTGGATGTTGAACCAAAACTGGGCGGTTTGTTTGAAAAATCCCCCCAGTTTGAGGGACATTTCGGGAGTGATGCTGCGGCGACCGAGAACGATTTCGTTGATGCTTCGCGGGCTGATGCCGAGGGCTCGTGCGAGGGCATTTTGAGAAATGCCCATTGGCACGAGATAGTCTTCGAGCAGAATTTCACCGGGTGTGATGGTGGGTTTCATAGGGAGGTTTTTATCCGCAGATTTCGCAGATTTTCACAGATTAAAAGTTTTTAAAATTTTTGCGTGGGGCTGGGAGCGCCAACGTCCTCGTTGGCCGAGGAGGGCGTGGATGCCGAGGAGGGCCTCGGCGTACTGGCGCTGGACCAGGGCCAATCTTCGGCGCGTTGGCACAGGCCGGCTTTGACTGGGTTTTGGTGGATGTAAAGCACGGTATTCTCGAAATGCGTGTCGTTGCGGATGTATCGATCCCAATATTCTCTCATCCAAAGGTGCTTTGGGTCAGGGATGCCAAGTTTTAACTCCTCGTTATGGGTCAATGCCCAGTGGGCGGTCACGGATTTCCAACCTTGGACAGTCCGAGCTATGGGAGTGAGAGTTTCTATGAGCACATGCACATGGTTCGGCATGATGCACCACGCGATGAGTCGATAACGCTGGTCGTCAAAGTGCTGGAGCGAATGGCGCACCTGCTCCGCCAATTTCGGGTGGCGCAGGGCGCAGCAACCCATGCCGGCATCGAGCCACTGTTCGATTTTTTCCCGCCGGTGTGTGGAGCGTTGATTTTCGGGAAGCTCTGACAACTCCTCTTCGAGCAGCGTGAGTTTTTCCTGTGGGAGGCTGTCAGCCAATCGAAATGTCACGGCTTGGAGAAGTTCTTTTGCGTCTCGGTGGGGGAGATAGCCTCGGGAATACCATTCTTTTGGGGACTGGCTGGGCGCGCGAACTTCCCCGCTGACATTGGGAGCTCCGACGTCCCCGTCGGCTTCAACGGATTGATTTGTGCTCACGGTTGTTGGTGGGCCGACGGGGACGTCGGCGCGCCTATTTCTCCGAATTCATCAGCGACGGAATCGTTTTTTCGAATGGGGTGCGGAGTTTTTCCAGTGGCCAGGTGAAGGGTTTGCCGGCGGCTTGGATGGAGAGGGACGGATCTGCGGTGACGGTGCCAAGGCGGGAATGGGGGACTTTTCGGGATTTGAGGAAACCCTCGGCACTGGCCGCGTTTTCGGGCGAGACGGAAATGACGATGCGCGATTGGCTTTCGTTGAATAGTGCCACGTCGGCGCGGTTGCCGGGGATTTCGGCTTTGGCTCCGAGGTTTCCACCTATGCAGGATTCGGCGAGGTTGACGGCAAGGCCGCCTTCCGAGCAGTCGTGGGCGCTGCGGATGATACCATCGCGGATCATGTCACGGACGGCGTTTTGGACGGCGAGTTCCTTGGCGTGGGCGTGGCTCTGCTTCGCCTGCCAGCCGGTGCG
>VFJO01000252.1 GCA_009886045.1 Verrucomicrobiota bacterium
ACCCCTTCGAGCGAAGTCACCAACTCGGAGTCAGCGCCCGTTTCCTCCTCGGAGCCCCCGGCCCCGGCCCCAGCTCAAAACTGAGCGCATTCTCTTTTTAATCAGGTTTTTTGTTACGGCAAAAACCCACTGCTAATATCAAAGTCCTCCAGCAAATGGACTGCTGGCACCAAGGAGCTAGAAAGTCTCTGAGCCAAGTAAAATCCAACCACATATGAAAACACTCAAGACCATTGCAGCCTCAAGGCGCTGGCGAGCGGGTCTTGACAGCAAAGTGGTACTGGTTCCGACGATGGGCGCACTTCATCATGGACATGAAGCGCTCATCCGCCACGCACGTGGCATCGCAGGACCTTCTGGCTCGGTCGTGGTTTCCATTTTCGTCAATCCCACCCAGTTCGGACCCAAGGAAGACTTCGCCTCTTACCCTCGTCCACTTGCAAGCGACCTCGCCATAACTCGACGCGCTGGAGCGGATGCCGTTTTCCTTCCCAGTATTGGGGAGATGTATGCAGCCGATAAAAGTGTAACCGTGAACGAATCCCTCCTCTCTGCGACACTCTGCGGACGCTCTCGACCCGGACACTTCGAGGGTGTGTGCTCAGTCGTTGCAAAACTTTTTCTTGCGACCCAACCCACACATGCCGTTTTCGGCGAAAAAGACTGGCAACAGCTTGCCATCATCCGCCGCATGGTGCGCGATTTACTTTTTCCTGTCACCATTGAGCCGTTCCCTATTGTGAGGGATGCGGATGGACTCGCAACCAGCTCGCGCAATGCCTACCTCACGCCTGCGGAACGCAACCTTGCACCGCGCATATTTGACGCCATGACCCAAGCCTCAAAACTCAAAACTCCGCAGGCCATCGTGAAAAATTGCACTTCAGGGATTAAAAAAATTCCGGGCGCACAAATTGACTATGTCGAAGCGGTGGATGCCTCAACGCTGCATCCTCTATCGAACCGGAAACAAATCGGTCGCCTCGCAGCGGCTGTCTTTCTTGGCAAGGCCCGACTCATTGATAATGTCCACCTCCCCTTGTTTGCATGAAGGAATTCGATTTTATCGTCCTCGGAAGCGGTATAGCCGGCCTTTCATTCGCACTTAAGGCGGCAGAAAAAGGCCGCGTCGCACTCATCACCAAACGCAATCTCTCGGACTCGAACACCGCATGGGCACAAGGGGGAGTGGCATGTGTGATGAGCGACGAGGATTCTTTTGAACTCCACACTCGCGACACGCTGGATGCTGGAGCGGGGCTGTGCCACGAGGACGCCGTGCGAAAAATCATCACCGAAGGTCCTAAACGCATCGCCGAGCTTGTGCAGCTCGGCGTTCACTTCGACCAAAGGGAGAACGAAGATGGTCAAAACGAACTCGACCTCGGACGCGAAGGGGGACATTCAAAACGCCGCATTCTTCATTTTAGAGACACAACCGGACGCGAGATCGAGAGCGCCTTGATCGCGCAAATCGCCTCGCATCCGAGCATCGACGTCATGGAAAACCACATGGCCGTAGATTTCATCACCACCGGCAAGCTCGGCTACGCAATGGAAAACAGCTGCGTCGGGGTTTATGTTTTAAACGAAACCACAGGCGTGGTGGAAACTCTTCGCAGCGACGTGACCGTCTTAGCCACAGGCGGCTGCGGTAAGGTCTATCTTTACACGACAAACCCGGATATCGCCACGGGTGACGGAGTGGCTATGGCATGGAGAGCGGGTGCTGCAATTGCCAACATGGAGTTCATCCAGTTCCACCCCACTTGTCTGTACCATCCGGCCATCAATTCTTTCCTGATTTCCGAGGCAATTCGCGGAGAAGGAGCCATCCTCATCAACGGGCGTGGTCGGCGCTTCATGGAACATCACAATCCTCAAAAGGAACTCGCCCCACGCGACATCGTGGCCCGGGCTATCGATGCGGAAATGAAACGAAGCGGCGCCAAGTGCGTGTACCTAGACATCACCCACAAACCCGCGGATTTCATCAAGTCCCGCTTTCCATCTATCTACGAAACCTGCCTACAGGCGGGACTCGACATCACGCGCGAGCCGATCCCGGTTGTTCCCGCAGCACACTACCAATGCGGCGGGGTGAAGACCGATCTGGACGGCGAAACCTCTTTGCGAGGACTCTATGCCATCGGTGAAGCCGCTTGTACCGGCCTCCACGGAGCCAATCGCCTTGCCAGCAACTCCCTTCTCGAGGGCGTGGTCATGGCGCATAGCGCTTTTGAAAAAGCTACCCGCCGACAGCGCAACCCCGTCTCTATTGACCTTACAGAATGGCGCTCGGGAAGCGTTCAGGATGTCGACGAGCTCGTTGTCATTTCCCACAACTGGGAAGAAATTCGCCGCCTCATGTGGGACTATGTCGGAATCGTCCGCACCGATAAACGCCTACAACGAGCGGCCACACGGCTCAGAAATCTCCACGCCGAAGTGCAGGAATTTTACTGGAATTTCAAGGTCACCACCGACCTCCTCGAGCTCCGAAATTTGGTGACTGTTGCTTCCCTCGTTGTGGACTGCGCGCTGAGCCGCAAGGAAAGCCGAGGTCTCCACTACACCCTCGATTACCCCGACCGAGACGATGTGCGTTTTCAACGCGACACGGTGATGAGACGCATCTGATTCGAAAAGTTTTCTTAATACTCCTCTCTTGCGTGCGGCATCATGAGCCTCAGTGAATTGGAATTTGCATGGATACCCAGTTTGGAGGATGCTGATTTTTTTTTGAAAGATGACAGATTTGGAAATTCGACAAGCTGGGGGAAACGTTATGGTAGATAATCTGCGGGTGGCAGGCGTGACTCGTCTCATTACCCCTGTGCAGATCAAAGAACGCTTCCCCGCAAGCGAGGCCCACTTGCGCCTTGTCAGCGGAGCACGGACCGCCTCCCGCGCGATTCTCGCTGGCCATGACGACCGCATGCTCGTGATTGTCGGGCCCTGCTCGATCCACGACCCCGTTTCAGCACTCGAATATGCCAAGCGCCTTGCGGACTTGAGTCACGAGGTATCGGACCGCCTCTTGATTATCATGCGGGTTTATTTTGAAAAACCTCGCACAACAGTTGGCTGGAAAGGCCTGATCAATGATCCTCACCTCGATGAGTCGTTTGACATAAGCTCCGGGCTGAGTCTGGCCCGCAAACTCCTCCTCGACATCCTCGATCTGGGCCTCCCGACGGCGACCGAGTTTCTCGACCCTATTGTGCCTCAATACATCGCGGATCTCATCAGCTGGGCAGCCATAGGTGCTCGTACAACAGAGTCACAGACCCATCGGGAGATGGCAAGCGGGCTTTCCATGCCTGTGGGTTTCAAAAATGCCACCGATGGCAACGTACAAACAGCCATTGACGCCATGAGCTCTTCCCGCACGCCTCATAGTTTTCTGGGCATCGATCAGGACGGGGCAACAAGCATCATCAAAACGGCAGGAAATCCCGACAGCCACGTTGTTCTACGAGGCGGAAGAAATGGCCCGAATTACAGCGAGAACGATATCCTTAAGGCCTGCGAAGCCCTGCGTAAATCGGGTTTGCAACCAGCTCTCATGGTGGACTGCAGCCATGCCAATTCCAGAAAAGATCCCAAGCGCCAGCTTGAAGTGTGGCAAAGCCTGAATACGCAGCGAACGACCGGAGGGAGCGGAATCATCGGCGCCATGTTGGAAAGCCACATCCACTTTGGCAGCCAAGCACTCGGCAACGACCCGAGCACCCTTGAATATGGCGTCTCGATTACCGATTCTTGCATGGACTGGGAAACAACGGCCGCACTCCTCCGCCAAAGCTGAAGTGGATCGACCGACCCGGCCTCTCTGCTTTGCAGTTTTTTTGATACCTCTTTTGCAAGCATGAAAGTCTCGGACGCCCCGTTTGCCGCGATCGATTTTGAGAGCGCTGGCACGGCGCCTGGCCTCACGGACGAACCTGTCCAAATTGCAATCGTTCATTGCAGCGAGAAAAGGGAGTCCGTCGTTTTAAACTCTCATCTTCGCCCCTCGCGACCAGTCACATGGGCCGCCCAACAGGTCCATGGCATCTCCGATGAGCAACTCAAAAGTGCGCCCCTCCTTGTCGATCTCTGGCCTAGCGTCAAAGCATCCCTCGAGGGTCGTTGGATCGTTGCCCATGGCGCCTCAACCGAAAAACGTTTTCTAAACATCTTTCCCTTCCATGGATTTGGCCCTTGGGTGGATACCCTGCCCCTCACTAGAGCTCTTTACCCCTCACTCCCATCCCATGCCTTGGGCGAGGCAGTCGCCGCTCTTGGATTACTTGATGAGATCGAATTTCTCGGATTTCGCTGGCACGATGCCGCCTCCGATGCACTCGCCTCTCTCGTCCTACTCCGGCATCTGATCAAGGCTGGAGGCCTCTCGGAGGAACCTGCGGAAATCCTGACTCGCCCGAGCCTGAAAGCCTACTTTGCGGGTCGCAGGAAATCACGCCGCTTGGCGTAACCAAAAAATCCATGCGCACGTCGTGAGCCTCCACTGGGAGAGCCTCGAAAACAACCTCCTCAAAACACACCCCGACGCGAACGCCGTGAAAGTTCGTAAGCAGCCGATCATAATACCCCCCACCCCTCCCTAGGCGAGCCCCAGAGCGGTCAAAGGCCAAGCCGGGAACGAGAATTAAATCGGCTCGAGGCTCGGACTCGGGGAGATAAGCAGGCGGCTCAAGAATACCAAAACTCCCAGGCACCAGTTCATTAATGTGCTCAACAAAATGAAGCCCCACGGTGGACCCCAAGATTCGCGGCAGGATAATTTTTTTTCCGACCGGCCAAGGATTCAAGATATCGGGTTCGGCGGGCAGCGCACTGAAGGCACAGATGGATCGAGCCTCAGCCCAAGCCTCCCAGCGCCCGATTTCTAAAAGAAGTTTTTGACTCCTCAATCGCCGAGCATTGCCATCCACCCGAGCTAAAAAACGCCTAGCATCAACGCGTAGGCTTTGCTTTTGTTCCGCGATCATAGAGAGTGGTATTAGGCATGGTTCGGAAGTTCATCGAGAGAAAAATCTCCGCAAGAAGCAAGCCCGAGAACCATGTGGACATGAAACTCGGAAGCGGATGGCATAAAAGAAATTTCCTCGCCGAGGTCATCATCCCCTCATTCTTCACCAAACGCGAGGGGCGCCGTGCCAAGCCGGTTTTCCCTGAACTCCAGCAGGGACAAATCTGTATCACATGGATCGGTCATGCCTCTTTCTTGGTTCAGACGCCCGAGCACAGCATTCTCATTGATCCCAATTGGGCCAAGTGGCTCAAAGTCATCAAACGCATCAAGCAACCCGGTATGGAAATTCACGACCTGCCTTCCATCGACCTTGTGCTGGTCACACATGCTCACTTCGACCATTTGGACCGCAAAACGCTCCGTGCCGTGGCTAGCGACCAAGCGATTCTGGTTCCTGAGCATGTTGGCGGTCTGGTTCATGGACTTGGTTTCAACCAAGTGCAGGAATTAAAACACTGGGAATCTTTTGAGCTCGGCGATCTTCGTGTCACACTCACGCCAGCGCGGCATTGGGGCGCTAGAGTCCTGCACGACACGCATCGCGGCTTCGGCGGCTTCCACATCGCGTATGCGGGGCGCTCGGTTTTCCACTGCGGCGACAGCGCCTATTTTGAGGGATTTAAGGAAATCGGGGAACGCCTCCCGGTGGAAATCGCCCTTCTCCCTATCGGCGCCTACGACGCGCCCACCAAGCGCGATGTCCATATGAACCCGGAAGAAGCCATCGAGGCTTTTTTACAACTTAAAGCCAAAACCCTCGTTCCTATGCATTTTGGAACTTTCCGCCTGAGCTATGAAGCCCTCCATGAGCCGCCTGAGAGGCTCATCCGGCACGCCGCAGAACGCCGTATTCTCGACAGCGTATGCCTTCTTGAGGAAGGAACCCCGAGAGTTTTTTAGAGATTTTTCGAACCCACTCGCATCGGCAAATCGTAGATATGATTAGTGGACACTCTCGAGACATCCGACTTTCCTGATCAGACAGATATCATGATCCTGCCTTGGGTGTGTCTCTTTCCAGGCACCCTGCTGCCTCTCTACATCTTCGAGCAGCGATATCGTGACATGACCACTCAGGCTCTGGCCGGGAACCGGATGTTTGCCATTGCCCATTCCTACGATGACAGCAACGTAGCCGCGGTCGCGGGCCTTGGCATCATCCGCGCGTGCGTCTCCAACCCAGATGGCACTTTAAATCTGATCCTCCAAGGTCTCTCGCGCGTTGAATTATCGGATGTTCAAATCACACCACGCCCGCGTGCAGACATAAGAATTCTCCGCGATGGCAATGTGGCAAACAACCTGACAGAGATGCGGTCGCGCATCCTCCGAACTTGCCAAGAGCTTCTCAGTGATGGGCAGGTGTCTCTACCCAACTTTGAGTCCTACCTCCAGTCTTCGATCTCAGATTCAGCTTTCACCGACCTCATCGCATCCACGCTTATCTCGGACCCATCACACCGACGGGCCATCTTCGAGACAGTCGAACTCGATTCACGTATGGCGCTTCTCCTAGAAATGCTCTCTCTGGCTGCCGAGTCCGCTTGAGATTCAGCAAACCCAGCAAACCCAGCAAACCCAGCAAACCCAGCAAACCCAGCAAGTCTCATCATTTCGCAGACGGCAGAGAGGCTTTGAAAACGACTGCATCCTGACTTGTCCCCGTGAGTGTGTACTCTGTGTCTTGTGTGACAAAAAGGCATCCTCCCCTACTCAAGTGAAGTTTTTCGCCTCCTCCCGCTGCAGTGACCTCACCATCCAACACAAGCAGGGTATCCGGTCCAGAGCGTTTGCCTGAGCGATAGGTTTGATCTTCCCGGCAATGGATGCGGCTCAACTCAAATTCCTCCGCACAGGTTGGGAAGACGGTCTCGCCGTTGCCCAAATCATTTCCGCGAATGACATCAACCACGCCTTCGTCGAAAAGAACGACTCGCATCAACTCGGAAACATCGACATTTTTTGGAGTCAGGCCACCCCGTAGCACGTTATCGGAATTGGCCATTAGTTCCACGTTTGTCCCCTCTAGGTAAGCGTGCAGAGTCCCGGCCGATTGGTACGTGGCCTCACCGGGATGCAGACGCACAAGATTGAGCAAATAGATCGAAAAAATACCCCGGTCGCGATGCCCATCAGGAAGCGGGAACTCGCGGGCGGCGCGGGCAGCCCAGAAATCCGGCTCATTCTTGTCGCTTGGCATCTGGCTTTCGAAGCGCTTGATCAGAGGATTTAAAAGCTCATCCACACCGGCTTGAGACATTGTCATGGCTCGCTCGTAGAGATTCCTCAGAAGCTCCGATCTCAAGGCGGGGTTTTTGCCAGCAACGGACAGACGAGCATCAAAGTCCGGCATCAGAGGCCGCAGTTCGGGGATATTTCTGAGAGTCTCCGCTATTTCCTCCAAAGGGCGAAATCCATGCAGCATCCAAAAGTCGGTGAGTGCCACGTGCACCTCAGGTTTGTGGTTTTTGTCTTTGTAATTGCGGACCGATGCCGTGAGGGGAACTCCGGCGGATTCTTCCCTTTCAAATCCTGCACGGGCCTGTGCGATGGTCGGGTGTGCTTGAATGGAGAGCATCTTCCGAGCATCGAGAATCTTGAATAAATACGGGAGAAGGCTGTCAAAGCGCGAAGCGACCACATCTCCAAGGACCTGATTTGGGGCTTCGCGCACCAGATCAGCCAAGGAAATAGGCCCATCTGGCGAATCAACGATGGCTGGCCCTCCAGAGTGCGCTCCTAGCCAAAGTTCGGCGCAAGCGATGGACGAGGGGTGAGGTTGCCCAAGCAGCATAGGGATAAAATCGAACCCTCCCCATTCATAGTGCTGAACGATTCCCTGCAATTTAAAGAGACCTGATTTTTTCATATTAAAGGGGAGCGTTGTGGTCGAAATCACCCATGGATTCAAGAGATAAGCCAGGCGGAGGAGCTTCACCAAGAAGTCCGGTTTGGTCAGAGGCAACCATGGACACGGTTTCCTGAAGCACCCGTCGGCGGACTTCATTAATTTCCCAACGACGCAATAAGGTGTCGATCTGGTGGCGGATCGTCTTGGGGACATCCAATGAACGCAGACCTGTGACCCGCGCCGCACGGAGCCATGCGGTCGCTGCTTCGGGACGGAGAGATTCACCAGGATCCGTATCGCGCAAGGTTTCCCAAGTTTCTTCGACAATCTCAGGGGGGAGAATCTGATTTGTTCCCGCATGGAAGAGAACTCTAGAAAGGAGGCGGCCGAGTGCTCTCCAGTATGCGGGATTGTTGGGTTGAACCACGATGGCGGATGTCACGCGCCGTGCGCTGTGGATCCGAGTTTCTATTGGGAGAGATTCCAAGGCGCCGGCGAGAAGAGCAATCTCGGCAGAGGGAAGGCTTCCTTCACGCCAATCGGAAAGAGCCGCACTCCAGATGACCTTGGATTGAAGCCCGTCGAGACCAGCAGCAATACGGCGCGCACAAATCCAACGTTGGATTTTTACAGCACCGCTCGAAAAATGTGAGGGTGCGGCGAGGATGTCGGCCAAAGCGAGGGCGCGCTCGGCATCGCCCGTCATGCCGCATCCAGGACGAAGCAGCCAACCTGCAAGGTGAAGCCAAGTCTCCTCATGAGCAGCCGACTGGATACGACGCGGTGCGGATTCGAGCCAGATATCGAAAAGGCGTCGTACAATGCCACCGGTCCAAGCCGATTTGGAAGTGACAAGCGTTTTCTCCCCGAGAGTGAAAACCACGTTGGCGGTGATTTTTTGCCGGGCTTTTTGGGAGGGAACAAGCAGTGCGGCAATCTGCTCGCCAGCCCGTGTGACAACATCCGAGGTATCGGCAGAGCGATTTTTTTGAACCCCGTTGCCGCGAAGAGAAAACTCCAATGGCCACGGGGCATCTCGACGCAGACCGGGTTCTGCACAAAGAAGCTCGACGCGCATGAGACCGGTAGCCCTGAGACGGGTGCGAATTTTTACGCGAACATTTGGATCGGCCGGAGCCGCTGAATTTGATGGAAGGGCAAGGATTGTCTCTACTGGAGGAAGTTCCGAAAAGCCCTCCAAAGCGCTTTCAACGACCATCCCGGGAGCATCGTCCGGGCGGCGGGCATTCCGCAGGAGCTCGAATGAAGCGGGCCTGCCGACAAGAGCACGCAAGTCCGAATGCCCAGCGATGAAGTCTTCTTCCGCTGCAGCCCCTTGCGGAAGGACACAAAGAGCAGAATTTTGCCCAACACGTATGTAATAGGCGTGCGAGGCTCCGGACTCGATGCGGGCAGTATCCCCCGTGGCTCGCAGATGCAGGAAACGAGCGGCTCCCCGGGCAACAGTCAGGTCGGGATCCGAATTTTCCAGCACCTGCGGGACTTGGCCGGACTGCCAACGAGCGATATTATCCAAAATGCGCCGACGAATTGCTGGGGCTTTGGTGAGTCCTCCATTGAAGAGAACAAAGTCAACCCGGGGGCGGTCACGCAGGAAATCGCTGAGATGCCGAGCCACAGCTGGATCTTTCGCATAGGGGAGACCCATTTCTCGGAGCCCTAAAGCCGCACGCAGTGGATGCTCGCTAGCACTCACCGACGGAAAAAAGCCTTCGAGCAGCAAGGCTGAGATTTCTTCTGAGGAAATTTCAGCGCGCAGAGTTCCAGCAAGAAGCGAGGAGCCGGGTTTGGAAACAGCAATAGGCCATTGTTTGTGCTCTCCATCCTCTCTCGCAAGCGCCTCCTCCTTGATTTCCCGAGAGCGAGCGAGAAGTTGGGCAAAAGTCGAAGCCGGCAACTGGGAACCCGGCGCAAGCTTTTGCTCAATAAAATGAGCCAAGGCCAAATCGAGGTTGTCGCCGCCCAATAATAAATGATCACTCACAGCTATGCGCTGAAGCTTCGGCAAGAGCGAATCGGGTCGCGGCTCAAGCGCAAAAAGACTCAAATCTGTGGTGCCACCGCCGAGATCCACCACGAGGACATGAGAAGCCCGTTGACTCCCCCCGATGGCCTCGGCAGCAGCGACGTCATTTTCCAGCCAAGCGTAAAAGGCAGCCTGAGGCTCCTCGAGAAGAATTGTGGAATCAGGAAAACCAGCCTCCCGGGCGGCTTCAAGGGTGAGTTGCTGTGCGGCCGGATCGAAGGAAGCAGGAACCGTGATTGCCAGATCCTGCGAGGCCAAGGGAGCCTCCGGATGAGCTATGTCCCACGCCGAGGAAAGTTTTCGCAAGAGGACCGAGAGGGCATCAAACGGGCTGATCTGGTCCTGCGGCAAAATGTCACCTGAACCCAATGGAAGGAATTTGGCACGCCGGTCGGCAGCATGGTGCACCAGCCAAGATTTGGCGGAATGGATGACTCGACCTGGAACCTCTGCTGCTCGCGTGCGGGCAAGGCGGCCGACCAACCAGGAAGCCAACTTTTCGGGAGGAAAGTAAAGAAACGAAGGCAGCGTAGGCTGGGAGACCGAGGAATGATCCGTTTCCGCCTGCGGAATCGAAAGCACGCTGGTTTGCACGACGCCTGACGAGACGGGCACCCAGGCCAAGGCACAGTTTGTCGTTCCAAGATCAATGCCAATGCGGAATTGAACCATACTACTCGCGATCCTCAACCGACTCGGGCAAACACACCGAAGACGTCAGTGTTTTTCAAAGAGCGCCTTATACTTTGCATAGCCCTGCTTTTCAAGCTCGTCTTTCGGGATGAAGCGCAGGGCAGCCGAGTTGATGCAATAACGCATGCCAGTAGGAGCAGGACCATCCGGGAAAACGTGCCCAAGGTGCGAATTCCCCTCGATCGAACGGACTTCCACACGTTGCATTCCGTGTGCGACGTCAGACTTTTCCTCAATGGCATTGTCTCTCAATGGACGAAAGAAGCTGGGCCAGCCCGTGCCGGAGTCGAATTTATCGAAAGAGCTGAACAAGGCCTCTCCCGAAACAATGCAAACACAAATACCCTCGCGCTTGTTGTCCCAATATTCGTTTTGAAACGGCGGCTCGGTGCCGCATTGCATCGTGACGTGTTCCTGAAGCGGAGTCAGGACGGGCTTTGTATCTTCGGCTTTCACAAGGGATAAACTGGCAAAAAGGATGGCAAAAATTGGATGTTTCACGAAGTAGTTTAAACCAAAAAATCCATTTGCACAGGGAGATCGCACGCGCCCCGAGCCCTGCGGCGATTTTTGAAGCAGCCCAATGCTTTGATTGGTCGTGAAGGAAAAAACCTCAACACGCAAGTTGGCAAGCGGCTTAGATGATTCCCAGCTTCATCTTCCCTGCCTCGCTGATCATAGATTGATTCCAAGCGGGATCCCAGACGAGCTCGACGTCGGCTTCGTCAATCCCCTCAAGGGCGAGGATTTTGCTGCGAGCGTCGGCCGCAATCGTTGGCCCCATGCCGCAACCTGGCGCAGTAAGAGTCATTTTAACCAACACCGAGCTGGTTCCATTCTCTTGCGTCTTGACTTCACAATCATAGATCAGGCCAAGATCCACCACATTCACGGGAATTTCAGGATCAAAAACCAATTTCAACTGATTCCAGACCGCGTTCTGCTTACTGCCTTCGACTTTCACTTTTTGTAGGCCCTCGGCGGGATCCAATCCCAGGGCGTCGAGATCCTTCAGATCAATGCGAGCCAATCCGCCGGGCGTGGCAACGGTAACAGTCCCGCCCAACGACTGGGTGATAACCACGGACATGCCCGCAGGCAGAACGATCGGATGGCCGCTTGGAATTTGCACCGCATCGCAGTCGCGGCCTAGAATGATTTCGCCTTGTGTATCCATGGGCCATCACACGTAGTTCCACGCAACGAAGCTGGCAAGGCGGATTTTACGCTTGATCCTACTCTTACAAGTTACGATGCTGACGACCTCGCGGTTTCATTGGCAAGTTGCCAAGCGACCATTCACTCAAAAGCTCGGGTGGCGAAATTGGCAGACGCGCCAGACTTAGGATCTGGTTCCGCAAGGAGTGTGGGTTCAAGTCCCTCCCCGAGCACTCCCCCTATTTGAAAGGATGCGATGAATAAGCCCTCCATGAAGGAGTCAAGGTTTTTTGTGTAACGATTGAAACTTTTTCTTCCTGTTTTAGTGACTTTTTTCTTGAGCAAGGAATAGGACGTTTTTAATATGTCAGGTCTACAGGCGACAACAACTCCCAGCGTGTGTATAACTTGTGAATAACTTTTTCTCTTCATTCTATGACCTTTTTTTGGCACCCGAATCCAGCCCGAAGCTCGGCCAAGAGACTGATGAAAGAGATTCGACAGCATGGATCGAGAAAGTAATTATAAAGCATTTAACACTAATTTTATATAGCATTAAAAATCAATTTGCTTGCACGCTAGAACCACTCTATCCGTTTTTTTTGACTAGATGTAGAGCGGTTTTTACGCGATTCTCAGCAACACTTAGACTTGGTCTTGCCGGCACCGCGCTGGGCAACTAAAAATACAATGATGACTTTAGATTCAACCTTATGGACCCGCGTCTCAAAACGCATTAAAGAGCGTGTGAGTGCGGATGGCTTTGAACGCTGGTTTTCCGGCATCCAAGTAGCCTCCATATCGGGTGAGACGCTGACTCTTTCCGTACCTAATCCCATTCATCAGTTTTTTATTGAGAGCAATTACCTGCCGATCGTTAAGGAAGCGGTTTTTGAAGAGATGCCGGGAGTGACGACGCTGCAGCTACAGAGTGCAGATGAACGCGACTTTCACAACGAACCGCCAGTTCCCTCCCCCACGAAGACTGTCAAAGAAAAGCCCAATGGGGCTCCGGTGCAGGGACTGAATCTACGAAACCGTTTTGATTCGTTCGTGGTTGGATCAAACAACGAGTTCGCATACTCCGCTGCTTTGGCTGTCGCAAACTCACCAGCGACCACTTACAACCCGCTCTTCGTTTACGGTGTGAGCGGACTGGGGAAGACCCATCTCCTGCACGCCATTGGACACCACGTTTTGCAAAAGGGAAAAACCTCAAAGGTCGTTTACCTTTCGAGCGAGCAATTCACGAACGAGTTCATTGACGCCATTCAACATGGAACCCTAGTCAAGTTCAGAAAAAAATACCGCCAAGCCGATGTCCTCCTCATTGACGACATTCAGTTTTTCGCTGGCAAGGAACGCTCGCAGGAAGAATTTTTCCACACATTCAACGCGCTTCACGACGCTCACAAACAGATAGTTTTATCAAGCGATCGGCCGGCCAGCGAGATTGAAAGGCTCGAGCAGAGGCTTGTATCCCGCTTTGAATGGGGCATGACGGCGGAAACCCAACCGCCCGACACTGAGACGCGGATTGCAATCCTCCGCAGCAAGGCGGCAAGCCTTAACCTCGTTCTCGAGCCTTGGATCATTGAATTTCTTGCCGATAAAATTCGTAATAACGTCCGCCGCCTCGAAGGCGCACTCATGCGTGTCGCCTCATATAAATCTCTTAGCGAAAGAGAAATAACACGAGATATAATTGAAAACCTCCTTCGCGACATTTTTCAGGAACAAGCAAAAAAAGCGGTTACTATCGATCAAATCCAACGCTGCGTGGCGGAGCACTTCGACGTCCGGATTGCGGACATGAGCAGCAAACGCCGGCCAGCCAATATTGCGTTGGCACGTCAATTTGCCATGTACCTGACTCGGCAACATACGCGCATGCCGCTCACCGATATTGGCGATGCATTTGGAGGCCGTGACCATGGCACAGTCATACATGCTTGCAAGCTCATCAAAAAACGCATGGCAGACGACGAGAGGACGCGTCAAATTATTAGTCTTTTAGACAGTAAGCTCCAACGCTGATTCAACCTATCAAGAACAGGAAGCAGGCGATTCAGGCCCCGCAGCAAATGGATATTGTTTACTTCGACCTTGAAACCCAGCGGACGGCGAACGATGTCGGAGGCTGGGATAAAAAGCACGAGATGGGGATGTCGCTAGGCGTCACCTATAGCTCAAAGGATCAAACCTATGAGATTTTTGGCGAAGACCGGGCGGAACAACTCATACGCCGACTCCAGCGCGCAGATTTGATTGTCGGCTTCAACCACGTGCGGTTCGACTACGATGTGCTTATGGCGTATACGATTCTCGACCTGCGGGAAAACCTCGTCTCACTCGACCTGTTGCAGGAAGTCGAGCGCATCGCCGGCCACCGCCTTAAGCTGGAGGATATTGCGCAAGCCACTCTCGGCGTCGGAAAAACTGCTGACGGGCTTGACGCCATTCGCTGGTGGCGCGAAGGCAAGATTCTCGAAATAGCAAAATACTGCTGCTTTGACGTCAAAGTAACGCGCCTCGTCCATGAGTTTGGGGCCGCCAATAAAAAAATCTACTTCAATGACCGATTTGGCCGCAGAAACAGCCTCGATGTAGATTGGCGCCTATGATCCAAGCGCTGAAGACTCCTCGCAATACTTGGCATCTCCACTGGCTTGACCTCGAAGAGCCGGTTCCAAGCGGCTCAGATTGGGTCTTGCCCACTCTGATCGTCATCTGCGACCGCACAGGTGCCCCGATTGCCCCTCCCGAGCTCATGGAGGAACTCGATCAGGCTCGGATTGAAAACCTCCTTTACCGTATTCTCGAAAAAACCCCTCCCCCAGACCAACTCCTCGTACCGCAACATGACGACTGGGAGGAGGAAGACTGGCAAGCCTTCTCATCCGAGGCGAAAATAAACATCCGCTTTACTCCAGCGTCAAAATCCATTTCGGAGGAGCTCCAAGCAGTAACAAGCCTGCTGGTACTACGCAATGGCAAGCCCGAGCAAGCGAACCCACCTCCGCGAGATGTGGCATCCGGGCTGGTACGCACGGCACTCCGTGTCCGCTCGCAGTCTAAGAAACAAATCCTTCTCCGGCTTGCACTGGAAAAGGATCCAGACCACTCCCCGGCGCGCATCGAACTGGCAGACTTGGAATTCAGCGCGGGCAATTGGAAAGCTTGTGGCGAGGCGTATGACGAGGTTATCCGCCGCGAAAGCGACCTTCAACGGCCGCCAAACACGGTTTGGTGGAAAGACCATGCCACCCGCCCCTATCTGAGAGCGATCTATGGCCGGGCCATGACGGACTGGCATCTTGGACGTTTCGTCGAAGCCTGTACGAGCCTCGAGAATCTCCTCACCTACAATCCCGCAGACAACCAAGGCGCCCGTTTTTTCATCCCCATGCTTCATCTTCTTGCGGACGCACCCGACAAGGCAGAAAAATTTTTTGCACGCTACGAGAAAGACTACGCTTTGGACTTCAAGGAGCCATCCTTCCTGTTCGGCTGGGCATTGAGCTGCTCACTCGAGAGCCGAGAGGCCGAGGCCCGCGACAAATACATCGAAGCCATCCTGCGAAATATCTACATCGCCCCCATGCTGCTTGAAACAGCAGAGCCTCCAAAGCACCTGTGGTTCCCCAACGACCGCGCTGAACCAACGTATGCGGCGGATTTCATCCAGAGCTACGCAGTTCTCTGGGACCGCGAACCAAGCGCCCTTCGCCTGCTTCGTGAGGTCTGGCAAGCAATCCAACCGCGACTAGAAAAAATCACCCACCAACGCGAACTCATGCTGGATCTGCAAGATCAGGGCTACGATCCGGAGTTTAAAACCAAGTGGCAGACCCTCACCGCGCAGGAGGAAAAACTCACCACGCCGTGAGCGCGGCGGGTCCCTTCCTGTTCGCATTGCAGAGTGAGCTTGGCGGCTCGATCCCCTTTGAGCGCTTCATGGAAGAGGCTCTCTACAACCCGGCCTTCGGCTACTACTCCACGCAAATACGCTCCGTAGGGCGCCACGGAGATTTCTCGACGATGGCTACGCTCGACCACTCACTCGCTCGCCGGATCGCCACGTGGATTCAAAAAGAAAACATTCGCGACGTGATCGAGATCGGCGCTGGCAGCGGGCAACTCGCCCACAGTATCCTGAACTCGCTGGGTTGGTGGAAACGCCAAGGCATCCGATACCACATCGTAGAAATCTCCCAACCACTCCAAGAGGTGCAAAAAAAACTTATGCAGGGCCGACGTGTGACATGGCATGAGTCACTCCCAAGCGCTCTCGAGCAAGTTCGCGGAACAGCTCATATTTTCTCTAACGAACTTGTGGACGCCTTCCCCTGCCGGGTTTTTGAACTCGCAGATGAAGGCTGGCAAGAGCTTCACGTCCGCATCGCAGGCGGGCGCATCGAAGAAATCCTCAAGCCCGCGGCACTCCCAGACTCCACGATTTTCAAATACGATTTTGCCAAAGGCCAGCGCATCGAAGTTCATGAGTCCTACAGCCGCTGGCTTGAGATGTGGGCTCCATACTGGAAAGCCGGCGCTATGCTTACGATTGACTACGGAGACACCATGCCCGCCCTCCACCATCGCCGGCGACTAGGCAGCGTGCGAGGCTACGCGGGCCACCAACGCCTCACCGGTCAGGATATTTATCAAGCTCCTGGCCGCTGCGATCTCACAGCAGATGTGAATTTTTCCGACCTCGAAAAATGGGGCCTTACACTTGGTTGGCGCACTCTCACGCACTCCACATTGGATAAATTTATAGGCACTGGCCTCGATGCTCGATTCCAAGCCGCATCGAGTGCCTTCCGGGCCATCCTGCAATATCCGAACAAAGCTTCCTGATTCATGCCGATTGAAATTTTTATCCCGACGTGCCTTTGCGGTTGCCTTATTTTTCCTGAGTGCTAAATAACCAGTCTTCAAATTTTGAGAGACCAAATTGGCGCTTCCGCAGCACCCATCTCTGGTAGTATCAACTTTGAGAACCTGACCTGCTGACCAATCATGTTGCTTCCACCGCTACTAGCCTCTGTGTTGACTCTTGATGCTCCGACGATTTTTCTCGGAGGTGAAGGCACGCCATTTTTCGATTGGCTATCGAACTCACTCTTGGTGAGCGCCATTGTCTCAGTCTTCATCATTTGGTTTGCTCGAAAAGCTACGAAAAACATGTCAGTCATCCCTGGGGCGACGCAAAACTTTTTCGAAGCCGTCGTCCAAACCCTATACGACCTCATTGAGAGTATCGTCGGCGCCCATATGGTGGCGCGCGTGTTCTCATTATTGGCCACACTCTTCATCTTCATCGTCGTCGCAAACTGGTTCGGCCTCCTCCCTGGCGTCGGGTCAATTGGCTGGGAAGTCATAAACAAGACCAATGGGGAAGAAGTGAAATTTATTCCACTTCTGCGGCCCACGACAGCAGACCTCAACATGACACTCGCCATGTCAACGGTCTTCATGATCTTCTGGCTCTATTGGTCACTCACCGAAGTCGGGGTTAAAAATTTCCTCAATCACATCTTCGGAGTAAAAGGCGGTCTAACAGGGGTCATGGCACTCGTGCTGATTCCTGTATTTTTATTCGTCGGCGTCATTGAAGTCGTATCTATGGCATTCCGGCCGGTTTCACTGTCTCTCCGACTCTTCGGAAACGTGTTCGCCGGTGAGAATCTTCTCACCACCATGATCACTTTGGGCAAGCAGTTGAATCTCCCAACTTGGGCTTCTTACCTCATGTCGGTGACAATCCCGATTCCTTTTTACTTTCTGGAACTCTTAGTCGGACTTCTCCAAGCAGCTGTTTTCATGCTTCTTTGCTCCGTCTATATCCAACTCTCCACTTCACACGACGAAGGCGAAGAGCATTAGAATTTTTCCGCTGGGACCGTGGCAAGACTGCGGGCAGCAGAAAGAAAACCAAACAATACATAATCATGATACCACAACTCATCGCAGAAGCCGCCGCGACAGCAGGCGGAATCACCGGTAGCTTCACCCTTGCCATCGCAGGTGCAGGCGCCGCCATTGGCATTGGAATGATCGGTGCTAAAGCCGTAGAAGCCGTTGGCCGCAACCCTGGAGCCTCAGGAAAAGTGCTCACCCTGAGCATCATTGGCATGGCTCTCTCAGAGGCTATCGCCATTTACGCTCTGATCCTCGCTTTCGGAGGTCGCTAATTACCCCACTGGGGTCGGCGGTAATAAAACTGCCGACCCCAGTCCCTATTTTCAAAATACAATACATATATTTTCATGGATACTGTTACTACGTTGTTAGCACAATTTGGAGTTACTTGGCCTAAATTCTTAGCTCAGGTTATTCTCTTTCTTATTGTTTACGCGATCCTGAAAAAGTTTGCATTTGCTCCAATTGTTGCGATTTTTGAAGCCCGCCGCCGGATCATCGAAGAGGGACAAGCAAACGCAGAAAAAATTAAAAAACAACTCGCTGAATCCGAAATCCGCTGCCAAGAAATCCTACGCAAGGCCAATTCCGACGCACAACGCATCATTGAGGAAGGCCGCTCATCGAGCGAAGTAAATTCCCAAAAACATCTCCAACAAGCAATTAGAGATGCTGAAAATATCATCGTTAAGGCCAACGAAAGTGTGGAGCTTGAACGCGCCCGCATGGTTGCTGACGTCAAAAAGGAAATGCTCCATCTCGTGGTGGACACAACGACCAAGGTCGTTGGCAAGGTCCTCACTGAAGCTGACCAAGAGCGCCTCGCTAACGAGACTGCTAAACAACTCGCAGCCTGATCCCTACACCATGAAACTCAGCCGGGAAGCCCGCCGCCAATCCAAAGAATTATTTGACCTGTCGATCGTAAACGGCGAGATCGACGAAAACCGCCTGCGCACCATAGCCGAGGAAATCGTCGAAAAAAAACCGCGTCATTATGTCCAGATGCTGAAATTCATCACCCGCCTGACCCGCCTTGAGGTGGCCCGCCACCATGCAATCGTCGAAAGTGCCACAAGTCTCTCAGAAACCCAAAGGCACGATGTCACCAACAACCTCACAGCAAAATTCGGCAAAATCACTACCGAATTCCGCCACTCTCCCGCCCTCATCGGCGGGCTGCGCATTCAACTCGGCAGCAATGTCTGGGATGGAAGTATTCTGTCCCGCCTCGAATCACTTAAACAATCCTGATTTACCACTCACATGAGCAATATCGTCCTCGAACTCGAAGAAAAAATCGGCGCGGTTAAAAGCGACGCCGCCCGCCAAACCAACGTCGGTACCGTCCGTGAAATCGGCGACGGCATCGCACGCGTCGAAGGCCTCAGCGCCGTTAGACTCAATGAAATGGTTGAATTTCACGGTGGAGTCACCGGCATCGCTCTGAACCTTGAAGAAACAGAGGTCGGCGTTATCGTACTCGGCGACTACACGAAAATCAGCGAAGGCACGGAGGTCAGGACCACCGGCCAACTCCTCTCTGTTCCCGTTGGCAAGGGCCTCCTCGGCCGTGTAGTGGACGCACTTGGCCGTCCTCTTGATGGCAAAGGTCCGATCCCTCACGAGAAGACCTATCCCGTTGAAAAAATCGCCCCCGGCATCATCAAACGCCGCCCGGTAAGCCAGCCGGTACAGACCGGCATCATGAGTGTGGACGCCATGATTCCTGTTGGGCGCGGGCAGCGCGAACTCATCATTGGTGACCGAGCCACTGGCAAGACCACGATTGCCATTGATACCATCATTAACCAAGCCAAAATCAACCGAGCTGCAGAGCAGGCTGGCGACCCCAATTTCCGTCCGCTCTATTCCATCTATGTAGGAATCGGGCAAAAAAATGCAAACATCGCCCGTGTTGTGAGTACCTTGGAAGCCAATGACGCTCTTAAATACACGATCATTGTCGCAGCGACAGCTTCGGATCCCGCAGCCGACCTTTACATTGCTCCATTTGCTGGAGCTGCCATGGGTGAATGGTTTATGGACAACGGGATGGATGCGCTCATTGTTTTTGACGATCTCACCAAGCACGCGAATGCATACCGCCAGATTTCCCTCCTCCTCAAGCGCCCATCAGGTCGTGAGGCCTATCCGGGAGACGTTTTCTACCTACACAGCCGCTTGCTGGAGCGCTCGGCCCGCTTGGACAAGGACTTTGGCGATGGTTCGCTCACCGCTCTTCCGATTATTGAAACCCAAGCCGGGGACGTATCAGCCTACATTCCGACGAACGTCATCTCGATCACAGACGGTCAGATCTACCTCGAAACCGACTTGTTCTACCAAGGTATCCGACCTGCCATTTCGGTCGGTCTCTCGGTTTCCCGCGTGGGTTCCGCCGCTCAAATTAAAGCAATGAAACAAGTGGCAGGTAAGATCAAGGGCGACCTCGCCCAATACCGCGAATTGGCAGCATTTGCCCAATTTGGCTCCGACCTCGATGCTAAAACCAAGGCTATTCTAGAGCGTGGTGCACGCATTGTGGAGCTTTTTAAACAACCTCAATACAGTCCGACTGCCGTCGAGATGCAGGCTATCATTCTGTGGTCTATGCAAAAGGGTCTCTTTGACCCGATCCCAGTAGATAAAGTCAAAGAAACACAAAACAAATTTGTCGAGTTCATCGAAACACGCAAATCATCCTTGCTGGAGAAACTAGGTAAAAAACGCATGTTTGATGAAGAGGTCGAGAAGGAACTCAAGGCCGCTCTCGAAGATTTTAAATTGGCGAACAATCTGTAAAATCTGATGGCCAACCTTCGCGACATCCGCCGACGCATCAAGTCGGTAAAAAATACTGCTCAGATCACCAAAGCCATGCAAATGGTTGCGGCCTCCAAGATGCGCAAGGCTCAGCAAGCCGCGCTCAATGGTCGCGACTATGCCCAACTGCTGAACAGCGTTATTGTGTCCGTGCGCGATGCAGTGGAGGAAACCCTCCACCCACTCCTCCAACAGCGCGAGCTCAAAAATGAGTTGGTCATCCTCATGTCCACCGATAAGGGCCTCTGCGGAGCACTCAACACAAATATCCTTCGGGAAGTTTTGAAGTTTGATCCCGCTCGCACTCAATTCGTAAGCATTGGCCGCAAAGGCACGCAATTCCTCGCTCGCACAAGGCGGAATATGATCGCTGATTTTCCCCTCGCCGAGCGCCCGACCTTCGCTCAATGCAAACAAATTTCGAAGTTTTGCATCGATAAATTCCTCGATGGCAGCGTGGATAAAGTGACGATCCTCTACCCACGATTCGTTAATACCCTTTCGCAGGTTCCAACCGCTCTTCCCATCCTTCCCATCACAAGCCTTGAGGAGGTTGGCATCAAGACTAACTACGCACCGCTCCCGAAACTGGAGGGAGGCATGACCTTCGAGCCAAATCCTCAAGCCGTTTTGGACGCTATCCTACCTGCCTACGTGCATTACATTGTTTACCAAACCCAACTTGGCACGCGCGCTTCTGAGCAAAGTGCCCGCATGGTCGCGATGAAAAGCGCCACCGACAATGCCAAGAGCTTGGTCAAGGATCTCACTCTCGAATACAACAAAGCCCGTCAGGCAAGCATCACAAACGAGATTCTCGAAATCGCCACTGCCCAACTGGCCCTCGGTTAGTTTTTTCCAACAGATGCCCTGCTGAAAAGCAGGCGCCTTGGAGAAAAGTGAGTTCACTTCATGAGGAAGGCGCTCTCTTTTATCCTACGACAAATTGATCTTGCACCGAAGCAGGCTTTTTCTTCCCCGAGCAACCAAGTTCGGCTAATATACCCGTTAGATGATCAAGGTCGAAAAACTCACCAAGCGCTTTGGCGGATTCACCGCAGTAGATGGGATCGACTTTGAAGTGAATAAGGGGGAAATTGTGGGATTTCTGGGCCCGAATGGAGCTGGTAAAAGCACCACGATGCGAATGCTTTCCGGATTTCTTCCTCCCACCTCGGGGCGAGCTCAAGTTGCAAATTTCGATGTTTTTAAGGACTCCCTACGCGCCCGTGAACACATCGGTTACATGCCGGAAAATGTCCCCCTCTACACGGATATGCGGGTCAACGAGTTTCTTCGCTATCGGGCCGCGCTGAAAGGTGTTCCTAGTCGCCGCCTGAAGGAACGCGTGGGCGATGTCCTCGAACTCTGCGCCCTCAAGGACGTGGAGAAAAAACTCATCGGCCAACTCTCCAAAGGCTATCGCCAGCGCGTGGGCTTGGCAGATGCAATGAGTCACGAGCCCGACCTCCTCATCTTGGATGAACCCACCATCGGACTCGAT